>NZ_JBIVMY010000029.1:0-74280 GCF_044753325.1 Pseudomonas sp. NPDC088414 | reverse complement strand
TGGAAGCGCGCCTGAACTTCCTCGGCCAGATGAACCAGATCATCGTCCAGTCGCGTACCGAACTGTCGGCCAACGCTCCGACCATGATCGCGATGAAGATCGACACCGACAAGATCCGTGACGTTATCGGTAAAGGTGGCGCGACCATCCGTGCGATCTGCGAAGAAACCAAGGCTTCGATCGACATCGAAGACGACGGTTCGATCAAGATCTTCGGCGAAACCAAGGATGCCGCAGAAGCTGCTCGTCAGCGCGTTCTGAGCATCACTGCAGAAGCCGAGATCGGCAAGATCTACGTCGGCAAGGTTGAGCGCATCGTCGACTTCGGCGCATTCGTCAACATCCTGCCGGGCAAGGACGGTCTGGTACACATCTCGATGCTGAGCGACGCTCGCGTAGAGAAAGTCACCGACATCCTGAAAGAAGGCCAGGAAGTGGAAGTGCTGGTACTGGACGTGGACAACCGTGGCCGTATCAAGCTGTCCATCAAAGACGTGGCAGCAGCCAAGGCTTCGGGCGTTTAATCAGTCCACAGCTTTAGCGCAATGAAAATGCCCCGCCGTGAAAACGGCGGGGCATTTTTTTGTCTGCCATAAATGCCTTTGTGGCGAGGGAGCTTGCTCCCGCTCGGCTGCACAGCAGCCGTAAAAAACATCAGCTTCAGAAAGCGTGGGGTCGCTGCGCAACCCAGCGGGAGCAAGCTCCCTCGCCACAAGTGATAATCAGCAGAAACACGCTCAAATTTGCCGCAGCCCGAGACCGGTGCTAGGTTTAGCCCACCGCCCGTGTAGCTCAGCCGGTAGAGCAGCGCACTCGTAACGCGAAGGTCGCAGGTTCGATTCCTGTCTCGGGCAAAAATTATTTCACCTTGCGGCTCAAATCCTCGACGGTACGCTTGAGCTGATCCATGGCGCGATCCTGATCATTGATTTTCTGCTTCAGGCTGGAAATCTCGCTGCTGGCGGAATTCGAGCTCGAGCCGCTGTTGCGCTTGAGGTCTTCGACCTGGCGTCCGAGGGTATCCAGTTGCCGTTCCTGATCCTTGACCTTGCTCTTCAGGTCATCGATTTCCTTGCTGCTGGAGTTCGAACTCGAACCGCTGCTGCGTTTGAGTTCTTCAATCTGGCGTGACTGATCGCGGACGGTATCGCGGATCTTTTGCAGTTCGTCGATGCTGATATCGCTTTCGATCACAACATTCTTGCCGTAGTCATTGTGAATCAGCGAAACCTTGTCGCCATAGGATGAGCTGCTGTTGCTCAATTCAAGCGCCATGGCGCTGGCCGGCAACAGCATGGCGGCGAGCAGGGTACTGGCAGACACAACGGTACAAATCTTCGAAAAGCTGCGCATCACGGGTTTTCCTTGTGGACAGCGAGGGTGAGTGCCGTTATGGCACATCGCTATGACTCGAAAACCGTATTTATGTTCCGCAGGTCAACTTTTTGTGCGAGAGATGTAAAGAGCCGTGTAATTCGTCAGGCAAACGTCCTATATTCGGTGCCTGCATGAGCATCGCTTAGCAGTTTTCAGATGATCCCGAATGGTTCCGAAGGCCGGACAATCCGCGTCAGAGAGATCCTTGATGATCCAGATCCATCCTCCATTCTTACGATCAGCGAGAACGCCATGACCGAATTAACTCAAGAGCAACG
Source organism: Pseudomonas sp. NPDC088414 (assembly GCF_044753325.1). Lineage (NCBI taxonomy): Bacteria > Pseudomonadati > Pseudomonadota > Gammaproteobacteria > Pseudomonadales > Pseudomonadaceae > Pseudomonas > Pseudomonas sp. NPDC088414. Next base: position 72,625 of record NZ_JBIVMY010000029.1, on the reverse strand, counting down.
ACACGAACAAGCGCTGGCAAAGTACATTCTGGACGTACCGGACTTGAAAGAAGAGATCAAGGACCTGAGCCCTGATGATCAGAAAGACCAGATCCAGTGGGCGTTCGAGGACGAAGCCGAAGCCCAGGGCTTGCAGCCGTGGGAGCTGACGCTCAAGTACACCAGCACCCCGGAGGAGTTCGAGGCCAAGCGTCTGGAGCTGCACAAAGAGGCGGCCGAAGTATTGGGTGTCGACTGGGAAGAGTACTGCGAGATGAACAATCTGGTGGTCTGAAACAAAAACGCCAGCCCTCAACCGGGCTGGCGTTTTTTATTGTGTGACGGTTTCAGAGGCTCAGGCGCATCGACAGATCCACTGCCTTCACATCCTTGGTCATCGCACCGATCGAGATGTAATCCACCCCGGTCTCGGCGATCGGCAGCAGCGTGCTTTCGTTGATGCCGCCGCTGGCTTCCAGCTTCGCCTTGCCGCCGTTCAGACGCACGGCTTCGCGCATGTCGTCCAGGCTCAACTCGTCGAGCATGATGATGTCGGCGCCGGCTGCCAGCGCCTCCTTCAGCTCCTCCAGGCTCTCCACTTCGATTTCCACCGGTTTGCCCGGCGCGATCTTGTGCGCGGCGGCAATGGCCTGCGCGATGCCACCGCTGGCGGCGATGTGATTTTCCTTGATCAGGAACGCGTCGTAGAGGCCGATGCGGTGGTTGTGGCAGCCGCCGCAGGTCACTGCATATTTCTGCGCCAGACGCAGGCCCGGCAGGGTCTTGCGGGTATCCAGCAGCTTGACCTGGGTCTGCGCCACGAAGTCCGCCAGATACTGCGCACGCGTTGCCACGCCGGACAGCAGTTGCAGGAAGTTCAGCGCGCTGCGTTCGCCAGTCAGCAACGAACGGGCCGGGCCTTCCAGATGAAACAGCGGCTGATTGGGTTTGACCCGTTCGCCGTCCCGCACCTGCCAATGCACCGCGACGCGCGGATCGAGCTGGCGAAACACCGTATCGACCCACGCCGTGCCACAGATAACGGCGTCGTCGCGGGTGATGATGGTGGCTTTGGCCAGACGTTCGGCCGGGATCAGTTGTGCGGTGATGTCGCCGCTGCCGACATCTTCGAGCAACGCACGGCGCACGTTGGCTTCGATTTCGGCGGTCAAATCGGCGAGACGTAAATTCGGCATAACGGGCTCCACAAACTAAGTGCGCCGATTATAGGGGCATGGCAGGAGCCAACCCAAGGCGAGAACGCGCGTGCCAGACTGCAACTGGTCGATTTTCTGTGAGCAAAGCGCGGTTTTTCGTGGTCACTGGAAGGTGTCGCGTGCATAGGGGAAACCCTGACGGCTATAGCGTCGGGGACAAGTTTTGCAAGATAATCCGCCTTGCATTTGACGTCATGGCTTTGACGCCGATGTGGGAGCGCGCTTGCTCGCGAAAGCGGTTTGTCAGTGACAGTTTTGGCGAACGACACACCGCTTTCGCGAGCAAGCTCGCTCCCACAGGGAATTGCGCGGTAAATGCCCAGTGAAATCACCGTTTCAGGAGGCTTGGATGCACAACGACGGGAATGTAGTGCCTTTGCACAAGGCCGCTACCGATCAGGCGAATCATTCGCCGCTCGCCCGCCTGCCTGTGATTCTGCTTCAGGTCCGCGACAAGGCTGCCCAGCAACTGCGCCACGGCTTGCAGGAGCTGTTTGATAACGCCGACGACACCCTGTTCGAAATGGCCGACCGGGCGCGCAATGACGTCGAACAGAACATCTTTTTCGAAGCCATGCGCGATCTGCGCCTCAAGCGCAAAAACATCGAACGGGGTTTTCTCGAACAATTCTTCGAAGCCTTCGTCGCGCTGATTCAATACGAAGTCGCACAACCTACATTGCCCGGCACGCTGATATTCGAGGATTCGGCACCGCGTACCGATGACATGGAGCGCAGCGTGGCGGTCGAAACCATGGTCGGCCGGGTGCTCAAGCGTGACGGCTTTGCCCTCGATCAACTGACCGCGCGGCTCAACGTATTGCTGGGCAAGGATTTCGATAACCAACACAACCCGCTCGGCCCGGCGATGCTCTGCGAGTTTTTTCTGCAGGCCGGACGTAACCTGGGCGTGGAGATCAAGGTCAAGCTGATCCTGCTCAAACTGTTCGAACGCTATGTGCTGGCCGATACCGAGCAGTTGTATGCCGAAGCCAATCAATTGCTGGTCGCCACCGGCGTGTTGCCTGAGTTGCAACCGGCCCCCGCACGCCGCGCAATCGAGCGTGCGGCAGCAAGCATCAGCAGCGAAGAACGTGACGAACCCGCGCCCGCCGACGAAAGCGTGCAGGAAGTCTTCGCCGCGTTGCAGGAACTGCTGCTGCACGTGCGCGGCAGCGTCGCGCCGACCCTGGAGCCGAGTGCGGCGGCGCAACCGATCAGCACCCGCGATCTATTGCGCCTGCTTTCACACTTGCAGCAATACGTCCCGGCACTGGCGGCGCAGGACGATTTCGATCTGCGCAATCAGCTCGAGCAACTGCTGACGCGGGTCAGCGTCAGGAGCGGCAAATCACGCATCGTCGACGGCGCGGATGAAGACGTGATCAACCTGATCGCCATGGTCTTCGATTGCATCCTCGAAGACCGTAACCTGCCCGATTCGCTCAAGGCGTTGATCGCCCGATTGCAGATTCCGATGCTCAAGGTGGCAGTACTCGACAAGAGTTTCTTCAGCCGCAGCAGCCACCCGGCGCGGCGCCTGCTCAATGAAATCGCCGATGCCGCCATGGGCTGGGGCGATTGCAATGGCGAGGCGCGTGACAGCCTGTATCTGCGCATCGAACAAGTGGTGCAGCGCCTGTTGAGTGATTTCGTCGACGACCCGGCAATTTTCTCCGAGTTGCTCGCCGATTTCCTGGCCTTCACCAGCGATGAGCGGCGGCGCAGCGAATTGCTCGAGCAGCGTCTGCGCGATGCCGAAGAGGGGCGGGCGAAAACCGAACTGGCCCGCCAGCGCGTCGAGCAAGCGTTGAATCAGGCGCTGCTGGGTAAAATCTTGCCGCCGTCGGTGGTGACGTTTGCCCGCGATGCGTGGAGCAAAGTGCTGCTGCTGACGTGCCTCAAACATGGCGACCACTGCGCTGAGTGGCAGGCCGATGTGCAGACCATGGAACAATTGATCTGGAGCGTGCAGCGTCACGACGAGGCGGACGCCGGCCTGCGTTTGCTGGCACTGGTGCCAGGCCTGCTCAAGTCACTGCGTGACGGCCTGAGCAGTGCAGCGTTCGACCCGTTTGCCACCAGCGAGTTTTTTAGCGAGCTGGAAGCGCTGCATGTGCGGGCACTCGACCCTGCTGCCGGGCAGGAACCGGCCGACCCAGCGACGCTGGTCGAGGTGTCGCAGCACATTACCCTGCGATCCGCCGACGAGAACTCAGGCAGCCTGAATCCGACAGGCCTTGCCCATGATGACGCCGGGTTGCGGCAGGTGGAGCAATTGCGCCTGGGCAGTTGGGTCGCGTTCCAGGAAGACGACGAGCACAGCCTGCGTTGCAAGCTGGCAGCGATCATCAAGGCTACCGGCAAATACGTGTTCGTCGACCGCACCGGGATGAAAGTGCTGGAGCGTAGCCGCGTCGATCTGGCCCTGGAGTTCCGCCGTGGCGCGGTGCGGGCACTGGATGACACCTTGCTGTTCGACCGGGCGCTGGAGTCGGTGCTGGGCAACCTGCGGCGACTCAATCGCGGCAAGTGATCGCGCGCCGGGGGCCGATCACGGCATACTGGGCGCCAACACAGTCGGCGTTGAAGGAATCGGTATGCAGTTGGATCCCGCTAGCGGGTGGTGTCACGGGGTGCAGGTCTGCCCATCGCCCAACTTCAATGAACGCCCTGCGGGCGAAATCTCCCTGTTGGTGATCCACAACATCAGCCTGCCGCCGGCGCAGTTCGCCACCGGCAAGGTGCAGGAATTCTTCCAGAATCGTCTGGATGTCACCGAGCATCCCTATTTTGCAGGGATTGCCGACCTGCGGGTCTCGGCGCATTTTCTGATCGAACGTGACGGCAGCGTCACCCAGTTTGTCTCCTGTCTTGAGCGGGCGTGGCATGCTGGCGTGTCGATGTTCGAGGGGCGCGAAACCTGTAACGATTTTTCCGTGGGCATCGAGCTCGAAGGCACCGATGATCTGCCCTTTACCGATGCGCAGTATCAGGCGCTGATCACGTTGACGCGTCAGCTGCAAACAGCATTTCCGGCCATCACCGGCGCCCGTATCTGCGGGCACAGCGACATCGCACCCGGGCGCAAGACCGATCCTGGCCCGGCATTCGACTGGGCGCGTTACCGCGCAGCCCTGGCACAAGAGGAAGGACAATGAGTTTTCTGGTGTTACTGCTGGCGGTCTGGATCGAGAAATTCTCGGCCCTGCGCCATCGGGTTCAACGCGATGGCGGATGGATCCGCGAACTGCACAAACTCGAAACCAGCGCGCGCCTGGCCCAGCGACCATGGCTGGTGCTGACGATTCTGGTGTTGCTGCCGGTGGCGCTGCTTGCCTTGTTGCTGGTGGTACTGGAACCCGTCGCGTACGGCTTGCTGGCCTTGCCGGTGCACTTGCTGGTGGTGATTTACGCCTTGGGGCGCGGTGATCTGCTCGGTGGCCTCGGGCCATTTCGTGACGCCTGGCGCCGTGAAGACCTGCAAGCGGCCGCGCATGTGGCCAAGCGTGATCTGGATATCTGCGCCGACAGTGGTGAGCAATTGCTGGATCGGGTCCAGGGGCACCTGTTGTGGCAGGCCTATCAAAGTTTCTTCGCGGTGATCTTCTGGTACTTCGTGCTCGGTCCGGTGGCGGCGCTGGCTTATCGCTTGCTCGCATTGGCGGAAGAACACAGCCAGAACCCGGCGCTCGCCGAACGTGCCGGCCAGTTACGTCACGCCTTTGACTGGTTGCCGGTGCGCCTGCTGGCTGCCAGCCTTGCGCTGGTCGGCAACTTCGTTGCGGTCAGCCGGGTGATGTTGCATGAGCTGCTGAACTGGAACATCAGCGCTGCGCAGCTGATCAACAAGGTCGGGCTGGCAGCGGGGGAGATCCCGCCGCCGGTGGTTGGGCCTGAGGGTATCAACACCCTCGATTGCCTGTGGGAACTGCTGCTGCGCGCGGCGGTGCTGTGGTATGCCGGGTTTGCCTTGTGGACAGTCTTGATTCACTGAACCCTCGGTGAAATTCATTGTGGCGAGGGAGCTTGCTCCCGCTGGGTGGCGAAGCCGCCCTCGCTGTTCATCATAAACAACGCGTCCAAGCGATTTGCGTCTGCTGCGCAGCCGAGCGGGAGCAAGCTCCCTCGCCACAGGGTGAGCGATCTGCCCCAGACAGTCGTTAACCTTAAGTTACAAAACCTCTCCCCGATTTGAGCTATACAGAGACAGCGCCCGATAGTGGCTATCTGCTGTCGCCCCGCGCCTGCCAATAAAAACAAGAAAAACCAAGGGAGACTTCCAGTGAAGAGCTTGCTCTATCCCGCCGTCTCGCTGATGAACCGTCTGAGCTTCGGCATGAAGTTCAGCCTGATCAGCGTGCTGTTCCTGGTGCCGATGCTGGTGACCAATTTCTATCTGGTGCGCGATTCCTATCGCGAATTCCAGGGCACCCGGGTCGAGTTGCAGAGCCTCGACCTTCTGGGCAGCAGCCTGACCCTGCGCCGGGATCTGGAAACCCTGAACAATCGGGTGCAGATCAACGTCGTCCTCGGGCAGTCCGGCAAGGCCGACAACCTCGAAGCGCAGATCAACAGTCTGGAACAAACCGTATTGGCCCGTCTGCAAGGTCTGCAGGCAATGACCGACGATCCCGAGCAGATCAAGTTGTTCGACGGCAAACGCGATGAAATGCTCAGCGCGTTCAAGGCCCAGCAAGCGGAAAGCTCCCTGCAAAGCAAAAGCGGGATGATCGGCAAACTGCTCGGCAACGCGCAGATTTTCAGCCAGATCATCGCCAGTCAGGCCGGTCTGAGCCGAGACAATCAAAGTGATATCCGCCAGCTCAGCGAACTGCTCACCAACATCACCCCTGCGGTAACCCAGACCCTCGGCGAGGGCCGGGCCATCGGTGCTTATTCACTGGGCCAAGGTTTTCTGAACAGCTCGTCGAGTACCCGGTTTGACGAGTTGCTGGCGCAGATCGAAAAACTCCAGGCCGAATACGCTCTGAAACTGACCGACGCCCTCGACTCCAGCCAGGCCGCGCGCGCCGGCCTCAGTGCCCAGGCCGACAGCAGCAAAACCTCGCTCAAACAGGCCAGCGAGCTGTTCGAAGAGAAAGTCGTGGTGGCCGAGACTCTCGATACGCCGTGGCAAGCGTTCTACGACCAGGTCACCGGGCTGATGGACAAGACTTACCAGCTCAACGATGCGACGCTGAAATTCCTCGATACCCAATTGCAACAGCGGCTGGCACAGAACCGCACGCACATGGTCCTGCAGGCTGTGGCGCTGTCGGTGGTGTTCGTGCTGATTTTCTATCTCTACGGTGGTTTCTACGCCTCGACCCGCACCACGCTTAAACGCTTAGGCGCGATGATGGACAAGGTCGCAGCCGGTGACATGACGGTTAACTTCAAGGCCAACAGCCGCGATGAGCTGGGTGAGCTGGGTGAGGTATTCAACGGCACGGTGAGGAAAATCCACGACCTGATCGAACGAGTCGGGCAGACCGTGGCTGAGGTCGAGCGCCAGGCCGGTCAGGTGGAAAACGTCTCCGCGCAAAGCAATCAGGCGGTGGCCGGGCAGCGCACGCAGATCGAGCAAGTGGCGACCGCGATGAATCAGATGTCGGCCACCTCGCTGGAAGTTGCACGCAGCGCGGCGGCAGCGGTGAGCAGCGCGCACAGCGTCAATGACGAAACCGTCAGCGGTCGTACATTGGTCGAGTCGCAGCAGGGCAGCATTGCCGCGCTGGCCAGCGAGATCGATCAATCGGTACTGGTGATCAACCAGTTGGCCAGCGACAGCCAGTCGATCAGCCGCGTGCTGGAAGTGATCAAAAGCATTGCCGAGCAGACCAACCTGCTGGCGCTCAATGCCGCCATCGAAGCCGCCCGCGCCGGAGAGCAGGGCCGAGGATTTGCGGTGGTGGCGGACGAAGTGCGTACGTTGGCCAAGCGCACCCAGCAATCGACCGAAGAAATCGAACAGATGATCGCCAAGCTGCATGGCGGCGTCGGCGCGGCGGTGAAAGCCATGGGCGTCAGCCATCAGATGGCCAACGGCACGGTCGGGCAGTCGGAAAAGGTCCAGCAGGCGCTGGAAAACATCCTCGGCGCGGTCGGCATGATCGTCGACCAGAACCAGCAGATCGCCGCCGCCGTGGAGCAGCAGACCGCCGTGGCCCATGACATCGACCAGAACATCGTCGAGATCAACCGCGCCGGCGAGCGCACGGCCCAAGGTGCACATCAGACCGAAGACGCCAGCCGGGCACTGTCGGCGCAGGTAGTGGAGCTGAAACAACTGATCAGCGCGTTCCGCGTCTGATCGAGCGCGAATTCTGTAGGAGTGAGCCTGCTCGCGATAGCGGTGTGTCAGTCAATTCAATTGTTGGCTGATACACCGCTATCGCGAGCAGGCTCACTCCTACAAGGGCGGTAATGTCAGAACATTTTGTAATGCATTGATACTTACGCTTGTAAGCCAAATCCTGTTTTCTTTCGACGGCTGGCTTTTCGTCATTAATGAGCCAGTATCCGAGTTCCGCTGATTGCGTCGAGGAGGCCGCTCATGTCCGTTGCAACCCTGGGAATCCAGGGCCGTTGTGCTCATTGCCAGACCACGCAGTTGCTAAAACCGTGGCAACTCAACGCCATTGCGATCAACGAACCGTTCACCTGCGCACACTGCCAGAAAGCGCTGGAGTTGCGCTGCCCCAGACAGATCAAACGCTTCAAGTCCCTGGATTCGCTGGGATTGCTGCGCTTCAGCGCCTCGGTAACCGTGTGCACTGCGCTGCTGGTGGCGTTGGTCATGGAATGGATTGGACTACTCAGTGTGACTGAACAGTTGAATGCGTCACTGATCGTGCTTTTCGCGTACTTCGCGCTACTGCGTTTCGTTCATCATCGCCAGCACATGACCTTGATCCTCGACGCAGCCAGGGCTCACGCGAATTGACTGCAGGAGCTGTCTGTAGGAGCTGCCGAGTGAAACGAGGCTGCAATATTTTGATCCTGTTTTAAGGGCCAGGAGCAAAAGATCGCAGCGTGCCGCAGCTCCTACAGAGGTTGTGTTACCAGCCTGACCCTGACGCAGCCAGGGCTCACGCGAACTGCCTGTAGGCGCTGCCGAGTGAAACGAGGCTGCGATCTTTTGATCTTGTTTCAAGGGCCAGGATCAAAAGATCGCAGCGTGCCGCAGCTCCTACAGAGGTTGTGTTACCAGCCGAACACTTCGCAACTGTTGGCGGTGCTTGAGGCGGCGAGTTGTTCGGGACTGATTTTCATCAATTGAGCCAGTGCCGCGCAGATCGCCGGCAAGTGCGCGGGGGTATTGCGTATTCCGGGGAACATCGCCGGCGCCATGTCCGGCGAGTCGGTCTCGAGCACGATCGAATCCAGCGGCAACTCCGCCAATACCCGATGCATGCGCAACGCCTGCGGCCAGGTCGGTGCGCCGCCCAGCCCCAGTTTGAAACCGAGCTTGATGTATTCGCGGGCCTCTTCGCGGCTGCCGGCGAAGGCGTGGATGATCCCCGCGCGTTTGAGCTTGAAGCGTTTGAGCGTGGCAATTACCGCCGCGTGACTGCGGCGCACGTGGATCAGCGCCGGTAGTTCAAAATCTGCCGCCAGTTGCAGTTGCGCGTCGAACAGCGCCTGCTGGCGTTCGCGGTCGAGGGTTTCGATGAAGTAATCCAAACCGATCTCGCCCACCGCGCACAACTGTCGATGGCCGCGCAGCCGCGTCAGCCAGTCGCCGAGTGCGCGCAGGTCTTCGGGCTGATGCTGATCGAGGTACACCGGATGCAAACCGAATGCTGCGTACAAGTCGGCATCGCTCTGCACCAGATCCCACACCCGTTGCCAATTGCCCTGATATACCCCCAGCACCACCATTCGCCGCACCCCGAGGGCGCGGCTTTCGGCGAGCAGCGCCGAGCGATCGGCGTCGAAGTCGGGGAAGTCGAGGTGGGTGTGGCTGTCGATCAACTCCACGGTTCAGTCCCGGTGAATACGCTGCTTGAAAGTGCGGGCGATGGCCTGCACGCCAGGCTTGTATTCGGATTGCTCAACCGCAGCCAGTGCCAGCTCCAGGGCCTTGTCGGCGATCAACTGGTGCTGCTGGGCCATGGCGTTGACCGGCAGCGGCAGGAAGTCCAGCAACTGCGTGTCACCGAAGGTGCCCAGGCGCAGCGGCCGGGATTTGAGCGGGAAGTCATGCAGCGCATCGAACACGCCCTGCAACAGCACGTAGGACGTGGTCACCAGCGCATCCGGCAAATGCCCCAGACGTTGCAGGAGTTCTTCCATCAATTGCTTGCCGCATTCGCGGCTGAAGGACTCGGCGTGCTCGATCAGCACTTCGCCTTTGAAGTCGGCGAGTGCCTGTTTGAAACCGGCAGCACGTTCCTGACTGATGCTCAGCTCCGGACGCGCGCCGAGCAGCACGATCTGTTTCGGCTGCGGGTCGAGCAGGCTCTGAGTCAGGTGCAGGCTGGCTTCGCGGTCGTCACTGATCACCGAGCAGAAGTGCTCCGGTTCCATGACCCGGTCGATGGCGATGATCGGCAAGCCCTTGGCCTGCAACTGGCGATAGCTGTCGTCACCGGCCGGCAGGCAACTGGCGACGATCAGCGCATCGCAACGGCGCGCCTTGAACAGTTGCAGCAACTGGCGCTCGCTGTCCGGCGCATCGTCGGAGCTGGCGATCAGCAACTGATAACCCCGCGCCCGCGCGCCTTGCTCCAGCAGTTTGGCGATCCGCGCGTAACTGGGGTTTTCCAGATCCGGCAGAATAAAACCCAACGTGCGCGTGTGCCGGCTGCGCAACCCGGCCGCTTGTGGATTGGGGGTGAAGCCGTGCTGTTCGACGACCGCACGCACCCGCTCGACCGTGGCGTTGCTGATGCGTTGCTGTTCGGCCTTGCCGTTGATGACGTAGCTGGCGGTGGTCACGGACACTCCGGCCAACCGCGCGATATCACTGAGTTTCAACCCGGGATTTCCTTGTTTTTTCGAGCTTGCCGCCACATTTTCGCCAATCCTACCCGATTCGGGCAGACGACTATTGTCGCAGCGCATCCGACAAGTTGGACTTCAAGGATGAGACATTATCGAGTAACGTGCCGATCCATCTAGATTAAACGTTTCAGCAAGCGTATTTTCTACGTTTTAGACGCCTTTGGCCGGTTCTGCCGTGAAACCGCCAAAACTGCCGCTGAAAAGCAGGCTGACCAGCGCCTAAGCTGTGACCATTCAAAACAATATCCTGGCGCATCCATGTGCCAAAAAGGAGATCGCATGCTCGAGCTCACTATAGAGCAGATATCCATGGGCCAATCGGCTGTGGATAAACCCGCCGCCCTGCAATTACTCGCCAATCATCTGGTGGCCGATGGCCTGGTCGCCGATGGCTACCTCGCCGGTTTGCAGGCCCGGGAAGCCCAGGGCTCGACCTTTCTCGGCCAGGGTATTGCCATCCCCCACGGCACCCCGGAAACCCGCGATCAGGTGTTCGCCACCGGCGTACGGCTGATGCAGTTTCCCGAGGGCGTGGATTGGGGCGACGGCCAGATCGTTTATCTGGCGATCGGCATCGCCGCCAAATCCGACGAACACCTGCGTCTGCTGCAACTGCTGACCCGAGCCCTCGGCGAGACCGATCTGGGTCAGGCCCTGCGTCGCGCCAGTTCTCCCGAGGCGCTGCTGAAATTGCTGCAAGGCGCGCCACAGGAACTGGCGCTGGATGCGCAGATGATCGGCCTCGGCGTGTCGGCTGATGATTTCGAAGAACTGGTCTGGCGTGGCGCGCGTCTGCTGCGGCAGGCCGATTGTGTGAGCAACGGTTTTGCCGGTGTGTTGCAACAAGTCGAAGCGCTGCCGCTGGGCGATGGCCTGTGGTGGCTGCACAGCGAGCAAACCGTGAAGCGTCCGGGCCTGGCGTTCGTCACTCCGGACAAACCGATGCGTTACCTCGGCCAGCCGCTCAGCGGTCTGTTCTGTCTGGCCAGTCTGGGTGAGGCGCATCAGGCGCTGCTCGAACGTCTGTGTGCGCTGCTCATCGAAGGGCGCGGCCATGAATTGGGCCGCGCCACCAGCAGCCGCAAAGTCCTCGAAGTGCTCGGTGGCGAACTGCCCGCCGACTGGCCGAGCGCGCGTATTGCCTTGGCTAACGCCCATGGTCTGCACGCTCGTCCTGCGAAGATCCTTGCGCAACTGGCGAAGAGTTTCGACGGTGAAATCCGTGTGCGTATCGTCGACAGCGCGGATAGCGCCGTGTCGGTAAAAAGCCTGAGCAAACTGCTGAGCCTCGGCGCCCGTCGTGGTCAGGTGCTGGAGTTGATCGCCGAGCCGAGCATCGCCGCCGACGCCTTGCCGGCGCTGCTGGCCGCTATCGAAGAAGGCCTCGGCGAAGAAGTCGAACCGCTGCCGGCCGTGAGTCAGCAACGCGAAGTCATCACCGATATCGCCGAGGTGCTGATCGCCCCGGCGTCCGGCGCGCAGTTGCAGGCGATTCCTGCCGCGCCGGGTATTGCAATCGGCCCGGCGCACATTCAGGTGCAGCAGGCCATTGATTACCCGTTGCGCGGCGAGTCTGCCGCCATCGAGCGCGAACGTCTCAAGCAAGCGCTGAGCGATGTGCGCAGTGACATTCAGGGCCTGATCGAACGCAGCAAGGCCAAGGCGATCCGCGAGATCTTTATCACCCACCAGGAAATGCTCGACGACCCGGAACTGACCGACGAAGTCGACACGCGCCTCAAGCAAGGCGAGAGCGCCGAAGCGGCGTGGATGGCGGTGATCGAAGCAGCAGCCAAGCAACAGGAAGCGCTGCAGGACGCGTTGCTCGCTGAGCGGGCCGCAGACCTGCGTGATATCGGGCGCCGGGTGCTGGCGCAACTTTGCGGCGTACAAACGCCGAACGAGCCGGAGCAACCGTACATTCTGGTGATGGACGAGGTCGGCCCGTCCGATGTGGCGCGGCTCGATCCGGCGCGAGTGGCCGGGATTCTCACCGCGCGCGGCGGCGCCACCGCGCACAGTGCAATCGTCGCCCGTGCTCTCGGGATTCCAGCGCTGGTCGGTGCGGGTGCAGCAGTGTTGCTGCTGGAACCGGGCACGCCGTTGCTGCTCGACGGCCAGCGCGGTCGCCTGCATGTCGACGCCGATGCCGCGACTCTGCAACGCGCCGCCGAAGAACGCGACACCCGCGAGCAGCGCCTCAAGGCTGCCGCCGAACAACGCCATCAACCGGCGCACACCACGGACGGTCACGCCGTGGAAGTGTTCGCCAACATCGGTGAAAGCGCCGGCGTTACCGCTGCGGTCGAGCAGGGCGCCGAAGGTATTGGCCTGCTGCGCACCGAACTGATTTTCATGGCCCACCCGCAGGCGCCGGACGAAGCCACTCAGGAAGCCGAATACCGCCGCGTTCTCGACGGCCTCGCCGGGCGACCGCTGGTGGTGCGCACCCTTGATGTCGGCGGCGACAAACCGCTGCCATATTGGCCGATCGCCAAGGAGGAAAACCCGTTCCTCGGCGTGCGCGGCATTCGCCTGACCTTGCAGCGTCCACAGGTCATGGAAGCGCAATTGCGCGCCTTGCTGCGTTCGGCGGATAACCGGCCGCTGCGGATCATGTTCCCGATGGTCGGCAGCGTCGAAGAATGGCGTCAGGCCCGCGACATGACCGAGCGCTTGCGCCTGGAAATCCCGGTCGCTGATCTGCAACTGGGGATCATGATCGAAGTACCGTCCGCCGCATTGCTGGCGCCGGTGCTGGCTAAGGAAGTCGACTTTTTCAGCGTCGGCACCAACGACCTGACGCAATACACCCTGGCCATCGACCGTGGTCACCCGACGCTTTCGGCCCAGGCTGACGGCCTGCACCCGGCGGTGCTGCAACTGATCGACATCACCGTGCGTGCCGCGCATGCCCATGGAAAGTGGGTCGGTGTGTGCGGCGAGCTGGCGGCGGATCCGCTGGCGGTGCCGGTGCTGGTCGGCCTCGGCGTCGATGAGCTGAGCGTGTCCGGGCGCAGCATCGCCGAGGTCAAGGCGCGCATCCGCGAACTCAGCCTGACTCAGGCGCAAACCCTTGCTCAACAAGCCCTCACCGTGGGCAGCGCGAACGAAGTGCGTGCATTAGTGGAGGCCCTGTAATGGCCAAGATTCTCACCCTGACCCTCAACCCGGCGCTGGACCTCACGGTCGAGCTGCCACGCCTGGAGGCCGGTCAGGTCAACCGCAGCGACGAGATGCACACCCATGCTGCCGGCAAAGGCGTGAACGTCGCCCAGGTACTCGCAGACCTCGGGCATCAACTGACGGTCAGCGGCTTTCTCGGCGAAGACAATCTGCAAGCCTTCGAAACCCTGTTCGCCAAGCGCGGTTTTGTCGACGCGTTCATCCGCGTGCCGGGGGAGACGCGCAGCAACATCAAAGTGGCAGAGCAGAGCGGGCGCATCACCGACATCAACGGTCCGGGGCCGGTAGTCGATGCGGCAGCGCAGCAGGCGTTGCTTGAGCGTCTGCTGCAGATCGCTCCGGGGCATGACGCGGTGGTGGTCGCCGGCAGTTTGCCGCGCGGCGTCAGCGCGCAGTGGTTGCGCGAGTTGATCGAACGCCTGAACGGTCTCGGCCTGAAAGTCGCCCTCGACAGCAGTGGCGAAGCCTTGCGCGCGGCCATTGAAGCGCGCCCGTGGCTGATCAAGCCGAACACCGAAGAACTCGCCGATGCGCTCGATTGCGATGTGGTCTCCCACGCCGCCGAAGCGCAGGCGGCGGCGTGCCTGCACGCCAAGGGTATCGAGCACGTGGTGATCTCCCACGGCGCCGACGGGGTGAACTGGTTCAGTGTCGGCTCGGCGCTGCATGCCACGCCGCCGAAGGTTACGGTCGCCAGCACGGTAGGTGCCGGCGATTCGCTGCTGGCCGGCATGCTCCACGGGTTGCTCCGTGCCGACACGCCTGAGCAGACCTTGCGCACGGCCACGGCGATTGCCGCGATGGCGGTGACGCAGATCGGTTTCGGCATCAACGATGCGGCGCAACTGGCGCAGCTCGAACAGGGCGTACGCGTGCGTCCCCTGACAGAACAATAAGAGGGTTTGTCATGAAGTTAGCCATTGTCACGGCCTGCCCGAACGGCATGGTCACCAGTGTGCTGTGCGCCCGTCTGCTTGATGCGGCGGCCCAGCGTCAGGGCTGGAGCACCAGCGTTGAAGTGGTGGATGCGTCGCACCCGGAACGTGAGCTGTCGGCTGCCACCATCGCGGCCGCGGAGTGGGTGCTGCTGGTCGCCACCGGTGACATCGACATGACGCGTTTTGTCGGCAAGCGCGTGTTCCGCATCGCCCCGGCGCAAGCGCTGCAAGATGTCGAAGCGGTGCTGCGTCGCGGTGCCGCAGAGGCCGAAATTTACGTCGCCAGCGAAGCCGTCCCCGTTGCCGCTGCGCCACGTGCGCCGCGCATCGTTGCCATCACCGCGTGCCCGACCGGCGTCGCCCACACCTTCATGGCGGCCGAGGCGTTGCAGCAAACGGCCAAGCGTCTGGGCTATGAACTGCACGTCGAAACCCAAGGCTCGGTGGGCGCGAAAACTCCGCTCAGCGCTACGGCGATTGCCGAGGCTGACGTGGTGTTGCTGGCGGCGGACATCGAAGTCGCCACCGAGCGTTTTGCCGGCAAGAAAATCTACCGCTGCGGCACCGGCATTGCGCTCAAGCAATCCGAAGCCACACTGAAAAAAGCCCTCGCCGAAGCTCAGGTGGAGAGCGCTGCGAGCGACGGCAAGGCGCCGTCCAAGCAAGAGAAAACCGGGGTCTACAAACACTTGCTGACCGGTGTGTCGTTCATGCTACCGATGGTGGTGGCCGGTGGTTTGATGATCGCCTTGTCGTTCGTTTTCGGCATCACCGCGTTCAAGGAAGAGGGCACGCTGGCGGCGGCGCTGATGCAGATCGGTGGCGAGACCGCGTTCAAGCTGATGGTGCCGCTGCTTGCCGGTTACATCGCCTATTCGATCGCCGACCGTCCGGGCCTGGCGCCGGGGATGATCGGTGGCTTGCTCGCCAGTACGCTGGGGGCGGGGTTCATCGGCGGGATCGTTGCCGGGTTTATCGCCGGTTATGCGGCCAAGGCCATCAGTCGTTATGTGGCATTGCCGCAGAGCCTCGAAGCGCTGAAACCGATCCTGATCATCCCGTTGTTCGCCAGCCTGTTCACCGGGCTGGTGATGATCTACGTGGTCGGCAAACCGGTAGCCGGGATGCTCGCGGCGCTGACGCATTTTCTCGACAGCATGGGTACCACCAACGCGATTCTGCTCGGCGTGTTGCTCGGCGGCATGATGTGCGTCGACCTCGGCGGGCCGATCAACAAAGCCGCGTATGCGTTCTCGGTGGGGCTGCTGGCGTCGCAGAGTTATGCACCGATGGCCGCGACCATGGCCGCCGGCATGGTGCCGCCAATCGGGCTGGGCATCGCCACCTTCATCGCCCGGCGCAAGTTCGCCCAGACCGAGCGCGAGGCCGGTAAAGCGGCGCTGGTGCTGGGGCTATGTTTTATCTCCGAAGGGGCGATTCCGTTTGCCGCGAAAGACCCGCTGCGAGTGATTCCGGCGAGCATTGCCGGCGGTGCGTTGACCGGTGCGTTGTCGATGTATTTCGGCTGCAAACTGATGGCGCCGCACGGTGGTTTGTTTGTGCTGGCGATCCCCAATGCGATCAATCATGCGCTGTTGTATTTGCTGGCGATTGTCGCGGGGAGTTTGTTGACGGCGGTGGTTTACGCGGCGGTCAAACGGCCGGAAGCCGTTGAGTTGGCGGTCGAACCCGTCAATGCCTGACAACGCCCCCCTGTAGGAGTGAGCCTGCTCGCGATAGCAATCTTTCTGCGACATGGAGGTTGACTGAAACACCGCGATCGCGAGCAGGCTCACTCCTACAAAAGCAGGGTGTCATGGCGAGTTCATATAGCCGTGCTTAAGTTTTCCTTTTTTCAGGGAGAACACGCATGAGCGATTTCAACATCGGTCGCCGACGGGTCATGCAGGTTGTCGGTGCCGGGCTGCTGATGCCGGGGCTGGCGCCGGCGGTGATTGCGTCGGTCAAGGATCGGCCGCAACTCACCGACGGCGTGCAGTCCGGCGACCTGCAAGGCGACCGCGCGATGATCTGGAGCCGCAGCGACCGGCCGGCGCGGATGGTGGTCGAGTGGGACACCCGCAGTCAGTTTCGTCACCCGCGCCGTGTGGTCTCGCCACTGGCCGATGCGCGCAGCGACTTTACTGCCCGTGTCGAACTCACCGGGCTGCCCGCCGATCAGGCGATTTTCTATCGGGTGTATTTCAAGGACGCACAAACCGGCGTCGCCAGCGAACCGTGGCTCGGCCATTTGCGCAGCGCCCCGACGGCGCGGCGCAACATTCGGTTCGTCTGGAGCGGCGACACCGTCGGACAGGGTTTCGGCATCAACCCGGACATCGGCGGCATGCGCATCTACGAATCCATGCGCCTGCGCCTGCCGGACTTCTTTATCCACAGCGGCGACACCATCTACGCCGACGGCCCGGTGCCCGCGCAACTCACCACCGAAGGCGGGCGGATCTGGCGCAACCTCACCACCGAAGCCAAGAGCAAAGTCGCCCAGACCCTCGACGATTATCGCGGCAACTACCGCTACAACCTGATGGACGAAAACATCCGCCGTTTCAACGCCGAAGTACCGCAGATCTGGCAGTGGGACGACCACGAAGTGGTCAACAACTGGTCGCCGGGCAAGCAGCTCGACGAGCGTTATCAGGAAAAAGATATCCACACCCTGGTCGGTCGCGCGCGCAAGGCCTGGCTGGAATATTCGCCGATGCGTTTGCAGGCGGCCGACGGCGGCGGGCGAATTTATCGCAAGCTCAGTTACGGGCCGATGCTCGATGTGTTCGTGCTCGACATGCGCAGCTATCGCGGCGCCAATGACGACAACCTCGGCGCGGCCAAAGCGTTTTTGGGGCGCGAACAACTGGACTGGCTCAAGCGTGGCTTGAAGCACTCCAGGGCGCAGTGGAAGGTGATCGCCGCCGACATGCCGATCGGCCTCGGCGTACCCGACGGTGAAGTCAGCCCGGGCGTGGCGCGCTGGGAAGCGGTGGCCAACGGCGATCCCGGCCCGGCGCAGGGACGCGAGCTGGAAGTCGCTGAACTGCTCGGTTTTCTGCGGGCGCAAAACGTGCGCAATTTCGTGTTTCTCACGGCGGACGTGCATTACTGCGCGGCGCATCACTACCACCCGGATCGCGCGGCGTTTCAGGACTTCGAACCGTTCTGGGAGTTTGTCGCCGGGCCGTTGAATGCCGGGAGTTTCGGTCCTAATCCGCTGGACAAGACCTTCGGCCCGGAAGTGGTGTTCCAGAAGGCACCGCCGACCCAGAATGCTTCACCGTTTGCCGGGTTTCAGTTCTTTGGCGAGGTGAACATCGAAGGGCAGAGCGGGGAGATGAGTGTGGTGTTGCGGGATTTGAATGGGGTGGCGGTTTTCGAGCAGAAATTGCAGCCAGTTTGAAGTTCAAAAACAACCCTCACCCCGGCCCTCCCGAAATGTCGGACCGCTTGGAGGGTGAGGGTGTTTTTCGATTCGCGGCAATTCTTGTGATTTGCTCCAGTACATCATCGATCTGCTGCATTACTTCGAGATTACTGAATCGCACAACTTCAATGCCCTGACGTTCCAGGAAAAGCGTCCGACGTTGATCGTGGATCAAGCCCGCTATTTCATAGTGTTGACCCCCATCCAGCTCAATCGCCAGTTTCAGCTCTACGCAGTAAAAATCCAGGACATAGGGCGGACATGGAAACTGCCTGCGGAATTTCAGATTGGCGACTTGGCGTGAACGAAGTTTTTGCCAGAGTAATTGTTCGCAACCGGTTTGGCTGCTGCGTAACTGGCGGGCGAACTGAGCGAGAGTGAGGCGATTTTGCATGCTTCACGATCCTTGTGAAGTGGCTGGAAATCTCACTGTAGACGAGGACCCTCACCCCAGCCCTCTCCCGGAGGGAGAGGGAGCCTACGGAGTTGTATCGAGTTGTACATCGACCTGAAAGACCTAGTCGATTATGGATTCGGTGAATCACCTTCATAGCGGCGTAATTCGGCATCCCCAATCAGCCCTCCTCTTTTTCGGGGAGAGGGAGCCTACGGAGTTGTATCGAGTTGTACATCGACCTGAAAGACCGAGTCGATTACGGATTCGGTACATCACCTTCAGGTCGGCGTATTTATCCGGCATCCCCCAATCAGTCCCCTCTCCCTCCGGGAGAGGGTTAGGGTGAGGGGCTCTTTGGCTGAGTCAGTACACGTCGCGGCGATAGCGGCCCTGTTCGATCAGACGTTCGACTTCGGTGGTACCGAGGATGTCGCTAAGTGCCTGATCGACGCCAGCGGCCATGCCCTGCAGGCTGCCGCAGATGTAGATCACCGCACCGTCAGCCAGCCATTTCTTCAGCTCGTCAGCGGATTCGCGCAGGCGATCCTGGACGTAGATTTTCTGCGCCTGATCCCGCGAAAACGCCAGATCGAGTCGCGCCAGATCGCCATTGATCAACCACTCTTCCAGCTCCGCCCGGCAGAGGAAGTCGTGCTCGCGATTGCGTTCGCCGAACAGCAGCCAGTGACGCTGCTGACCGTCGGCGATGCGCGCCTTGAGCAGACTGCGCAGCCCGGCGAGGCCGGTGCCGTTGCCCAGCAGAATCATCGGCACCGGTTGGTTCGGCAAGTGGAAGCCACTGTTGCGCCGCACGCGCAGGCTGATGCTGCCGCCCACGGGTGCATGCTCGGTCAGCCAGCCGGAGCCGATGCCGAGGCTGCCATCGGCGTGTTGTTCCTGACGCACGATCAGTTCCAGCACACCGTCGGCGGCAATCGAGGCGATCGAGTATTCGCGCATGGCCAGCGGCACCATCGCATCCACCAGCGCCTGCGCATGCAGGCCGACCAGATGCGCGCGATGTTCGGGCAACTGGCGGCTGGCGAGGGCCACTTCCAGTGGCTCTTCGAGGCCGTTGATCTTCACCGTGGTTTCGCCACGAATGCCAAGGCCGTCGAGGAAGTGTTCGATGGCCCACGGGCAGTTGCGCGGCAGCACTTCCACCAGATCGCCGGCCAGCCAGCTGCTGGTGCTCGGCGCCTTCAGGCCCAGCAGGTACACCGGCGCGCCGCTGCTGTCGGGGTTCATCAATTCGCGGCTGACCAGCGTCCAGTTGGCGTAGCTCGGCGCTTGCCAGGTGTCGACCGGCGCTTGTCCGGTCAGCTGCCCGAGCTGGGTTTGCCAGTGGCGCAGGGCGTACGGGTCGCCGCTGTCGACTTCCACCGGAGCGAACAGGGTCTTGCCACCGTGTTCGCCCAGCCATTGATGCAGACGTCGGGCGAAACCGCAGAAATGCTGATACTGGCGGTCACCGAGTCCGAGTACCGCATAGTTCAGACCGTCGAGGCTTGCAGCGTTGCTCAAGACTTTGCGCTCGAAACCACGCGCGCTGTCCGGGGCTTCGCCGTCGCCGAAGGTGCTGACCACGAACAGTGCGTTATTCGACTCACGCAAATCCTGCGTGCTGACGTTCGCCAGCGGCTGCACCTTCACCGGCAAGCCGGCGGCCTGCAATTGGCCGGCGGTCTGCCACGCCAGTTGTTCGGCAAAACCGCTTTGGCTGGCGAAACCCACCAGCCATGCCGGTGTATCTGCGTTCGGTGCCCGAAGACCTTTGCGCGCGTCCTGAATCTGCTTTTTCTTGCGCCGGCGATCCAGATACAGCAGCCACCCGGTGATGAAAAACAGCGGCATGCACACGGCGGCGAGGGTGACGATGATTCGTCCGACCAGACCGAAATAGCTGCCGACGTGCAGCGCGTAAATGCTGGTCAGCAACTGCGCCTTGAAGCTCTTGTCGGCATAGCGGTCGACGCGTTTGACCACGCCGGTGGCCGGGTCGAGGGTGATCTGGTTCAGCGCGCGATCATGCGGCGAGCTGTCGAGCAGGTAGAACACGGTCGCCGGTTGCCCGGCCACTGGCGGCATGCGGATGTTGTAGGCCGACAGGCCCGGGCCGGCAGCGCTGTAGATGCTGCTCCACATCGCCGCGTAGTCGGCAGTCGGTGCCGGACCTTCCGGCGCCGGGCCGCGACCGCCGCGCACACGCTCGTTTTGCGGCGCATCGGAAAGCAGTCTGGTCAGGCCCTTGTTGTACCACTCGTACGACCAGGACAACCCGGTCAACGCCAGCAGCAGATACACCAGCAGACACCAGGTGCCGGCCACCGAGTGCAGGTCCCAATTGAAGCTGCGGCCCTTTTTCTTCCAGTCGAGGGTCAGCCACACGCGCCAGCTGTTCCACTGTCGCGGCCAGCGCAGGTACAGCCCGGAGAGGCAGAAGAACAGCAGAATCAGGGTGCAGGCGCCGGTGATGTTGCGCCCGGTGTCGCCCATGGCGAGAAAGCGGTGCAGTTGCAGCATCAGGCCGAAGAAGTCCTGGCCCACCGCGTCGCCCATGAACTCGCCGGTGTACGGATCGAAGTAGCGCATCTCGCCACGGCGTTCGCCTTTGGGCGGGGTGAAGTAGACGCGCGCGGCGTTGCCGCTGTCGGTCTCGACCCAGAGCATCGAGACCTTTTTGCCGGAGCTCGATTCGATGTGTTCCACCAGCTCGACGGGAGGCAGGACGCCGGCGACCTGCTTTTCCACCTGCAATACCGATGGATTGAGCGCCCGCAGGATTTCGTCCTGAAACGAATAGGCGGCACCGGTAATGCCCATCAGGGCCAGCACCAGCCCGGCAGTGATGCCGAAAAACCAGTGCAACTGGAACAGGGTTTTCTTCAACACGTCGCTCGCCTTGTTCGTTCGAAAATTTGTCATCACGGCGCGCATTATGCCGTGGGTTATCGAGAAGCGTTCTTTATTACGCACAAAACCCCGTTCACATGAATGAACGGGGCTTTGTTCTTTGTAGGAGCTGCCGAAGGCTGCGATCTTTTGATGTTGGTTTTTAACAATCAAGATCAAAAGATCGCAGCGTGCCGCAGCTCCTACAGGTTCCTTAGAAGTGGAAGTTGGTGCTCAACAGCGCCGTACGGCCCGCCGCCTGGTTGGCGAAGTGGGTCGAGAAGGACTTGTCGTAGTAGGTTTCGTTGGTCAGGTTCTGCACGTTGAGTTGCAGGTCGACGTTCTTGCTCAGCTTGTAGGCGGCCATCGCGTCGTAACGTACGTAGGAATCGACCATCGTGGTGTTGGCCACGCTGCCGTAGACGTCGTCGACATAGAACGCACCGCCACCAATGGTCAGCTTCGGCGTGACCTGATAAGTGGTCCACAGGCTGGCGCTGTTTTTCGGGGTGTTAGGCAGTTCGTTGCCGTTGTTGGCCTTGTTGGCCGGCAGGTCACCACCGTCGACCTGTTCGCTGTCCATGTAGGCGTAGCCGGCGAATACTTGCCACTTGTCAGTGATCTTGCCGCTGGCCGACAGCTCGATACCCTGCACGCGGGTCTTACCGGCGTTCTCGTAGGAGGTGGTGTCGACTTGTACGCGAGCGTTTTCTTTCTCGGTGCGGAACACGTCAGCGGTCAGCGACAGGCGATCGTTCAACAGATCCCACTTGGTGCCGATTTCGTAGTTCTTGGTGGTTTCCGGCTCCATGTCGCTCTTGAGCAGGTTGCCATTGCGATCCGGGGTGCCACCCAGCGGGTTGCCTTCCATGCCTTCGCCCAGGGTGTTGCCCGGTGGTGTCGCGGAGGTCGCGTAGGAGGCGTAGATGCTGCCGTTCGGTGCCGGTTTGTAGACCACGCCGAACTGACCGGTGACGAATTCGCTGGTGTCATCACCCTTGGAGGTGGTGGTGCCGGCGTTGGTGTAGGTTTTGTAGTCGGTGTAGAAGTGGTCGTAACGTAGGCCCATGTTCACCAGCCACTGCTCGGACAACTCCAGGGTGTCGAACGCATACAGCGCGTAAGTGTTGGCCTTGGTGTCGGTGCCGGCGTAGTTGCGCGAGATCGCGCCGTTCCACGGATCGTTCGGGTTCGGGTTCGACAGCGAGGTGCAGTTGTAGCCGCTCGATGCGCCAATCATCGACGGGGTGCAATTGGTGGTCGCGGCGCTGGTGCGCGGGGTGGTGTCAGTGTTGACGTTGTACGAGGACTTCTGGCCTTCCTCGCGGGTGTATTCGACACCGGTGGAGAAGCTGTTCTTGAAACCGGCGACGTAGAAATTGCCGAACAGATCAGTCTGGTTGGTGGTGGTCTCGGTGTTGCTGACCCTCGTGTTGGCACGGCGCCAAACGCTGCCA
The DNA here is from genome assembly GCF_044753325.1 of Pseudomonas sp. NPDC088414. Taxonomy (NCBI): domain Bacteria; kingdom Pseudomonadati; phylum Pseudomonadota; class Gammaproteobacteria; order Pseudomonadales; family Pseudomonadaceae; genus Pseudomonas; species Pseudomonas sp. NPDC088414. The sequence goes on along the minus strand of NZ_JBIVMY010000029.1, from coordinate 50,111 downwards.
TTGTTGACGTTGCCCTTGCTGTCGTCCGGCTGAGTCAGGATGTAATCCTGCATGCTGGTGCCGTGGCGCAGGGTGTTCTTGATGGTCAGCGAGTCGCTCAGGTCATGCTCGATGGCGAAGGTCGCGGTGTCGGTGCGGCCCTTGCGGAAGTCGCGATCCAGACCGTAGAAGTTGCTGTGATCGCCACCGGCGTACGGCTTGTCCGGGTTGGACTTGGTGCGTGCAGCCGAACCAGCTTTTGGAATGGTGTAAGGAATGCCCGAGTCCGGGGTGTCGTTGCTTTCCAGATGGTAGTAGTCGAGGTTGACGCGGGTGTCGGTGCCCAGGCCAAACGCCAGGGACGGCGCGATGCCCCAGCGGTCGTAGTCGACCTTGTCGCGACCGGCGACGTTGCTCTCGTGGCTCATCAGGTTCAGGCGGCCGGCAGCGGTGTCGCTGAACTGGTAGTTGCCGTCCAGGGTGTAGCGCTGAGTCTGGTCGGAGCCCCAGGTGAAACCACCATCAAACGAATTGCCCAGGTGCGCTTTCTTGCTCACCAGGTTGATGCTGCCGCCAGCTGCGCCACGACCGCCGATGGCCGAGTTCGGGCCCTTGCTGACTTCAATGTTTTCCACGGCGAAGATTTCGCGGCTCTGCGAACCGGTGTCGCGCACGCCGTCGAGGTAGGTGTCGCCCTGGGCGTCGAAACCACGAATGAACGGACGATCACCCTGCGGGTTACCGCCTTCACCGGCACCGAAGGTGATGCCCGGCACGGTGCGCAGCGCATCCTGCATGTTCAGGGCGCCGGTGTCTTTGAGGACTTGTTGCGGGATGACGGTGACCGAGCGCGGGGTATCGACCAGCGGCGCGGTGTACTTGGGCGAGGAGGCTTTTTCGACCTGGTAGGACGTCGGGTCCTGCGCTTCGCCGGTGATGGCGGTAGCGTCCAGGGCGATGGCATTGCCGGAGGCTTTGCTGTCGGTCTTTTCTGCGGCGAAGACCATGTGGCCAGCGGAACCGGCGGTGATGGCGACACCAATGGCCGAAGCGAGCAAGCGTGGTGAACTGACCGGCAATTGAGCGTGTTGACGTGACATTTTTATTCCCCTCCCCAAGGATTTGAGGTCGCGGAATATAGGGTAAACAGGTATTCGTATCAATTGCGAAACATTGTTATTCGCGACGAATTTACATTCTTTACAATTTAACCTTACGGTTTTTACCGATTCATTCGTCATGCGGGTTTTACACAGCCAATAAGAATCAATACCATTGGCGCCCCTTTACCATCAGGTACGATCGCCATGCTGCTGCACATCCCCGGCCTGTTCGCCAAAGAAGAAGTGCAGCGCATCCGCGAGGCGTTGGAGCAGGCTGATTGGGCCGATGGCAAGATCACCGCCGGCTATCAGTCGGCCAAGGCCAAGCACAATCTGCAACTGCCGGAAGGCCACCCGCTGGCCAAGGAAATCGGCGCAGCGATGCTCGAACGGCTGTGGAAAAATCCGCTGTTCATGTCCGCCGCGCTGCCGCACAAAGTATTCCCGCCGTTACTCAACTGCTACACGGCGGGCGGTAGTTTCGACTTTCACATCGACAACGCCGTGCGTCAGCCCAAAGGCAGCATCGAGCGGGTGCGCACCGATCTGTCAGCCACGCTGTTTTTCAGCGAGCCCGAGGATTACGACGGCGGCGAGCTGGAGATCCAGGACACTTTCGGCACGCAACGGGTGAAACTGCCCGCCGGTGACATGGTTTTGTACCCCGGCACCAGCCTGCACAAGGTCAATGCCGTCACCCGCGGTGCACGCTATGCGTCGTTCTTCTGGACACAAAGCCTGGTGCGCGAAGACAGCCAGCGCGCCTTGTTGTTCGAGATGGACGGCGCAATTCAGCAACTCACTCAAGACATGCCCGATCACCCGTCACTGATCCGCCTCACCGGCACCTATCACAATCTGCTGCGGCGCTGGGTCGAGGTATGAGTTTTCAACTGCGGCGCGAAGAAGTGCTCGACGGCGCCCAGCTCAGTGCCATGCTCGAAGAAAGCCCGGCCCGCGCCGCGCAGGCGATTCTGCTGGCGGCGGGGCAGGGCATTGTTGAAGCGCAGGCGCTGCTCGGACAGATCCTGCTCGATGGTCGCGGCATCGCTCAGGATGCGCCATTGGCGCTGCGCTGGTTTGGCATCGCTGCCGGGCAGGGTCACCTGATGGCGCGCAACATGCTCGGTCGCTGCCATGAGCATGGTTGGGGCTGTGTGGCGGATGCTGCGGTTGCCGCGCGGCATTATCGGATCGCTGCGCAAAACGGGTTGGACTGGGCGATGTACAACCTGGCCAATCTGCTCGCCACCGGGCGCGGGATACCTGAGGATCAACTTCAGGCACTGGACCTGTATCGACGCGCCGCTGAAGCCGGCCATGCCAAATCAATGAACCTGCTGGGACGTTATCTGGAAGAAGGGCGGGTGTGCCCGAGGGATCTGACAGCGGCTCACGACTGGTATCGGCGTTCGGCCGAGGGTGGGGATTTTCGAGGGCAGTTCAGTCATGCGGCGGTGTTGGCGGATGAGGGCTTGGTCGATGAGGCAGTTGTGTGGTTGGAGAAAGCGTTGGCGGGTGGTAATCAGAACTTCCTGCGGGTAGCAAGTCAGACGCTGGCCGCCGCAGCCGAACCCAGGTTTCGAGCCTTGGCAACGGAATACGCCCGCCGTTGCGCATGAGCCCTGCGGCAGCTCCTACAGGGATCAGCAGATACAAAAAAGCCCATGACACGTCATGGGCTTTTTGCGTTTCGGCGGCGACGCTTACACGTAGAACGATTTCAGCGGCGGGAAGCCATTGAATTCAACAGCGCTGTAACTGGTGGTGTAAGCACCGGTCGACAGCCAGTACAGACGATCACCGATGGCCAGGTTCAGCGGCAGACCGTACTTGTAGTTCTCATACATGATGTCGGCGCTGTCGCAGGTCGGGCCGGCGATGACGACTTCTTCCATCTCGCCTTTCTTCTCGGTCCAGATCGGGAACTTGATCGCCTCGTCCATGGTTTCGATCAGGCCGGAGAACTTGCCCACATCGGTATACACCCAACGCTCGACAGCAGTGCGCGATTTACGCGCGACCAGCACCACTTCACTGACCAGAATGCCGGCGTTGGCAATCAGCGAACGGCCCGGCTCGAGAATGATTTCCGGCAGGTCATCACCGAAGTCTTCCTTCAGGAAGCGGATGATCTCTTCGGCGTAGGTTTCCAGGCTGTTGGTGCGGGTGATGTAGTTGGCCGGGAAGCCGCCACCCATGTTGATCAGTTTCAGGTGAATGCCGTCTTCTTCTTTCAGACGCTCGAAGATCACTTTGACCTTGGCGATCGCCGCGTCCCAGACGCTGATGTCGCGCTGTTGCGAACCGACGTGGAAGGAGATGCCGTAAGGCACCAGACCGAGGTCACGGGCGAGGATCAGCAGGTCCATGGCCATGTCGGTCTGGCAGCCGAACTTGCGCGACAGTGGCCAGTCGGCGGTGGTCGAGCCTTCGGTGAGGATGCGCACATAGACTTTCGAGCCCGGTGCAGCTTTGGCGATGTTGCGCAGGTCGGCTTCGGAGTCGGTGGCGTACAGACGCACGCCCTTCTCGAAGAAGTAGCGGATGTCCTTGGACTTCTTGATGGTGTTGCCGTAGCTGATCTGATCCGGGCTGACGCCACGGCTCAGCACTTTGTCCAGCTCATAGATGGAGGCGATGTCGAAGCTCGAGCCTTTCTCTTTGAGCAGGTCGATGATCTCGACGGCCGGGTTGGCCTTGACCGCGTAGTAGACCTTGGCGAATTCGAAACCGGCGCGCAGGTCATCGTAGGCCTGGCTGATCATCGCGGTGTCGATCACCACGAACGGGGTTTCCTGTTTGTCGGCGAACGCCTTCATTTTCTGAAAGGTTTCGCGCGCGAAATAGTCTTCGACCTGGATCGACATGCTGGAGTGCTCCTATGGGCAAACGGGTAAAAACATGGGTGTAAATGAACGTCCTCCGTATCCCCACTTTGGTTCGCCTACTTCCCAAGGCATGTCGCCGAAAGCAAAAAGGCCACGGGCGTAACTGCCCTTGGCCTTGCTGTCTCGTCGTCAGTACTTGAGCCGGATGGATCGTTTCCAGCATGGACGTTCGGCGCGAACTTTAGGGCGTGAGGGGCCTGAGATCAACTAAAAATGTCGCGTTTCTGCACGCTTCTGACGTACGTCGCGGATATCACTCTTTGTAGCCGACCGAGATGACGGACAGATGTTCCCTGCGATTTTTGAAGTGTTAAAAATACCTGCACGTTCGCAGCTTTTGTCGGCGAAGTCGTGGGTAAGTGTGATCGGCGCAACATCGGCGACGTTGGCGGCGAGAGGTGGATGTGAGGAGGATTTTGATAAATGTGGCAGGTGGTCCAGCAGTGCCAGAGCCCACCTCGGTGTTGATATTCTTTTCCAGTCTTTGAAAACACAAAAAACCTGTGGCGAGGGAGCTTGCTCCCGCTGGACTGCGCAGCAGTCCCCGCTTTTTTTTTAAAAGCAGGGCCGCTTTGCAACCCAGCGGGAGCAAGCTCCTTCGCCACAGGTTCGGTGTACGACCTTTTTATCGATCAGGCGACCACGGCCTCAGCCGGCGAGACGATATTGGTCTTCATCCCGCGCGAACGCCCCGAGCTCAGGTAAGCCGCAATCGACTCCTGCGTCACCTCACCGAGGAACACCCGCTCGGCATCCATCACCGGCAGCCACGAACGGTTGAACTCGTACATCCGCGACAGCAGGATGCGCAGATGTTCGTCGTACGCCGCCGTGGCGTTGAATTCGCGCAAATACTGCGCGCAGGTGCCGGTCTGGCGGTGCAGGTCGCGACGACGTACATAACCCAGCGCTTTGTTCTCGGCACAGGTGACCACCACATAGCGGCGGTCATGTTCGTCCATCAATTCCAGCGCATCGGCCACCGGAGTTTCCGGGCTGACCGATGGCGCGTTGTCCGCCGCGTCTTCGGCTTTCACCAGCAGCAGGCGTTTGAGGGTGCTGTCCTGGCCGACGAAGTTGCTGACGAAGTCGTCTGCCGGATGGGCGAGCAGGGTGTCCGGATGATCGATCTGCAGCAGTTTGCCGGCGCGGAAAATTGCGATCTTGTCACCGAGCTTGATCGCCTCGTCGATGTCATGGCTGACCATGATCACAGTCTTGTTCAGCGCGCGCTGCATCTCGAAGAACTCGTTCTGGATCATCTCGCGGTTGATCGGGTCGACCGCACCAAACGGCTCGTCCATCAGCAACAGCGGCGCATCCGCCGCCAGTGCGCGGATCACGCCGATGCGCTGTTGCTGGCCGCCGGACAGTTCACGCGGATAGCGATGCAGATACTGCTTGGGTTCGAGCTTGATCATGCTCATCAGTTCGCGAGCACGGTCGTGACATTTCTGTTTGTCCCAGCCGAGCAGTTTCGGCACCACGACGATGTTCTCTTCGATGGTCATGTTCGGGAACAGGCCGATTTGCTGGATCACGTAGCCGATGTTGCGGCGCAGGGTGACTTCGTCGAGGTCGGTGGTGTCTTCGCCGTTGATCAGGATCTTGCCCGAGGTCGGCTTGATCAGACGGTTGATCATTTTCAGCGTGGTGCTTTTGCCGCAACCCGATGGCCCGAGGAACACACAGATTTCGCCTTCATTGACGGTCAGGCTCACCGAGTCCACGGCTTTGACGTCTTTGCCGTTGCTCTGGAAGGTCTTGCTGAGGTTTTGAAGTTCGATCATTTGAGGAGTCCTTTTGGAGTCAGCGTACGTTGCAGCCACTGCAGGAGAAGGTCGGCGAAGATCGCCAGAAGACTGACCAGCAGCGCGCCGACGATCAGCATCGACATGTCGCTGCGGCTGATGGAGGCGAGGATCAGCACGCCGAGGCCACCGGCGCCGATGGTGGCGGCGATGGTCATCACACCGATGTTCATCACCACGGCGGTGCGCACCCCGGCGAGGATCACCGGCACTGCAATCGGCAGCTCGACCATGCGCAGGCGCTGGCCGAAGGTCATGCCGATACCGCGTGCGGCTTCACGAATGCCCGGTTCGACGCCCGTCAGGGCGAGGTAGGTGTTGCGCATGATCGGCAGCAGTGAATAAAGGAACACCGCGGTTATCGCCGGCATCGGCCCGAGGCCCTGGCCGAACCTGGAATAGAACGGCAGCAGCAGGCCGAACAGGGCAATCGACGGCACGGTCAGCAGCACCGTGGCGCTGGCCTGCAAAGGCCCGGCGAGAGCCGGGAAGCGGGTCATCAGAATGCCCAGTGGCACGCCGATAAGAATCGCCAGGGTCACGGCGATGCCGACCAGGGTGATGTGCTGCCAGGTCAGGTGCATCACCTGCTGCCAGTCGAGGTGGGAAAAGGCGTTGAGAAATTCCATGACTTTTCCTCCTTAATTGAGTGGATGCTGGCGCAGGAAATCCGCGGCCACTTTCGATGGGCTTTCGTGATCGACGTCGACCCGCGCGTTGAGCTGGCGCATGGTTTCGTCGTCGAACAGTTGCGCCAGCGGCTTGAGCTGCTCGGCCAGTTGCGGGTGCGCATCCAGATAGGCCTGACGCACCACCGGCGCGGCGGTGTAGTCGGGGAAGTAGTGCTTGTCGTCTTCCAGCAGTTTCAGGCCGAACGCATTCAAGCGGCCGTCGGTGGTGTAGACCAGACCGGCAAACACCTGGCCGTTGCGCAGCGCGGTGTAGACCAGCCCTGCGTCCATCTGCCGGATGTTGTTGCGGGTCAGGTTCATGTCGTAGAGCTTGACCATGCCGTCCAGACCGTCGGAGCGGTTGGCGAACTCGGTGTCCAGCGCCACCAGGTGATTGGTCTTCGCCTCATCGCGCAGCACCTTGTTCAGCTCGCTGATGGTGTTGATCTGCGGATATTGCTCGGCGACTTTTTTCGGCAGGGCGAGGGCGTAGGTGTTGCTGAATTTCGACGGGGTCAGCCAGATCAGGCCTTTTTTCGCGTCGAGTTCTTTGACTCGGGCGTAGGACTGCTCGCTGTCGAGTTTCTCGGTGACATGGTTGTAGGCCACCAGCGACACGCCGGTGTATTCCCAGAGCATGTCCAGTTGTCCGCTTTCGTGAGCGCTGCGGGCGAGGTTGCTGCCCAGACCGCCGGTGATCTGCGCGTCGTAGCCTTTGCTGCGCAGGTATTGCGCGGTGATTTCCGCGAGCAGGGTCTGCTCGGTGAAGACCCGGGCGCCGAGGCGGATCACCGGCTTCTCGGCGGCTTGCGCGATTCCTGCGAACAGCAGCACGCAACCCAAGATCAAGCTAAGTCGTTTCATAAGTATTCCTTCGCAAAAGCCTTAAGACGGACGCAAACCGCGTTCCAGCCAGAGACGGCTGGCGAGGGTGACCACGCCATCGAGCAGCAGGGCCAGCAGCGCGGTGCACGCAGCGCCGAGCAGCAGTTGCGGCTGATTGTTCAGGGCGATGCCGGGGAAGATCAGGCTGCCGAGGCTGTTGGCGCCGATCAGGAAGGCCAGCGGCGCGGTGCCAACGTTGATCGCCAGTGCCACGCGCACGCCACCGATAATGATCGGCACGGCGTTGGGCAATTCGACTTTCCACAGCACCTGACGCGGGGTCATGCCGATGCCGACGGCGGCTTCCTTGAGCGAACCCTGGACGTTTTTCAGGCCTTCGTAGGTGTTGCGCACAATCGGCAACAGTGAGGCGAGGAACAAGGCGAAGATTGCCGGACCACTACCGATGCCGAGAATCCCCAGGGCAATCGCCAGTACGGCCAGCGGTGGCACGGTGTTGCCGATATTGAAGATCTGCATGAAGCGTTCAGCGCGGCCGACCATGGTCGGGCGACTGAGAAAGATACCGGCGGGGATGCCCACGACCAGGGCGGCCAGCATTGAAGCGAGGACGAGAATCAGATGAGCTTGCAGGTAAAACAACAAATCGTCGCGGTAGTGTTCGATCGTGTTGATGCCGATCCAGTGAACCAGCAGGGCCAGGAGCGCGATCACCACCGCACCTCCCATCAGCCCTTTGCCATAGCGGATAGCCACAGGCGGACTCCTTTTTTTGTAGTCGGCGAGCGCAGTCCCGTGTGGCATGCCATTCCTGGCCGCCGGGAGCGTCGTTCGCGAAAAGTAGCCGTTTTTCAGGGCCGGCAAAGCGGTCTGAAAGCGAGCCATGAGCGCAGCCTCGTCAGGCTAACTTGCTGATTTTTCAGCCCCTGACGAAATGTCGTAACAGGGGATGGACGTCTCCGTGCTTTAAAAGGTTCCCATCCGGGGCAGCATTTGGCCACCCTTAATGTGCTCAACGGTTCGGTTATTGCATCGACTTGGGCTATAATCGCGGCCCTTTTTTGAATCACCGCCAGGCGATTTCCCATGACCAACCAGGCCGCCGAAGTCGCGAAACGCCGCACTTTCGCCATTATTTCCCACCCCGATGCCGGTAAAACCACGATCACCGAAAAGCTCCTGTTGATGGGCAAGGCGATTGCAGTGGCCGGCACGGTGAAATCCCGTAAATCCGACCGCCATGCGACATCCGACTGGATGGAGATGGAGAAGCAGCGGGGTATTTCCATTACCACGTCGGTCATGCAGTTCCCGTATCGCGAGCATATGATCAACCTGCTCGACACCCCGGGCCACGAAGACTTCTCCGAAGACACCTACCGCACCTTGACGGCGGTCGACTCGGCGCTGATGGTGCTCGACGGCGGTAAAGGCGTTGAGCCACGGACCATCGCCCTGATGGACGTCTGCCGTCTGCGTGACACGCCGATCGTCAGCTTCATCAACAAACTCGACCGTGACATCCGCGACCCGATCGAACTGCTCGACGAAATCGAAGCCGTTCTGAAGATCAAGGCAGCGCCGATCACCTGGCCGATCGGTTGCTACCGCGACTTCAAGGGCGTGTACCACCTGGCCGACGACTACATCATTGTCTACACCGCCGGTCACGGTCACGAACGCACCGAAACCAAGATCATCGAGAAGCTCGACTCCGACGAGGCGCGCGCGCACCTGGGCGACGAGTACGATCGCTTCCTCGAACAGCTGGAACTGGTGCAGGGCGCCTGCCACGAGTTCAACCAGCAGGAATTCCTCGACGGTCAACTGACCCCGGTGTTCTTCGGTACCGCACTGGGCAACTTCGGTGTCGATCACGTGCTTGATGCTGTGGTTGATTGGGCGCCACGTCCGCTGGCCCGTGTCGCCAACGAGCGTACCGTGGAGCCGGTGGAAGAGAAGTTCTCGGGCTTCATCTTCAAGATCCAGGCGAACATGGACCCGAAACACCGCGACCGCATCGCTTTCATGCGTATCTGCTCCGGCAAGTACGAGAAAGGCATGAAGATGCGCCACGTGCGTACCGGCAAGGACGTTCGCATCGGCGACGCCCTGACGTTCTTCTCTTCCGAGCGTGAACAGCTGGAAGAGGCGTACGCCGGCGACATCATCGGTCTGCACAACCACGGCACGATCCAGATCGGCGACACCTTCAGCGAAGGCGAAGTCCTCGGTTTCACCGGTATTCCGCACTTCGCCCCGGAGCTGTTCCGTCGTGTGCGTCTGCGTGATCCGCTGAAGTCCAAGCAATTGCGTCAGGGTCTGCAGCAGTTGGCTGAAGAGGGCGCGACGCAGGTGTTCTTCCCGGAGCGCAGCAACGACATCATTCTCGGCGCCGTGGGTGTGCTGCAGTTCGATGTGGTCGCCAGCCGTTTGAAGGAGGAATACAAGGTCGAGTGCTCGTATGAGCCGATCACTGTCTATTCCGCGCGCTGGATCGAATGCAGCGACAAGAAGAAGCTTGAGGAGTTTTCCAACAAGGCGGTGGAGAACCTGGCATTGGATGGCGGTGGGCACCTGACCTACCTGGCGCCAACGCGGGTTAACCTGGCGTTGATGGAAGAGCGGTGGCCGGATGTGAAGTTCCGGGCGACCCGTGAGCACCACTAATACCATTGAAATACTGCGAGCTCTAGGGCTCGCAGTATTTGAACTTCCTACATCATATGAAGATGTTTGGGTGGGATGATAGTTGTAAACTCTCCGTTCCCCAGTTGAGTCACGCTTGCGCCAGTGGAAAACTGTAAGTTTTCGATCAGGCAGCGAAATACAGCTGAATGAGAGACAATTAATATGTCTTTCTCTAGTGGTATATCTTTAAATCCAGACAATAATCGACTTTTTAAGGAGTTTATTGTTTCTACACCGATTGCGAATTCGAGTTTTTTCCTCCTTTCGAAGGTTTTTTCTAATCCTTCGAAATCACCAAATCCTCGCTCTTGGAACCGGCTTTCTATTATGACCTGGGGATGGCCTGCTTGCATTCTCTGGATCGTTAACGCTGTTGAGTGTGCTCGCTTTAGTTGGCTGGTGTAGATTGCTTCAAAGGCGATGTTACCTAGTTTTTCGCCAGCCAATTGAGCTTGATCAAAGCCGTTTTCGTTCAATGGTAAGTCAGTCTGGCCCATCCATAAGTTATTAATATTGAATTCCGTTTCTCCGTGACGAATGAAAATTATCATTGCTAGAAAAGTAGTGCGTGGTGAATAGGGTGGCTTTGGTATTGTGCGTCCAACCACTCTTCCAATGTAAGGGAGAATTGCTTGCTAAGATCGCGCATTTCGATAAATAAGCTGCAGTTATTTCGGTTCTCTTTGGTGACACTGTCCAGCAACTCTCTGTTTTTTTGGTTTGAAATAGTATCTAGAAAGGTCTGATATATTTCAAATATTCTTGCAGTGTGCTGATTGTCTGGGCCAACTTGATATATTCTTTTTAGTATTGCATCGTCTAGTATTTTGCAAAGTTCAGTGATTTTACTGTGGCGGTCTATGTCAGATATTTCGGCTATAGAAATGATGCCGCCAAAATATAGCAATTTTCTAGAGAATCGAAGTTTTATATTTCTCAGTCCCCAGGATTTTTGGTCTTCCGTTACTTTGTGTTCAAAGTCTGTTGTGATGGTTCTGTAGTATCGAATTATATCGTTTAAAAGAAATCTTGAGATTTGCTTTTCTAAATCTATATCTTTTATATAGCGTTTAAGTAGTTCTTCTCTGTAATAAAGTGCGCGGTCTTCGCCGTATAGCCAGGTTCCTTCTAATAAGAATAAAATTCTTCTCGTAAGCGATTGGTTTTTATCTTTCTCTCCGCCTATGTTTTGTAGGAGATCACTAAATTTTACAATGGCATCAGCCCCAAAAGTTCCCGTGCTTCCTACGGCTTTAGTCACATGTCTCTCTATTACCTCTTTTGCCTTTATTATATCGCTGGTTATCACGTCATCAGGTAAACCAGAATCGAAAAAAACAAAAAAATCTAAGTCAGAGGCTTCGGAAGCCTCGCCTCGCCCATAAGAGCCTGTAGTAATAATTGTGATCTTATCTTTGAATGAACTATCACTTAAGGCGTCATCAAGCTCTTCCCGTATTGTCTGTACGGTTTTCTTTGAAAAGGCTGAAGCGTCGTTAAGCACTGGGTAATTTGAGAAAAATTCATAAAAGCTCATAAAATTCCTTTTTAATGTGATCGTGCTATACAAATAGCCTTAAAGAAGTTGTTTCAGGTTCTTTGGTGTCCTTAAAGCTATGGAGCTTGGTCTGTTTAATGCATTTATATCGGTTTTTACTGTTTTCTTCTCTTTTTATTAGATATTGCCTGTCAATGAAAGTTACCTCTGATTCCAACAGCCACTCCGGGATGGCTGTTTTCTTTAGAATATTGCTAAATTCTTTGAAAAGCCCTTTGTACTTTTTCTTCCATGCGTTTTCGCATGTGTAAATGTCTTCCTCTCTGAAGTTGTCCTTCAGTAGCATGAAAAAGACTTCGCTTGTTTTATCTGAAAGCAGCCCCAGTTCATTGTTTATGAGGCCGGAATAAACTCTTTCCTTCATGCACCAGAACTCATCGAGTATGGCATGTTCGTTGTTTGGGTTGTCAAAAAACGAAGCGTCCGCAACTGATAAATGGTTTAGAGATGGGCGCAGTCCTGTAATGTATTTGTGCGATCTGAGTATTCCATCAATTGTATCGATATTTATTGAGCTGTAGAATAAATCGCCGCCATAATTTGCGTCCGCTTCGCCATTGATCAAGTTTAAGATGAAGTTTATGTCGACGCTTGAGTGTAATGCTTTTGATAGCTCTTTCCCAAGCGGAACTTCGCCAGTAATAATTTGTTCGCCTGCTTCGTGATGCCCATAGCCGAGGGATTTTTTTATAAATGGCTCTGCGCTATGTGAGAGCGGCGGATGACCAATGTCATGAAGGAGAGCAGCCGCTATTACGTGATTTGTTAACTCTTCTGAGTAGTTTCTTTTGCTAGCAACGTAGTTCGCTATTGCTGCGACAAATATTGAGTGTTGTGCTCTGCTTCGTTCTCGTTTTTCGATACCTTTTGTCTTGCAGGTATAGTCGAGAGCTCCAAGGAAAGAGATATTTTCAAGTCGGAGAAAAGCATCTGTATTTAATATTTTTGTAACTAATTCGTTCTTGGAGAGGTTTTCAATCCAATAGTCAATGGAGTTCTGGTTGACGGACTTTTCTGACCAGAGCGGAAGGTTTCGAGACTGATCATGCTTCATTTTGATTTCAACCTTCCAACCGCCGAGAGGTAGCCGCTGCTCAGGGGAGGAATCATTGCCGAAAACTCGCAATCAGCGACCTTTCCTTCTTGAAACATTGAGAAGCACCTCCCACAGTCAAAATACTGATTAATTGTTACTGGCATTTTTTTGACGATCATGAAAAATTTAGAAGGTTATTTGTGAAAAGTGTTAAATATCAAAAGGTTACGCCGTGTGATGTGAATTTGACGCTTTCATCGATTTAAAATTGATCTTTAATCGGGACATTTTTTTGCGCATAACGACCAAATCGTAGCACATCATCTTGCACCTATCACAGGTCGGAAGTCTGGGGGCGGAGGCCCTGAGTGAAGATTTTCGTGACGTAAAAATCGAAAAATGCTTCAACAGTCTGATGTAAAGCCTAGCGATGGGCGGCAAGGGGCATCTGGCCCACCTTGCTCCAACTCGAATCAACCTAGCATTAATGGAAGAGCGCTGGCCGGACGTGAGATTCCGTGCGACCCGTGAGCACCACTAAGCGCTGACTGGCGACACCCGAAAGCCCACTGATAAAACAGTGGGCTTTTTTTTGCGTGTTGATTAAGTATGCGAACTCATTCAAGTCGGACGCAGCGCGTCTGGTTGATCAACAAGGGAGCAATCGAATGACAGGGAGGCTCGTTCATCTGCTGCGCCCCAACGGCTATTTCAGCCTGATGGCCTGGGTACTGGCGGCGTTGCTGTTCATCAATCGTCTGAGCAGCATGGTCAAGTTGTTCATGGCGCTGTATCTGCGTCAGGAGCTGGGGCTGGCGATCGAGACGGTGGGCTGGCTGTTGTCGGCTTACGGTGCCGGGTTGTTGGTCGGTTCGATGCTGGGTGGTTTGCTCAGTGACCATGTGCGGACGGCGCGGCTGACGGCGGCGTTGTTCTTTGTTTCTGTGTGGGTGTTGATCCTGTTGGGGCTGGTGACGCAGGTGCCGCTGCTGGCCGGTTTGCTGTTGCTCAGCGGCACCCTCGACGGGGCGATTCGAACGCTGCATCAGCGGCTGATCATGGAGTATTGCGAGCCTGCGCAGCGCTCGCGCGCGCAAGCCTTGAGCCGGGTTGCAAGAAACCTCGGCATGGCGGCTGCCGGTGTTGCCGGCGGGGTGTTGGCGCAGACGGATTTCCGTTGGGTGTTTTTTGTCAGTGCGGCGATGACGTTGCTCGCGTTGCTGTGGTTTGTGCGCACTACCTGGCGCCGTGCAGTGCTCGAGCCCGATGAGGTGACCGAGGCTGGCACTGGCACACCGTTGCGCGACACGGCGTTCCTCTGGCTGCTCGGTGCGGCGGTGTTACTGGGGATGGCGTTCGATACGGTCTACAGCACGCTGGGCAACTATCTGCGTGACTACTACCACTTGAGCACCGAGGCCATCGGCTGGCAGTTTGGCCTTAACGCGATGCTGGTGGTGGCGCTGCAGATACCTCTGACACATTGGGGCGAGCGTTGGGGCCTGCGTCGGCAATTGCTGGCGGGCTGTGTGTTGCTGGCGGTCGGGTTGGGAATGTTACCGTTTGGCTCCGGGCTGTTTTACGTGTGTCTGTCGACGGTGATCTGGACGTTGGGTGAAGCTTTTTTCATGCCGCCGATGAATGTGCTGGTCATGCGGCATGCGCAGGGCGGCAAAAGCGGCCAGTATTTCGGCCTGTTTTTCATGAGCTGGAGCGCCAGTGCATTGCTGTCGCCGGTGTTGAGTGGTCAGCTCTATGGGCATTTCGGAGGGCACAGCGTATGGCTTGCGAGCGCGACGCTGGCGTTGTTGACCTTGCCCCTGATCTATCTCGCGACGCGCTCATCGACCCAGGCCAATGCGCCGACCGCCAGCAAAGAAGCCAGCTCGCTTAGCTGATTCGGTTATAGGGATTATTCACAAGTGATCTTCCCTGCCGGGGCATTTCCGCGGGCTCGTTAGCGTCCTATCTGGTGAACCCGGCTGATCGGAACTAGATTTCATTCAGCGCCGGATCGGCACCCCAGGCTTCAACCACGAAAGGATGGAAATGGCTATGAGCATTTTTCAACGCGTTGTGCTGTTGCTTAAGGTTTTGGTGATGTTGACGCTTGGCACCACGGCGGCGTGGGCGAGTTCTGCCACGCCACCACAGGGTTTTAATGCCGCCCACGGACAATCCGGTGTGGTCATGCTGGCCAAGTCGGAATCCGAACCGGGCGATCAGGATCAGGGCGGCAGCAAGGATGATGACGACTCGACCACCGACGAGCCGGACACCGACGATGACGACGGCGACAGCCAGTCGTAAAGCGCAGGCAAAAGAAAACCCCTTCTTCCCCGATTGATGCGCAATCGGGGGAGAAGGGGTTTGGGTTAACACGTTATTTGCGGATCAACACGATCCCTGCAGAAGCTGCGGCACGCTGCGATCTTTTGATCCTGATGCTGAAAATCAAAAGATCGCAGCCTCGTTTCACTCGACAGCTCCTACAGGTTTTGTGTCGGTCGCCGGTTTTGCCTAAGCGGCGCCGTCGAGGAATTGCTCGGCGTAGTGGCAAGCCACCTGCCGGTTGTCGAGCTGGCGCAGGGCCGGCTCTTCGCTGCTGCAACGCTCGGTCGCATACGGGCAACGCTTGTGGAACGCGCAGCCCGGTGGCGGGTTCAGCGGGTTGGGCAGTTCGCCGACGATCTTGATTTTCGGCTTGTCCGGATCCGGGTGGATCGTGGGCGTTGCCGACAACAAGGCCTGGGTGTACGGGTGCAGGGGACGGGTGTAGATGTCCTCTTTAGGGCCCATTTCCACTGGCCGGCCGAGGTACATCACCAACACCGAATCGGCGACGTGACGCACCACCGCCAGGTTGTGCGAGATGAACACGTAGGCGGTGTTGAATTCCTGCTGCAGGTCCATGAACAGGTTCAGCACCTGTGCCTGAATCGACACGTCCAGCGCCGAGGTCGGTTCGTCCGCCACCAGCACTTTCGGTTGCAGCATCATCGCCCGGGCGAGGGCAATACGCTGACGCTGACCGCCGGAGAACATGTGCGGATAGCGCTGGTAGTGCTCGGGACGCAAGCCGACCTGCTTCATCATCGCCTGGACTTTCTCGCGACGCTCGGCGGCACTCAGGTTGGTGTTGATCAGCAGCGGTTCGGCCAGTTGATCACCGATTTTCTGCCGTGGGTTCAACGACGCATACGGGCTCTGGAACACCATCTGCACGTCTTTGCGCAGTTGCTTGCGCTGGGCCTTGTCGGCGCCGGCGACTTCTTGCCCGGCGATTTTCAGCGAGCCGGACGACGGCTCTTCAATCAGCGTCAGGGCGCGGGCGAGGGTGGATTTGCCGCAACCCGATTCGCCTACCACGGCGAGGGTCTTGCCGGCTTCCAGTTCGAACGACACGCCATTGAGGGCGCGCACGGTCGCGTGGCCCTTGAACAGGCCACGGGAGACTTCGTAGTGACGGGTCAGGTCGCGGGCGGTAAGTACGACGGCCATTACGCCACCTCCTGGTTCAGCGGGAAGAAGCAGCGTGCGAGGCTGTTGCTTTTCGGATCAAGGGCCGGACGCTGCGCGCGGCAGGTGTCCTGCACGTATGGGCAGCGCGGCGACAGCAGGCAACCCTGCGGACGATCGTAGCGGCCCGGAACGATGCCCGGCAGGGTCGACAGGCGCGCGGCGCCCAGGCTGTGCTCGGGAATCGCCTTGAGCAGCGCTTCGCTGTAAGGATGCGCCGGGATGTCGAACAGTTGCGGCACCTGACCGACTTCCACCGCCTGGCCGGCGTACATCACGCACACGCGCTGGGCGGTTTCGGCCACGACGGCGAGGTCGTGGGTGATCAGCACAAGACCCATGTTCTGTTCTTTCTGCAACGCCAGCAGCAGATCCATGATCTGTGCCTGAATCGTTACGTCGAGTGCCGTGGTCGGTTCGTCGGCGATCAGCAGTTTAGGCTCGCCGGCAATCGCCATGGCGATCGCGACACGCTGGCTCATACCGCCGGACAGTTGGTGCGGGTAAGCGTCCATACGGCTGGCGGCGCCCGGGATTTCGACTTTTTCCAGCAGTTCGATGGCGCGTTTGCGCGCTTGCTTGCCGGACATTTTCAGGTGCAGGCGCAGCACTTCTTCGATCTGGAAGCCGACGGTGTAGCTCGGGTTGAGCGCGGTCATCGGGTCCTGGAACACCATCGCCAGGTCTTTGCCGACGATCTGCCGACGCTGGCGGTTGCTCAGTTTGAGCATGTTCTTGCCGTCGAAGCTCAGGGCGTCGGCAGTGACGATCCCTGGGTGCTCGATCAGGCCCATCAGGGCCATCATGGTAACGGACTTGCCCGAACCGGACTCGCCGACGATCGCCAGGACTTCGCCCTTGTCGACCTTCAGGTCGAGGCCATCGACCACCGGAACGGCGTTCTTGTCGCCGAAGCGAACGTTGAGATTCTTGATTTCTAGCAGTGACATGGGAATCTCCTCAGGCGGCGTTCTTGAGTTTCGGGTCCAGCGCATCGCGCAGGCCGTCGCCCATCAAGTTGATTGCCAGCACGCTGAGCAAAATGGTCAAACCAGGCAGACTGACGACCCACCAGGCGCGTTCGATGTAGTCGCGGGCCGAGGCCAGCATGGTGCCCCACTCAGGGGTTGGCGGTTGTACGCCGAGGCCGAGGAAGCCCAGCGCCGCAGCGTCGAGAATCGCCGAGGAGAAGCTCAAGGTCGCTTGAACGATCAGCGGTGCCATGCAGTTGGGCAGCACGGTGATGAACATCAGGCGTGGCAGACCGGCACCGGCCAGGCGCGCGGCGGTCACGTAGTCGCGGTTCAGTTCGCCCATCACCGCAGCACGGGTCAGACGCACGTAGGATGGCAGGGACACCACAGCAATGGCGATCACGGTGTTGATCAGGCCAGGGCCGAGGATGGCGACGATCGCCACAGCCAGCAGCAGCGACGGCAGGGCCAGCATGATGTCCATCAGACGCATGATGGTCGGGCCGATCATTTTCGGGAAGAAACCGGCGAACAGACCCAGCAGGATCCCCGGGATCAGCGACATTACCACCGACGACAGACCGATCAGCAGCGACAGGCGCGAACCCTGGATCAGCCGCGATAGCAGGTCACGGCCCAGTTCATCGGTGCCGAGCAGGAACTGCATCTGCCCGCCTTCGAGCCACGCCGGTGGCGTCAGCAGGAAGTCCCGGTATTGCTCGCTCGGGTTATGCGGGGCGACCCACGGCGCGAAGATCGCGCAGAAAATCACCAGCAGCATGAACAGCAGACCGGCAACCGCGCCCTTGTTCTTGGAGAAGGCTTGCCAGAATTCTTTGTACGGTGACGGGTACAGCAGGCTTTGATCCGCGCTTGGAGCGGAAGTGGCTACTGAGGATGTTGGAGTGCTCATGGGTATTGACCTCAGCGCTGATGACGGATGCGTGGGTTGGCAAAGCCGTAGAGGATGTCCACCACGAAGTTGACCAGAATCACCAGGCAGGCGATTAACAGGATGCCGTTTTGCACAACCGGGTAGTCCCGGGCGCCGATGGCTTCGATCAGCCATTTACCGATGCCGGGCCAGGAGAAGATGGTTTCGGTCAGGACTGCACCGGCCAGCAGGGTGCCGACTTGCAGGCCGACCACGGTCAGGACCGGGATCAGCGCGTTGCGCAGGCCGTGCACGAACACCACGCGCGACGGCGACAGGCCTTTGGCCTTGGCGGTGCGGATATAGTCTTCACGCAGCACTTCGAGCATCGACGAACGGGTCATCCGCGCGATCACCGCCAGCGGAATGGTGCCGAGCACGATGGCCGGCAGGATCAGGTGATGCAGGGCATCGAGGAATGCGCCCATGTCATCGGCCAACAGCGTGTCGATCAACATGAAACCGGTGCGCGGCTCGATGTCGTAGAGCAGGTCGATCCGTCCGGACACCGGGGTCCAGCCCAGGCTCACCGAGAAGAACATGATCAGGATCAGGCCCCACCAGAAGATCGGCATCGAATACCCCGCCAGGGAGATGCCCATCACCCCATGGTCGAACAGGGATCCTCGCTTGAGTGCCGCAATCACCCCGGCCAGAAGACCGAGAATGCCGGCGAACAGCAGAGCGGCCATGGACAGTTCCAGGGTCGCCGGGAAGAGGGAGGTGAACTCGGTCCATACGCTTTCACGGGTACGCAGGGATTCGCCGAGATCGCCGTGGGCCAGTTTGCCGATGTAGTCCAGGTACTGGGCATACAGCGGTTTGTTCAGACCTAGGCGTTCCATTGCCTGAGCGTGCATTTCGGGGTCGACCCGACGTTCGCCCATCATCACTTCCACGGGGTCGCCCGGAATCATGCGAATCAACGCGAAAGTCAGCAAGGTGATGCCGAAAAACGTGGGGATCAACAACCCCAGTCGGCGGGCAATAAAACTAAACATCTTGTGTGGTACCTCATCAGCCGGTTAGGCGTGCCCGGCGACCCTGGGGTCAGGGAGGCCGGGAGTTTCTTATCTACTTCACCTGGGTGGTGGCGAAGTTATTGGTTGTGAGAGGGCTGATGTGATAACCCTCTACGTTGTTGCGCATTGCGGTAAACATCCGGGTGTGGGCCATGCTGATCCACGGTTGGTCCTGATTAAACAGCACCTGGGCCTGTTCGTAGAGCTTCGCGCGTTCGGCCGGATCTACTTTAGCCCGTGCTTCGTCGAGCAGTGCCTGGAATTTCTCGTTGCACCAGCGCGCGTAGTTTTCGCCGTTCTTGGCCGCTTCGCAACTGAGCATAGGCGTCAGGAAGTTATCCGGGTCGCCGTTGTCGCCCGCCCATCCGGCCGACACCATGTCGTGCTCGCCGGCCTTGGCGCGTTTGAGCATTTCGCCCCATTCCATGACGCGGATGTCGATCTTGATCCCGACTTTCGCCAGGTCAGCCTGCATCATCTGCGCGCCGAGCATCGGATTCGGGTTGGTCGGGCCGCCGCCGTTACGGGTAAACAGGGTAAACACGGTGCCTTCCGGAACCCCGGCTTCCTTGAGCAAGGCACGGGCCTTGTCCAGATCGCGTGGCGGGTTCTTCAGGTCGTGGTTATAGCCCAGCAGCGTCGGCGGGTACGGGTTGACCGCCACCGAGGCGTTGCCTTTGCCGAACAGCGCGTTGACGTAGGCTTCCTTGTCGAAGGCGATGTCGATCGCTTTACGCACGCGTACGTCACTCATGTATTTGTGCTGGGTGTTCATGGCGATGTACGAGACGGTCATCGCGTCCATCTCATCGACTTTCAGGTTGCTGTCTTTCTTGATGCTCGGGATGTCATCCGGTTTCGGATACAGCGCAATCTGGCACTCATTGGCCTTGAGCTTCTGCAGGCGCACGTTGTTGTCGGTGGCGATCGCCAGGATCAGCGCGTCAGCCGGGGCCTTGCCACGGAAGTAGTCCGGGTTGGCCTTGAAGCGCACCTGCGCATCCTTGGCGTAGCGCTGGAAGATGAACGGGCCGGTGCCGATCGGCTTGCTGTTCAGGTCGGCAGTTTTGCCAGACTTGAGCAACTGGTCGGCGTATTCGGCCGGGTAGATCGAGGAGAACGCCATGGCGATGTCGGCCAGGAACGGCGCTTCGCGACGGGTCAGGGTGAACTTGACCGTGTTGTCGTCGACTTTTTCCACGCTTTTGAGCAGTTCCTTGAAGCCCATGCTTTCAAAGTACGGGAAGCCCACGCTCGACAGTTTGTGCCACGGGTGATTCGGGTCCAGCTGACGCTGGAAGCTCCAGACCACGTCGTCGGCATTCATGTCGCGCGTTGGTTTGAAGTATTCGGTGGTGTGAAACTTGACGCCTTTGCGCAGGTGGAACGTGTAGGTCAGGCCGTCTTCACTGATGTCCCAGGATTCGGCCAGTGCCGGAATCACTTCGGTGGTACCGGGCTTGAAGTCCGCCAGACGGTTGAAGATGGTTTCGGCCACCGCATCGGCAGTGACTGCAGTTGTGTACTGGACCATATCGAAGCCTTCCGGGCTGGCTTCGGTGCAGACCACCAAGGGTTTGGCCGAGACGCCGATGGCGGCGCTCAACAACGCAGCCGCGACGGCTGCACGTAGGGGAAGCATTTTCATCGATAACCCTCTGCAATCGGTTGAAGACAAAAAACCGGACGACCGACTCATCATGAGTCAGCCGCCGGTTGGCGTTTTTTACAGGATGTTGAATGGAACGGTGGTCACAAGACGGAACTCGTTGATGCTGCCGTCAGCCTGGTTTTCGCTGGCGCGGTGAGCCGTGTAGGTGCCACGGATGGTGGTCGCCTTGAGTGGGCCGCTCTGTACCGCGTAGGTTGCACCGATGCCGTATTCATAGTGGTGCTCGCCGTCCATGCTGCGTACGTCGTACGCAGTGCCGGTGTAATGAGTACCGTCGATGCCCCAGCCGCGCGCCTGGTAGATGTTGAACTTCAGGCCTGGCACGCCGTATTCGGCCATGTTCAGACCGTAGGCGACCTGGAAGGACTTCTCGTTCGGGCCGTTGAAGTCCGACAGCAGGGAGTTGGCCAGGTAGATGCCGTTGGTTTCGTGCAGGTAGTCGAAGTACTCGTTACCGTTGATGGCCTGGTACGAGAAGGTCAGGCTGTGGGCCTGATGCGTCAGGCCGAACGACAGGGAGTAGGTATCGTTGTCGATTTCACCCATCTCTTTCTTGCCGGTATCGACGGTCTTGTAGTAGTTCAGGCCGGTGGTCAGGCTCAGGACATTACTGTCACCCAGTTCGTGGGTGGCGCCGAAGTAGTACTGGTTCCAGAAGTCTTCAGCCTTGGAGGCGTACAGGCTGGTCTTCAGGCTTTTCAGCGGCTGGTAGTTCAGGCCGACGATGCTGACGCGATCGGTCTCGGCGCCGTTGGCGCTGTACTCGGTGCGAAACTTGGACAGGCTTTCTTCGGTACGCGGCGATACGCGGTCGAAGCTGCCGGCGTCGAACGACAGGTTGTTCAGTTCTTCGCTGTGCAGGCTGACACCTTCAAAGCTCGAAGGCAGCGCACGGTTGCCGATGGTGTCGACGATCGGCGTGCTGAAGTTCTGACGACCAGCGGTCAGCGTGGTGTTCGAAACGCGGAACTTGACGTTGGCCAGGCCCAGTTTGCTCCACTGGCCTTCAGCGTCACCGCCTTCCTTGGTCAGCGTACGGTTGTTGCCCGCGCCTGGACGTGAACCCGGTGCGCCACCATTGTTGGAGGCCAGATCCTTGCGATTACGCTCCAGCGCTACAGCGTTGTAAGCGGCAATTTCAGTGCTGACACCGACGGTGCCCTCAGTGAAACCGGAGCTGAAGTTGACGATGGTGCCCTGCACCCAGTTGATACGACGGTCAGTCGGGGTGGCGACGCCGTCCTTGCGGTAAGTGAACTTGCCGCCGCGTTTGAGTTGCTCGTTCGCGTACCAGTTACGGGTAGTGCCGCTGATGGTCGAACCTTCGAGGAAACCTTTGGCGTCAGCCTGGGCACTCTTCTCGTTGACGGTCACCGGGGTAAACGCCTGGCTCTGCTCTTCCGCATAAGCGGTAGCGGTGATGCTGCTTATGGCCAAGGCCAGGATCGCGGTGCTGCTCAGTTTCATGGGTGAAGCTCCTTTACTTTCTTTTTATGCCGGCTTTTTTGGGTTGGCCGGTTATTGGTTTAGAACTCATTCACACATCGCAAACGTTTGCAAAAGGCCCGATTGGCGAATTTCGGCAAAGCGCTTGCGTGAGGGGATAGACAGTCCCCTCAGCGTTGCGGCTAATCGGTTGGGTTAATCGATACTGACGCCCGAGAACACATTGCGACCGAAGGGGCTGACCTTGAAGCCTTCAACCCGGGCGCTTAACGGCTGGTTGACCGTCGAGTGGGCGACAGGCGTGATCGGCACTTGCTGCTTGAGCAACTGCTGCGCCTGTTTGTAGAGCGTGGTGCGCTGGTCGCGGTCGGTGACGACCTTGGCCTCTTTGATCAGCTTGTCGTAATCGGGATCGCACCACATGGAATAGTTGTTGCCGCCAATCGCGTCGCAGCTGTACAGGGTGCCCAGCCAGTTGTCCGGATCACCGTTGTCGCCGGTCCAGCCGATCAGGCTAATGTCGTGCTCGCCATTCTTGGTGCGCTTGATGTACTCGCCCCATTCATAGCTGACGATCTTCACTTTCAGACCGATCTTGGCCCAGTCAGCCTGAAGCATTTCGGCCATCAATTTGGCATTCGGGTTGTATGGACGCTGTACCGGCATCGCCCACAGGGTGATCTCGGTGCCTTCCTTGACGCCGGCAGCCTTGAGCAGCTCGCGGGCTTTTTCCGGGTTATAGGCGGCGTCTTTGATGCTGTCGTCGTAGGACCACTGGGTCGGTGGCATGGCGTTGACGGCCAGTTGCCCGGCGCCTTGATAAACGGCGTTGAGAATCCCTTGTTTATTCACCGCCATGTCCAGCGCCTGACGCACTTCGAGCTGATCGAAGGGCTTGTGGCGCACGTTGTAGGCGATGTACCCGAGGTTGAAGCCGGGCTTGGAAATCAGCTGCAGTTTCGAGTCGGCTTTCAGCGCTTCGACGTCGGCAGGGCGCGGATGCAGGGTGATCTGGCATTCGCCGGCCTTGAGCTTCTGCACGCGCACCGAAGCGTCGGTGTTGATCGCGAAGATCAGGTTCTTCAGCTTGACCCGGCTCGGGTCCCAGTAATGCGGGTTGCCGGTGTAGCGGATGTTCGAGTCTTTCTGATAGCTCTTGAACACGAACGGCCCGGTACCGACCGGCTTCTGGTTGATATCGCTCGGCTTGCCTTCGGTCAGCAGCTTGTCGGCGTATTCGGCGGACAGGATGGCAGCGAAGCTCATGGCGATGTTCTGGATGAACGCGGCATCGACGCTGTTGAGCGTGAACTCCACGGTCAGCGGCCCGGTCTTTTCGACCTTGGCGATGTTCTTGTTCAGACTCATCCCGTTGAAATACGGGAATTCGGTCGGATAAGCCTTACGGAATGGCTGTTGCGGATCGAGCATGCGGTTAAACGTGAACAGCACGTCGTCGGCGTTGAAATCGCGCGTCGGTTTGAAGTACGGCGTGGTATGAAACTTCACACCTTCACGCAGGTGAAAGGTGTACTTGAGACCATCCTCGGAAATATCCCACTTGGTTGCCAGTCCGGGTACGACGTTGGTCGCGCCTTTTTCGAACTCGACCAGGCGGTTGTACAGCGGTTCGGCAGCGTCGTTATCGGTCGCGGTCGTGTACTGCGCGGTATCGAAACCCGCCGGGCTGCCTTCGGAGCAGAACACCAGGCTGTCGCTGGCGGCGTAACTGGCGGACGTGGCGGCCATCAGGCCGGCGCCCAGCAATGCGGAAAAAACCAAGGTATGGCGCATGACGCTCCCTCTTTTTGTTGTGGTGTTCAATGCATCGCGATCCCGTCCAGGGACGTTGAGGTTGCATTGAGCTCAATCCAGTACGTACAGCAAGCCGATGGCCCACGCAGACACTGGTCAGAACCCGACGGTAGGGGCCGTGGGTCTGGCAGTAAATGCGCTGAGTCCTAAAGACTCGTAGGAAAAGGCAACACGTCATGTACCTCCCTGTTAGAGCAGGGTGGAAATGGCTGTAGGCAAATTCCTGGCTAGTCGGCAGAAAAAAACAGCGGCGCCGCCTGAAACGTCGCCGCTGTCTCTTCTTAATTGCTGACGCTGACGCCGTAGAAGGAGTTCAGGCCGAATGGGCTGATCTTGAAGTCCTGCACGTTGGCGCGCATGGGTTGATACACCGTCGAGTGAGCGATAGGTGTCATTGGGACTGCATCTTTGAGGACGTGTTGCGCCTGTTTGTACAGTTCGGTGCGCTTGGCCTGGTCGGTAGTGCGCTTGGCTTCTTTAACGAGACCGTCGAACTTCTTGTCGCACCACTTGGAGAAGTTGTTGCCGCTGAGCGAGTCGCAGCCGAACAGCACGTTCAGCCAGTTGTCCGGGTCACCATTGTCACCGCTCCAGCCAATGATCATGGCCTGGTTCTCGCCACCTTTGGAGCGCTTGATGTACTCGCCCCACTCGTAGCTGGTGATCTTCACGTTCAGGCCGATCTTCTTCCAGTCGGACTGGAGCATTTCAGCCATCAGCTTGGCGTTCGGGTTGTACGGACGCTGCACCGGCATCGCCCACAGCACGATCTCGGTACCTTCCTTGACGCCAGCTTCCTTGAGCAGCTGTTTGGCTTTCTCAGGATCGTACTTGGCGTCCTTGATGGTGGTGTCGTAGGACCACTGGGTCGGCGGCATGGCGTTGACGGCCAGCTGGCCGGCGCCCTGGTAAACCGAATCGATGATCTGCGGCTTGTTCACCGCCATGTCCAGCGCCTGACGTACGCGCAGGTCAGCCAGCGGGTTAGCCTCGTTGCTGCCCTTGACCTTGTCCATCACGTTGTAGGCGATGTAGCCGAGGTTGAAACCGGCCTGGTCAGGCATCTTCAGGGTCTTGTCGGCTTTCAGTGCCGCCAGATCCGCCGGACGCGGGAACAGGGTGACCTGGCACTCGTTCTTCTTCAGCTTCTGGATACGTACCGACGGGTCGGTGGTGATGGCGAAGATCAGGTTGTCGATCTTCACGTCGTCCGGCTTCCAGTAATCCTTGTTGCCGGTGTAACGGATGTTCGAGTCTTTCTGGTAGCTCTTGAACACGAACGGGCCAGTGCCGATCGGCTTCTGGTTGATGTCGGCAGCCTTGCCTTCCTTGAGCAACTGGGCAGCGTACTCGGCGGACTGGATCGAGGCGAAGCTCATGGCCATGTTCTGGATGAACGCGGCGTCGACTTCTTTCAATGTGAACTTGACGGTGTGGTCGTCGACTTTATCGATTTTGGTGATGTTGGTGTCCATCCCCATGTCGGTGAAGTACGGGAATTCGGTCGGGTACGCCTTACGGAACGGGTCATCCTTGTTAATCATGCGATTGAAGGTGAACAGCACGTCGTCGGCGTTGAACTCACGAGTCGGCTTGAAATACGGGGTGGTGTGGAACTTGACGCCTTCGCGCAGGTGGAAGGTGTAAGTCAGGCCGTCCGGGGAAATGTCCCAACTGGTGGCCAGGCCCGGGATAACGGCGGTGCCGCCACGCTCGAACTGGCTCAGACGGTTGAACATGGTTTCGGCTGAGGCGTCGAAGTCGGTTCCGGTGGTGTACTGGCCTGGATCAAAACCGGCCGGGCTCCCTTCGGAGCAGAACACCAGGTTAGTCGCAGCGGATGCGAAAGGTGCGGAGGCTAACAAGCCTGCGCCGACTAAAAACGGAATGACCGCGTGTTTAAGCATGTTGGCCTCATGATTTGTTGTCATTTTTTAATATTGAGGTACGACCTCGTGAGTCGTGCCTGCGGATACTTATGCAGGGGCCATACCCAATGCAAGATCCAGAGTGTGAGCGGGCGTTAAACGGTGGCACGAACGTACCTTAATGTCGCATTTGTATAAGAGTTGACGCATTTGACCGTTTGCGGCCGTTTTTTACGGTGCAAACCAAGCCCCAAAACGGTGCGCTGGTCATGTTGTGCGCGCCGCCTTGGGGCTTGGTGTTACTTATTTATACCCACGCCGTAGAAGGGCGTCAGGCCAAACGGACTGATCTTGAAGTCGGTCACTTCCTTGCGCAGCGGCTGGAACACGGTCGAGTTGGCAATCGGGGTGATCGGCACTTGCTGTTTAAGGATCAGTTGCGCCTGTTGATACAGTTTTACCCGTTGCGCCTTGTCGGTGGTCACCTTGGCCTGCTGCACCAGTTTGTCGTAGGCCGGGTCGCACCACTTGGCGTAGTTGCTGCCCTTGACCGCCGCACAGCTGTAGAGCACGCCGAGCCAGTTGTCCGGATCACCGTTGTCACCTGTCCAACCATAGATCATCGCGTCGTGTTCGCCATTTTTTGCGCGCTTGATGTATTCGCCCCACTCGTAGCTGACGATGTTGGCCTTGATCCCGATCTTGTCCCAATCCTGCTGGATCATCTGCGCCGACATCCGCGCGTTCGGGTTGGACGCACGCTGCACGGTCATTGCCCACAGATTGATGGTGGTACCCGGTGCCACCCCGGCTTCCTTGAGTAGCGCCTTGGCTTTCACCGGGTCGTACGGAGCGTCCTTGATGTTCGGGTCATACGACCATTGCGCCGGCGGCAAGGCGTTCTGCGCCAGTTGGCCGGCACTCTGGTAGACGGCTTTGATGATCGCCGGTTTGTCGATGGCCATGTCCAGTGCCTGACGGACCTTGAGCTGATCCAGTGGCGGGTGAGTGGTGTTGTAGGCGAGGAAGCCGAGGTTGAATCCGGCCTGTTTGAGCACGCGCAGGTTCGGGTCTTGTTCCATCACTTCGATGTCGGCCGGGCGCGGGTAGCCGCTGACCTGGCATTCGCCGGCCTTGAGTTTTTGCAGGCGTACGGCGGCGTCCGGGGTAATCGAGAAGATCAGGTTGTCGATCTTCACGTCTTCGGGTTTCCAGTAGGCCGGGTTGGCGGCGTAGCGGATCTGCGAGTCTTTCTGGTAGCGCTTGAACACGAACGGGCCGGTGCCCACCGGTTTCTGGTTGAGGTCGGCGGCTTTGCCTTCCTTTAATAGCCGGGCGGCGTATTCGGCCGATTGCACCGAGGCGAAGCTCATGGCGAGGTTTTGCACGAACGCGGCGTCGACGTTGTTGAGGTTGAAGCGCACGGTGTTGGCGTCGATTTTTTCTAGCGATTTGATGGTGGTGTTCAAGCCCATGTCGGTGAAGTACGGGGACTCGGCGGGGTAGGCCTTGCGGAAGGCGTTGTCCGGGTCGAGCAGGCGCTGGAAGGTGAACAGGACGTCGTCGGCGTTGAAGTCGCGGGTTGGGGTGAAGTATTCCGTGGTGTGGAATTTTACCCCTTGGCGCAGGTGGAAGGTGTATTGGAGGCCGTCGTTGGAGACGTCCCATTTGGTTGCCAGGCCGGGTTCGATGTCGGTGCCGCCGCGCTGGAATTGGGTGAGGCGGTTGAAGACGGTTTCGGCGGAGGCGTCGAAGTCGGTGCCGCTGGTGTATTGGCTGGGGTCGAAGCCTGCGGGGCTGGCTTCGGAGCAG
Source organism: Pseudomonas sp. NPDC088414 (assembly GCF_044753325.1). Classification (NCBI taxonomy): domain Bacteria; kingdom Pseudomonadati; phylum Pseudomonadota; class Gammaproteobacteria; order Pseudomonadales; family Pseudomonadaceae; genus Pseudomonas; species Pseudomonas sp. NPDC088414. The sequence continues at coordinate 22,463 of NZ_JBIVMY010000029.1, read as the reverse complement.
TAGACCAGGGTGGTGGCTGCGTTGGTGATCGGGGCTATGGCTGTCAGTGCGAGGGTGATTAGTAGTGGTTTCAGGGTGAATCTTTCCATGGAGTCCCCGGGATTTTTGAGGTGGTTGTTTTTTCAGGTTAGCGGGGATTTGGGTGTGTTCGGAAATATCGTTTTTCCTGTTGGGGTGTCTATCTCGGTATATGTGGCGGCTTTTGTCGGGTACATATCCGTTGCTGCGGTAACGGCTGCTTAAGGTTTCGCCCTTACGGCGACTCACTTTTTTTACAAACGCCTAAAAAAAGTAAGCAAAAAAACGCTTGCTCCTGCGTTCGGCCCGCTCGCTAAAGCTCGGGGTCCCTTCGCTGCGGGATCGATCCGGGGGCAGCGCCTACGGTTTGCTTCGCTGCACCTCCTCTCGCTGTGTTTGGCTTCGCCAAACGGTCGCTGCGCTCCCACCCCCGGATCAATCCCTCCACTCAGCCTTCCGACGTCGCCCGTGGATCAAGATCAAAAGCGGTACTCGAGCTTGCGCTCATTGTGTTGAGTGGGGCGGCTGCGCCGCATGGGGCATACACAAATCAAAACTGTGGAAGCTGGCTTGCCAGCGATGGCGGCCTGACAGCCGACCACTCTCCAACTGACCACACCCATTCCAACTGTAGGAGTGAGCCTGCTCGCGAAGAGGGCCGCCGGGTCACCCACTAACCTTGGCCTGTTTAAAGTCGTTTCAAATAACCAGAACCTTCCCACAAGGTTTTCAGGTTGTCCCTCGGACGTCAGCTCTCTAGCCTTGAACTGTCGCTGAAGATTCAGCGATCGGGCGTGAGAACCCGGCAGTTCATAGTCATTCAGTGCCCATACCCGCATAATTGCCGCCAGCCTATACGCTGTATGCAATTACGTTATGGCGGCTCTGTGCGGGCAGACTTTTGTCTGGCCGGGTGCCTATGACCGGTTTCTCACCCCGCACACAGCTGCCACCTCTTCGTCGTGTGAGAAACGGCTTGAGGTGGCCTAACGTCATAGGTGAAATGCATGTCCAAACCTGTCCCAGATCCACCGCTCGAATCCACAACCCCAATCGCCGAAGCCCTCCACGCCGAAGACCTCGCAAAAAACCGCGAAGCGATCAAACGCGCCCTCGATTTCTACCTCAGCCCCGAAGCCACAAAACCGCGTCCACCCAGTTCGATGTTCCTCGTCCATCCGGGCATCGACACGGAAAGTCTGCTGGCCCACGCTTGTGAATCCCTGGCGTCGGCCAACACCATGGCCAGTGATTTCGCCGATCAGCTCAGTCGCCCGCAGCGCAACACGGCGCTGGCGATTCAGCAGATCATCATGCTCGCTGAGCTGGCGGTGAATCGGGCGCTGGATCGGGTTGATCCGCAGGCTTGAGACCGCGTCATCGTTCATCGCTGGCAAGCCAGCTCCCACAGGTTTTTGCCGACTTTGAAATTGGCGCATGACTTTGTGGGAGCTTGGCTTGCCAGCGATGACGGCAGATCAAACAACACAAAATCGGGGCACAAAAAAACCGGCGATCATTCACTGATCGCCGGCTTTTCATTCAGCCCACATCAACTCACTGCATCAGCACTTCAATCGAGCCATCCGCCGTCAGGCTGACCTGGCTGGTGCCGGCTTCAACTTCTGGCGTGACCGGTGCCGAATCCGCCATGCCGGCGGCTTTCATCATCATCGGGGCGCGCATGTACGGTTGTGGGTAGCCGTTGCTGTTGAGGTTCAGGTTGACGATTTTGTAGCCCTTGCCGCCCAAGGCATCGGTGGCCAGTTGCGCGCGGGCCTTGAAGGCGCTGACGGCTTCTTTCAACAGTTTGTCTTCGCTGGCCTTGCGGGTCGGCTCGGCGATGGCGAAGTCCATGCCGCCCATTTTCAGGTCGGTCAGCAGTTCGCCGGTGAGTTTGGACAGGGCGGCGAAGTCGGCGCTTTCCAGGCGCAGTTCGGCGCGTTCACGCCAGCCGGTGATTTTCTGGCCTTTGGTGTCGTAGATCGGGTAGCTGTTGCGGCTGCCCTGGCGCAGGGTGATGTCTTTGACTTGCTTGGCCTGGGCCAGTGCCTTGTTCATGGTGGTGCTGACGTCGGCGGCGAGTTTGGCCGGGTCGGTGTTTTGCGCTTCGGTGTAGAGCGTCACGATCATCAGGTCGCGGGCCACTTCCTGGCTGACTTCGGCGCGCAGGGAAATCTGGTTGTAGTGCAGCTCATCGGCGGCCAGCGCCGGAAGGCTGGCGATGCTGCCGACGGTCAGGGCGAGAAGGGCGGCGCTGCGGCGAAAGGTGTGCATGAAGGCTCCTTGAATAATGCGCAGGTGTTGGTTCGTCCCTGCGTGAAACCATCAGACTCTAGCTTCTGCGATCCGGTTCGCCCAGTTACAACTTCTATACAGATGCGCCCGGCTCACCGCCGATCCTGAGTCGAGTGCGCTCTTGTGGCGAGGGAGCTTGCTCCCGCTGGACTGCGAAGCAGTCCCAAACCCGGCAACCGTGATCTGCCAGGAATACCGGAGATACCGGATTTACGACTGCTTCGCAGCCGAGCGGGAGCAAGCTCCCTCGCCACAGTTGATCTCGGGCAGCCATGCGGGGTAGACCAATTTTCCGGCAACGCCATGTGGTCATTTGCCGCACTTTCGCCTCTCAAAGGCGCGGCTTGGTTATACTCCGTGCGATCCGCCTGGAGCGCTCATCAGGAGAGCTCATGCTCGCCCCCGTACAACTGACTTCCGCCACTCGCCAGAACCTCTGGCGGCTGACCTTCATTCGCACCCTGGTGCTCGCCGCGCAGGCCGGTTCCGTCGGCCTGGCCTACTGGCTGCAACTGCTGCCGTTGCCGTGGGTGCAACTGGCGATGACCCTTGGCTGCTCGATTCTGCTGTGTGTGTTCACTGCCGTGCGCCTGCGTACTTCATGGCCGGTGACTGAACTCGAATACGCCCTGCAGCTGGCCTGCGATCTGGTGATCCACAGTGCGTTGCTGTATTTCTCCGGCGGTTCGACCAACCCGTTCGTTTCCTATTATCTGGTGCCGCTGACCATCGCGGCGGTGACGCTGCCGTGGCGTTATTCGGTGATTCTGTCGGGTATCGCGCTGGCGCTGTACACCGTGATGCTCACGCGTTTCTATCCGTTGGAAACTCTGCCGGTGGCCCGCGAGAACCTGCAGATCTACGGCATGTGGCTGAGCTTCGCGCTGGCCGCTGCGGTGATCACGTTTTTCGCTGCGCGCATGGCGGAAGAGCTGCGTCGTCAGGAAGAATTGCGCGCGATTCGTCGCGAAGAAGGCCTGCGTGATCAGCAATTGCTCGCCGTCGCCACCCAGGCGGCCGGCGCCGCGCATGAGCTCGGCACACCGCTGGCGACCATGAGTGTGTTGCTCAAGGAGATGCAGCAGGATCATCCCGACCCGATGCTGCAGGACGATCTGAAGGTGCTGCAGGATCAGGTCAAACTGTGCAAAGAAACCCTGCAGCAACTGGTACGCGCCGCTGAAGCCAACCGTCGTATGGCCGTGGAGATGCAGGACGTCACCCAATGGCTCGACGAAGCGCTGAACCGCTGGCACCTGATGCGTCCGGAAGCCAGTTACCGTTTCCAGCGTCTCGGCCAGGGCACAGTCCCGCGCATGGCGCCGCCACCGGATCTGACCCAGGCGCTGCTCAATCTGTTGAACAATGCCGCCGACGCCTGCCCGGAAAATCTCCAGGTGACACTGGACTGGGATGCGGAAACCGTGACCATCAGCATTCGTGACCACGGCGCCCGAGGAGACCAACATGAGTGACGAAATCCAAGTCGAAGGCGAAGAACTGCCGCATTTGCTGCTGGTCGACGACGACGCGACCTTCACCCGAGTGATGGCCCGTGCCATGGCCCGCCGTGGCTTTCGCGTCAGCACCGCAGGTTCGGCCGAAGAAGGCCTGACCATCGCCCAGGCCGACCTGCCGGACTACGCCGCGCTGGACCTGAAAATGGACGGCGACTCCGGTCTGGTGCTGCTGCCCAAGCTGCTGGAGCTGGATCCGGAGATGCGCGTGGTGATCCTCACCGGTTATTCGAGCATTGCCACCGCGGTCGAAGCGATCAAGCGCGGCGCCTGCAACTACCTGTGCAAACCGGCCGACGCCGACGACGTACTGGCCGCGCTGCTCTCCGAGCACGCCGACCTCGACAGTCTGGTGCCGGAAAACCCGATGTCGGTCGACCGCCTGCAGTGGGAGCACATCCAGCGCGTGCTCACCGAGCACGAAGGCAACATTTCCGCCACTGCCCGCGCCCTGGGCATGCACCGCCGCACCCTGCAGCGCAAACTGCAGAAGCGCCCGGTTCGTCGTTGAAAGGTTTTCTGGGCAAATGAGCGAGACTGAATGAAACAGGCGCTACCCTGCATTCGGGTCGCGCCTTGGGTTCAATCTACAACCATGAAGTGCGTTGGTGGCGATGTGTAATGCCCTTCGCCCAGAGTTCCGTTGCATTGTGCGTAGAGTTTCTTTCCTACCCATTGTTTCAAGATAGCTTTTGATACTGGGAGAATGACCTTGTTCTGATTACCGACTTGTCGGTTGATTTCAGATTGGGTGCCGTCATAACCGATCCAGGCAACATCGATAATAGCCTCACGGTTATCGGACCAGAATATGAATGTAGCCCCCGAATCACTCAGCTCACTGATAGACAGTTCGCCCTTCCTGATCGAATCGCTGGTTGGAGCATTAAGCGGGTTGTCTTCTTTGTTCATGACCAATTCCTTTCGTTGTCAGAGGGGTAATCTGCTCTCCTGATTCACAGCGAATTCCTTGCAGGAGGCCAGCCCAGTTGATCAGCGTGAATCGCCCCCCACTACTGTCAACTCTGACAGTCCCGATGAACGGTACGTGCGCTCGCTGCGATACTGAAACCCCCATCAATCTGAACAATCCCTGAATGAGCCAGTCCCACTCTGGCGATAAAACGAACCGATCATCTATGATCGGTGCGTATCTGTTCTTTTCTTTATCGAGCCTTTTTCATGAATCAGAACGCTGAATATTCCGCGGTCAACGATGCTGTGCGCGGGCAGTTTTTTCGCAAGGTGTGGGCGATCATCACGCCTTACTGGCGCAGTGAAGAGAAGGGCAAGGCCTGGACGCTGCTGATTGCGGTAATCGCACTCTCGCTGCTGAGCGTGGGTATCTCGGTGTGGTTCAACACCTGGTACAAGGATTTCTACAACGCGCTGCAGAAGAAAGATGAAGCGGCGTTCTGGCGCTTGATTCTGTATTTTTGCGGCATTGCGGCCGTGGCGATTATCGGTGCCGTGTACCGGCTGTATCTGACCCAGATGCTGACGATTCGCTGGCGGGCCTGGCTCACCGAAAAGCATTTCTCCCGTTGGCTCGCCGACAAGAATTACTACCAGCTGGAGCAGGGTGGTTACACCGATAACCCGGACCAGCGGATCTCCGAAGACCTCAACAACTTCACCTCCAATACCCTTGAGCTGGGGATTGGTCTGCTGCGCAATATCGTCAGTCTGGTGTCGTTCTCGATCATTCTGTGGGGCGTGTCGGGCAGCATCGAAGTCTATGGCATCACCATCCCCGGCTACATGTTCTGGTGCGTGCTGGTCTACGCCGTGGTGGGCAGTTGGCTGACGCATTTGATCGGTCGTCGCCTGATCGGCTTGAACAACCAACAACAACGCTTCGAAGCCGACCTGCGTTTTTCCATGGTGCGGATTCGCGAGAATGCCGAAAGCATTGCGTTGTACAACGGCGAGCCGAACGAGAACCGCCGTTTGAGCGGGCGCTTCGGCAATGTCTGGCACAACTTCTGGGACATCATGAAAGTGTCCAAGCGTCTGACATTCTTCACTGCCGGTTACAGCCAGGCGGCCATCATCTTCCCGTTTATCGTGGCCTCGCCGCGTTACCTCGCCGGCAAGATCGAACTGGGCGAACTGATGCAAATCAGCTCGGCATTCGGCAACGTCCAGGAGAGCTTCAGCTGGTTCATCAGCGCCTATCAGAGTCTCGCATCCTGGCGCGCCACCTGTGATCGTCTGTTGAGTTTCCGTCAGGCCATGACCGATAACGAACAGCGCACCCCGGCCATCGATGTGCAGAATCAGGGCAGCGAACTCAAAGTGCACAACCTCGGTCTGGATCTGGCCGATGGTCGCCACCTGCTGACCAATGCCGACATGACCGTGGAGCCGGGCGACCGGGTGATGCTCAGCGGCCGCTCCGGCAGCGGCAAATCCACGTTGTTGCGGGCGATGGGGCATTTGTGGCCGGCGGGCCACGGCAATATTCGCCTGCCGGCGGCGCGTTATCTGTTTTTGCCGCAGAAGCCGTATCTGCCGATCGGCACCCTGCGCGAGGCGTTGAGTTATCCACAACCGGGCGATACCTACGCGCCGGAGCGCTACGCCGAGGTGCTGGAAACTTGCCGTCTGCCGCATCTGGTTGCGCGTCTGGACGAAGCCAATCACTGGCAGCGCATGCTCTCGCCGGGTGAGCAGCAACGCCTGGCCTTCGCCCGCGCCATGCTTTACGCGCCGCAATGGCTGTACATGGACGAAGCGACGTCGGCGATGGATGAAGAGGATGAGGCGACGCTGTATCAGGCGCTGATCGATCAATTGCCGGGGCTGAGCATCGTCAGCGTCGGCCACCGCAGCAGCCTGAAACGCTTCCATCCACGGCACGTGCGGATCGACAGCGGGCATCTGGTGGAACAGGCCGTGACCGCCTGACCCCCTCTGTAGGAGCTGCCGCAGGCTGCGATCTTTTGATGTTGTTTTTGAAGATCAAAAGATCGCAGCCTGCGGCAGCTCCTACAGGGGAGGTTTGTGACGAGTGATCGTACAACCCGCCTGCGCTATGATGCGAACCAAGCCGAATTTTCGAGACCAGACGTTGACCATGGAAAACCCGATCGACACCCCACGCCTCCCGCGCAAGCGCCGCAGCCTGGCCCAGGAGCTGGTGACGGTGCTGACCGAACAGATCCGCGACGGTCTGCTCAAGCGCGGCGACAAGTTGCCCACCGAGTCGGCGATCATGCAGGAGCATGGCGTCAGCCGCACCGTGGTGCGCGAGGCAATCTCCCGGTTGCAGGCCGCCGGCCAGGTGGAAACCCGCCACGGCATCGGCACCTTTGTACTCGACACACCGAGCCCCAGCGGTTTTCGCATCGACCCGGCGACGGTCGTCACCCTGCGTGATGTGCTGGCGATTCTCGAATTGCGCATCAGCCTGGAAGTGGAGTCCGCCGGCCTTGCCGCGCAGCGCCGCAGCCCCGAACAACTGGCGACCATGCGCGCCGCCCTCGATGCACTGAACGACAGCGTGGCCCACGCCAGCGATGCGGTGGCCTCGGACTTCGCCTTCCACCTGGAAATCGCCCTGTCCACCGGCAACCGCTACTTCACCGACATCATGACCCACCTGGGCACCAGCATCATTCCGCGTACGCGGCTGAATTCGGCGCGCCTGGCCCATGACGATCAGCAGCACTACATGAATCGACTGAGCCGTGAGCACGAAGAGATTTATGACGCAATTGCCCGCCAGGATTCCGATGCGGCGCGGGCGGCCATGCGCCTGCATTTGACCAACAGCCGCGAAAGACTGCGCCAGGCTCATGAAGAGGCACAGGCGCAGGGGTGAGGTTGAATCAGCGTTTAAGCTCGATTGACAGTGGCATTGAAAGCTTTTGGTCGCCCGCACTTTCGAGGGAGTACTGCAATGCGGCATCTGATTCAGCACTGAGCATTTTTTCAAACGTCGTTTTCGGGATTGGCAATACAATCGGCTTTCCGATGGTGATAGCAGTCAATACGATCTTTGTTTCCCATTCCAAGAAGCCGCCCGAGTTACTCACTGTCAGTTTGATCGCGTCCCCAGGGACTGCGTCTGGAAGCACGGGCACTTCCCCATGGGCGGGATCAATCAGGTTATGAACGTAGAGCACCCCATTGATCGCCTCTTTAAGCAAAGGGGCCGGCAGCATTGTTACAGCGAAGCTTTTGTTTTTCATGTTCAAGATCCTTTTGGTCGTCCAAGCCGATATCGGCACGACCTGATTAAGGTCTTGATCACGAAATCAAAGCACCTGTAAGAAATACCAGTCTCGACGAACGGTAAACCGCTAATTCATGCAACGACACAGCGCTATCGGGAGCATGCCCGCGAAGGGGCCGGTGAGTTCAGCGCGGCAATATCGAGCGGTCCACCCTCACTGCCAGTTGCGCTTTCCCCGGAGTGGCAGCAAACGCCACCAAACCGTCCTCATCCACAACCCCCCACGCAATCGGCTTGCCATCCGCCAGCAACTCCAGTGGCGCACCTTGCAGAGACTGCCCCGACGCCAGTTCCAGTTTCACTTTGATCGTCATGCTCATTCTCCTTGATTGACGTTGCCCGTCGGGTGGTAGTCCTTGAGCAGCAAGTAGGTGCTCCAGCCCCACCAGTCATCGATGGTGGCGGTGTCGTTGAGGTTGTTCACGTCTTTGCGTCGCAGCACCTTGCCGCCCTCGACGCGGAATAGCGGCGCGAAATTGCTGGAAAGGTTCAGCACCGCCGTCAGATCCGGAAGGCGTTGCAGCGCGGCAAACGTCGAAGGGGCGGGCACGTTGCCGCTGAGGTAGGCAGCGAAGACTTCGTCCGCCGAGGCCTGCACCGCCAGATTGACCTGGGTGCGGTTGTCCGCGTCGCTGGCGTCGAAGTAGCGTTTGTCGCCGTAGGCGCGCCATTGATCGCCATGGGCGTTGCGCACCTTGAGGCCAAATTTGCTGTCCTCGTCATGCATGAAACGGGTCACCAGAGAGCCAAGATCGCTCGGCGTGACCACCGCCGCCATCTCTTTGCGCGGTACCCGCAGGTGGCCGGCAGAGAACAGGTCGGTGAGGAAGTGGTCGGCAAATGCGTTCATCGCGTAGGCCCGTTCCAGTTGTTGCTCATCGTGAGTGGCGCGGGCCGCGACGGCGGTTTGCAGGGCGGCGGTGTGCCCGGCGATGTAGGCCAGTCTGGCCCATTCGCCGAAGTGGTCGGCGTTGTTCGCCGCCAGTTTCAGATAACGCCCGAGCGGGAACAGCGCCGAGACAAAACTGCCGCCACCAGTGATCTTGTTCCACTCTTCGGACAACGTATCTCCTAGCGCGTCGTAGGCTTCGTGCGGTGCTTTGCCGTCCTTGATCGCCTGTTTAACCGCGTCGACCTCTTTTTGCATGACCGCGAGAATCTGCGTGGCCTCGGCGCGGGAGGCCGGGAGCACGGCGAGGGAGTCGAATGCGGTGCTGAAGCGGTTCAGGCGATCGGCCGGGGTCGCACCTTCGTTGATCGGTCGATCGACGACACCGTAGAAATCGCCGGCCAGCGCCACGACCTGGCCGTAGGTCAGGGCGAGGCCGTTAGGCAAATGCAACGGCACGTTTTGCGCGCGAATCGGCTCGGCATTTTCCGCCAGGCGCAGCAGGGTGTTATCACCGATGGCCGTGTGTTCAGCGCCTTCGAAGCGCAGTGGCGGTCGAATTTTCAAGGCGTTGCCGGGGAGGGCGGTGGCCGGTTCGAGATCGTTGTGGGCGTCGACAATATGCAGCAGCAGATGCGGATTGTCGGCGTTGAAGTGGATGCCATTGATCGTGAAAAGATCATCGAACCGGGCGATGACCGGTTTGGGGCGTTCCTGTGGTTTTGCATGCAGTCTGGACATTTCTTTCTCCTTGATATGTCTTCGGTCAATTTATTTTAGCTGTATGAATATACAGTCAAATCGAGCCTAGACCAGATATTTCCTACGTCAAGAAACAATCCTGTCCGACAAAACGCTCCGGGCGACGATGAAATGCAGTTGACGGTTATCTTTTAAGTTGTACGATGACCTACAACTTCAGCGCTGGCTGAACCATAAAATTCACAAAAAAATGTTGCTACCCTGGGTGTTCGAAAAATGAATCCACAAGAACTGAAGTCCATCCTCTCCGCCGGTCTGCTGTCGTTCCCGGTGACCGATTTCAACGCCCAGGGCGACTTCCATCGCGCCGGCTACATCAAGCGTCTGGAATGGCTGGCCCCGTACGGTGCGTCGGCACTGTTCGCAGCGGGCGGCACCGGTGAATTCTTCTCCCTGGCCGCCAGCGAATATTCGGAAATCATCAAGACGGCGGTCGATACCTGCGCCAGCAGCGTGCCGATCCTGGCCGGTGTCGGCGGCTCGACCCGTCAGGCCATCGAATACGCACAGGAAGCCGAGCGTCTGGGCGCCAAAGGCCTGCTGCTGCTGCCGCACTACCTGACCGAAGCCAGCCAGGACGGCGTTGCCGCCCACGTTGAAGCGGTGTGTAAATCGGTGAACATCGGCGTGGTGGTCTACAACCGCAACGTCTGCCGCTTGAACGCAGCACTGCTGGAACGTCTGGCCGAACGCTGCCCGAACCTGATCGGCTACAAGGACGGTCTGGGCGATATCGAGCTGATGGTGTCGATCCGTCGCCGCCTCGGTGATCGCTTCAGCTACCTCGGCGGCCTGCCGACCGCAGAAGTCTACGCCGCTGCCTACAAGGCCCTCGGCGTGCCGGTCTACTCGTCGGCGGTGTTCAACTTCATCCCGAAAACCGCGATGGACTTCTACCACGCGATCGCCCGCGACGATCACGCTACCGTCGGCAAAATCATCGACGACTTTTTCCTGCCGTACCTCGAAATCCGCAACCGCAAGGCCGGTTACGCCGTGAGCATCGTCAAAGCCGGGGCCAAGATTGCCGGCTATGACGCAGGCCCGGTGCGCGCACCGCTGACCGACCTGACCGGCGAAGAATTCGAAATGCTCGCCGCGCTGATCGACAAGCAAGGCGCGCAATAACACCGACCCACAAGGCCGCTGAGCAATCAGCGGCTTTTGCGTAGAGAGGAGAATTTCTGTGGCTGATTCCAAGCGTTACGACAATTACATCAACGGTGAATGGGTTGCCGGTGCCGACTACTCGGCGAACATCAACCCGTCCGAGTTGAGCGACACCATCGGCGACTACGCCAAGGCTGACCTGACTCAGGTTAACGCCGCCATCGATGCGGCCCGCGCGGCGTTCCCAGCCTGGTCGGTGTCGGGCATTCAGGCCCGTCACGATGCGCTGGATAAAGTCGGCACGGAAATCCTCGCCCGTCGCGAAGAACTCGGCACCCTGCTGGCCCGGGAAGAGGGCAAGACCCTGCCCGAAGCCATTGGCGAAGTGACCCGCGCCGGCAACATCTTCAAGTTCTTCGCCGGTGAATGCCTGCGTCTGTCCGGCGACTACGTGCCGTCGGTGCGCCCGGGCGTCAACGTCGAAGTGACTCGCGAAGCCCTCGGTGTGGTCGGCCTGATCACCCCGTGGAACTTCCCGATTGCGATTCCGGCCTGGAAGATCGCTCCGGCGTTGGCCTACGGCAACTGCGTGGTGCTCAAACCTGCCGATCTGGTGCCGGGCTGTGCCTGGGCGCTGGCAGAAATCATCTCCCGAGCAGGCTTCCCGGCCGGCGTGTTCAACCTGGTGATGGGCAGCGGTCGGGTGGTCGGCGAAGCGCTGGTCAACAGTCCGAAAGTCGACGGCATCAGCTTCACCGGTTCGGTCGGCGTGGGCCGGCAGATCGCCGTCAACTGCGTGTCGCGCCAGGCCAAGGTGCAGCTGGAAATGGGCGGCAAGAACCCGCAGATCATTCTCGACGACGCCGACCTCAAACAAGCGGTCGAGTTGTCGGTGCAGAGCGCTTTCTATTCCACCGGCCAGCGTTGCACGGCGTCGAGCCGCCTGATCGTCACCGCCGGGATACACGACCAGTTCGTCGAGGCCATGGCCGAGCGCATGCAGTCGATCAAGGTTGGTCACGCGCTGAAATCCGGCACCGACATCGGCCCGGTGGTTTCCCAGGCGCAGCTGGAGCAGGACCTGAAATACATCGACATCGGTCAGAGCGAAGGTGCACGTGTGGTCAGCGGCGGTGGTCTGGTGACCTGCGACACCGAAGGCTACTTCCTCGCGCCGACGCTGTTTGCCGACAGCGAAGCGTCGATGCGCATCAGCCGTGAAGAGATCTTCGGCCCGGTGGCCAACGTCGTTCGCGTGGCCGATTACGAGGCGGCGCTGGCGATGGCCAACGACACCGAGTTCGGCCTGTCGGCCGGTATCGCCACCACGTCGCTGAAGTACGCCAACCACTTCAAGCGCCATTCGCAAGCCGGGATGGTGATGGTCAATCTGCCGACCGCCGGTGTCGATTACCACGTTCCGTTCGGTGGCCGTAAGGGTTCATCCTATGGCTCACGTGAGCAAGGCCGCTATGCACAAGAGTTCTACACCGTGGTGAAAACCGCCTACATCGGTTCCTGATACACGCAATACCTGTGGGAGCTGGCATGCCAGCGATGCGGACGACGCGATATGCCCTCGTACCGCGGTGATGCCATCGCTGGCAAGCCAGCTCCCACAAAAGCAACACCAAAGAAGATTCACCCGCGCATAAAAATAATCAGTGGGAGTACATCTACATGCAATCGTCCAAGCCGACTCACGTCCGCTATTTGATCCTGCTCATGCTGTTTCTGGTGACCACGATCAACTACGCCGACCGCGCGACCATCGCCATCGCCGGTTCCAGCCTGCAAAAAGACCTCGGCATCGACGCGGTCACCCTCGGTTATATCTTCTCCGCTTTCGGTTGGGCCTACGTCGCCGGGCAGATTCCCGGTGGCTGGCTGCTCGATCGTTTCGGTTCGAAAAAAGTCTACGCCCTGAGCATTTTCTGCTGGTCGCTGTTCACCGTGCTGCAAGGCTTTGTCGGTGAATTCGGCATGTCCACGGCGATCGTTGCGCTGTTCATGCTGCGCTTTCTGGTGGGGCTGGCCGAGGCGCCGTCGTTCCCCGGTAACGCACGGATTGTCGCTGCCTGGTTCCCGACCGCTGAGCGCGGTACCGCCTCGGCGATCTTCAACTCGGCGCAATACTTTGCCACCGTGCTGTTCGCGCCGCTGATGGGCTGGATCGTCTACACCTTCGGCTGGGAACACGTGTTTATCGTCATGGGCGTGTTCGGCATCGTGTTCTCGGGGATCTGGCTCAAGGTTATCCACAGCCCACGCCAACATCCGCTGGCCAACGAAGCCGAAGTGCAGTTCATCGCCGACAACGGCGGCATGGTCGACATGGACGTCAAGCAAGGCAAAAAAACTGACGGGCCGAAGTGGGATTACATCCGCCAGTTGCTGACCAACCGCATGATGCTCGGCGTGTATCTGGGCCAGTACTGCATCAACGGCATCACCTATTTCTTCCTGACCTGGTTCCCGGTGTACCTGGTGCAGGAGCGCGGCATGACCATTCTCAAGGCCGGTTTCATCGCCTCGTTGCCGGCGATCTGCGGCTTCATTGGTGGCGTGCTGGGCGGGGTGATTTCCGATTACCTGCTGCGCAAGGGCCATTCGCTGACCTTCGCCCGCAAGGCACCGATCATCGCCGGTCTGCTGGTGTCGAGCAGCATCGTCGCTTGCAACTATGTTGACGTGGAATGGATGGTGGTTGGCTTCATGGCCCTGGCGTTCTTCGGCAAAGGTGTCGGCGCGCTGGGCTGGGCGGTGGTGTCCGACACCTCGCCGAAACAGATCGCCGGTTTGAGTGGTGGCCTGTTCAACACCTTCGGCAACATCGCTTCGATTACCACGCCGATCGTGATTGGCTACATCATCAGCTCCACCGGTTCGTTCAAATGGGCGCTGGTGTTCGTCGGTGCCAACGCACTGGTCGCGGTGTTCAGCTACCTGGTGATCGTCGGCCCGATCAAACGTGTGGTGCTCAAAGAGCCGCCAACCAATGGTGGTTCTGAAATCACCGGCAAATTGTCTCAAGCGCATTCCTGAGGAGCGGCGTCATGCAGTTGATTGAACATTCCGACTCGCCGCGCTACATCCGCCTGCACGAGCGGGACAACGTAGTGATTGTGGTCAACGACCAGGGCGTACCGGCCGGCACCGAGTTTCCGGACGGTCTGGTGACCGTGGATTTTGTGCCGCAGAGCCACAAGGTCACCCTCGAGGACATTCCCGAGGGCGGCCAGGTGATTCGCTACGGCCAGACCATCGGCTACGCGTTGCAGCCGATCCCGCGTGGCAGCTGGGTCAAGGAAGATCAACTGCGCATGCCGACCGCGCCGCCGCTGGACAGCCTGCCGCTGTCCACCGAGGTGCCTGCCGCACAGACCCCGCTGGAAGGTTTCACCTTTGAGGGTTATCGCAACGCCGACGGCACCGTCGGTACGCGCAATATCCTCGGGATCACCACCACCGTGCAGTGCGTCACCGGCGTGCTCGATCACGCGGTGAAACGCATCAAGGACGAGTTGCTGCCGAAGTATCCGCACGTCGATGACGTGGTGGCGTTGACCCACAGTTACGGCTGCGGCGTGGCGATCACCGCCACCGATGCCTACATCCCGATCCGCACCGTGCGCAACCTGGCGCGCAACCCGAACCTGGGTGGCGAAGCGCTGGTGATCAGTCTGGGCTGCGAGAAATTGCAGGCCGGGCAGGTGATGCACGAGGACGATGCCTCGGTCGACTTGAGCGAGCCCTGGCTGTATCGCCTGCAGGATTCCAGTCACGGCTTCACCGAGATGATCGAGCAGATTATGGCGCTGGCCGAGACCCGTTTGAAGAAGCTCGATCAGCGCCGCCGCGAAACCGTGCCGGCCTCCGAGCTGATCCTCGGCATGCAGTGCGGCGGTAGCGATGCGTTCTCCGGAATCACCGCCAACCCGGCGCTGGGTTACGCCTCGGACCTGCTGCTGCGCGCCGGGGCGACGGTGATGTTTTCCGAAGTCACCGAAGTGCGCGATGCAATCTACCTGCTGACCTCTCGTGCCGAGACCAAGACCGTGGCGCAGGAACTGGTGCGCGAGATGGACTGGTACGACCGTTATCTGGCCAAGGGTGAGGCGGATCGCAGCGCCAACACCACGCCGGGCAACAAGAAGGGCGGGTTGTCGAACATTGTCGAGAAGTCGCTGGGTTCGATCGTCAAATCCGGCAGCAGCGCGATCAACGGTGTGCTCGGCCCGGGCGAGCGTTTCAAGCGCAAGGGGCTGATCTTCTGCGCGACACCGGCCAGTGATTTTGTCTGCGGCACGCTGCAACTGGCGGCGGGGATGAACCTGCATGTGTTCACCACCGGACGGGGTACGCCGTACGGGTTGGCGATGGCGCCGGTGGTGAAGGTTTCGACGCGTACGGAATTGGCGCAGCGCTGGCCGGACCTGATCGACATCGATGCCGGACGAATCGCCACCGGGCGCGCGTCCATCGAGGAGTTGGGCTGGGAGTTGTTCCACTACTACCTGGATGTTGCCAGCGGCAAGCAGCAGACCTGGGCGGAGAAGCACAAGCTGCATAACGACATCACGTTGTTCAATCCGGCGCCGATTACCTGATGGTTTGTGGGGCAAAAGCTACCCTCACCCCAACCCTCTCCCGGAGGGAGAGGGGGCCGATCCGGGAATATTTTAGTAATACACCGACCTGAAAATGCTTTGCCGAATCCACAGTCGACTCGGTATTGCAGGTCGATGTATGACGCACCACACCTCAGTCAGCCCCCTCTCCCGGAGGGAGAGAGGGGCCGATCCGGGAATATTTTAGTAATACACCGACCTGAAAATGCTTTGCCGAATCCATAGTCGACTCGGTATTGCAGGTCGATGTATGACGCACCACACCTCAGTCAGTCCCCTCTCCCTCCGGGAGAGGGTTAGGGTGAGGGGCTTTTCAAGCTTTTGGCTTATCATTAAGCCCTGACGACGCTCACTCAAAGGCTCCCCCCGGCATGCTGGCAATCTTCCTCGAAACCCTGAACATCACCGCGCCGGTGTTCGCCATGCTGTTCCTCGGGGTGTTGCTCAAGCGCATCGACTGGATCAACGACAACTTTATCCACACCGCCTCCTCGCTGGTGTTCAACGTCAGCATGCCGGCGCTGCTGTTTCTAGGGATCCTGCATGCGGACCTGCACGCCGCGCTGCAACCGGCGCTGCTGATCTATTTTGCGGTTGCGACGCTGGTGAGTTTTGCCCTGGCCTGGGGCTGGGCGATTTTTCGTTGCCCCCGAGAGGATCGCGGCATCTACACCCAGGGCGCGTTTCGCGGCAACAACGGGGTGATCGGCTTGGCGCTGGCGGCGAGCATGTACGGCGACTACGGGATTTCCCTCGGGGCGATTCTCGCGGCGTTGGTGATCCTGTTCTACAACACCCTGTCGACCATCGTGCTCGCGGTGTACAGCCCGGTGATCAAGTCCGATCCGTGGAGCATCTGCAAAAGCGTGTTCAGCAATCCGTTGATCATCAGCGTGATTGCGGCGGCGCCGTTTGCCTGGTTCAAGATCAGCCTGCCGGGCTGGCTGGAAACCTCCGGCCAGTATCTGGCGCAAACCACGTTGCCGCTGGCGCTGATCTGCATTGGTGGCACGCTGTCACTGGCCGCGCTGCGCAAGAGCGGCAGCATGGCGCTGAGTTCGAGTCTGGTGAAGATGATCGGCCTGCCGGTGCTGGCGACACTGGGGGCGTGGCTTTGGGGCTTTCGTGGCGCGGAGCTGGGGATTCTGTTTCTGTACTTCGGTAGCCCGACGGCGGCGGCCAGTTTCGTCATGGCCCGGGCGGCGCAGGGCAATCATGAGCTGGCAGCGGCGATCATTGTGCTGACCACGCTGATGGCGGCGGTGACCACCAATATCGGGATCTTTCTGTTGCAGTGGGGTGGGTGGATCTGAAGGGCAAGATCAAAAGATCGCAGCCTGCGGCAGCTCCTACATTGGGATGCGTTCTCCTGTAGGAGCTGCCGCAGGCTGCGATCTTTCAGCTTTTCTGGTAACTGTCGATCACTTCCTGCGCCGCACGAAACGCATCAATCGCCGCCGGCACCCCGGCGTACACCGCGCAATGCAGCAGCGCCTCACGAATCTCCTCGACCGTGCAGCCATTGTTCAGCGCACCACGCACGTGGCCTTTCAACTCCTGCGGGCACTTCAACGCGGTCAGCGCGGCAAGGGTGATCAGGCTGCGGGTTTTCAGCGGCAGACCTTCGCGATTCCACACCCCGCCCCAGGCGTGTTCATTGACGAAGTCCTGCAACGGCTGAGTGAATTCGGTGGCGTTGCCCAGCGCGCGATCAACGAACGCATCGCCCATTACCTGACGGCGGATTTCAACCCCGGTTTTCTGCGAATCGGTCATGGCACATCCCTCTTGTGGTGTTGGCGGCGCCAGGCGCGTACGGACGTGAACAACAGAAACGCCAGCAGCGTCGGCAGCACGTAGAACAGCATCAGTTTTTCCAGTTTGCCGGCCAGCGGCATGCCGGTGGTGAACGACACCACGTGCAGTCCGTAAGCCGCGTACAAACCGAGCAACAGCAGACCCTCGGCGCGGGTCACACGGTAGCCGGAATAGAACACCGGCAGGCACAACGCGGCGACGCCAAGCATCACCGGCAAATCGAAATCCAGTGCGTTGGGCGAGACCGACAACGGCGTCGGCGCAATCAACGCAGTGACCCCGAGCACCCCGAGCAGGTTGAACAGGTTGGCACCAATCACGTTGCCCACGGCAATATCGCGTTGTCCGCGCAATGCGGCGATCAGCGAGGTGGCGAGTTCCGGCAGCGAGGTGCCGACCGCGACCACGGTCAGGCCGATCACCCGTTCGGAGAAGCCCAGATCGGTCGCCACCGCCACCGCTGCGCCGAGCAGTAAATGCCCGGCGAACACCAACAGCGCGAGGCCGACAACGATCATCAGCAGACTGCTGAACCACGGTGCCTGCGGGGCTTGCGGCAATTCCGAATGCGGGCGCGCCGAGTGCCGCGACTGGCGCAGCAGCAGGCCCAGATACAACGCCAGTGCCGCGAGTAGCAGTACGCCGTCGAAGCGGCTGATCTGTTCATTCCAGGCGAGGACGAACACCAGCAGGCTAGCGCCGATCATCAGCGGAATGTCCAGACGCACCAGTTGCCGCGAGACCCTCAACGGAATGATCAGCGCCGACAGGCCGAGGGTCACGAGGATGTTGAAGATGCTGCTGCCGATCACACTGCCGACGGCGATGTCGGGGTTGCGCGCCAGGGTCGCTTGCAGGCTGACCGCCATTTGCGGGGCGCTGCTGCCGAGGGCGACGATGGTCAGGCCGATGATCAGCGGGCGCACATGCAGGCGCGCCGCCAGACGCACGGCGGCGCGCACCATCAGTTCGGCGCCGAGGATCAGCAGGATCAGGCCGCTGAGTAGCTCGATCACATTGATCAGCGGTAAGT
The DNA here is from genome assembly GCF_044753325.1 of Pseudomonas sp. NPDC088414. Lineage (NCBI taxonomy): Bacteria > Pseudomonadati > Pseudomonadota > Gammaproteobacteria > Pseudomonadales > Pseudomonadaceae > Pseudomonas > Pseudomonas sp. NPDC088414. The sequence continues at coordinate 4,147 of NZ_JBIVMY010000029.1, read as the reverse complement.
CGGCTAGAGCAAAAATGGTCAGCGCTCCATCAGTCGTCGAGGGCCTGTATGCGCACGCGCGCCGTGCCGCTGCCGAGCATGCCGAGGCGTTCGGCAGCCTCGTGCGAGACATCGATCAAGCGGCCACGGGTGTGCGGCCCGCGATCGTTGATGCGCACAACGCAGGATCTGTCGTTTTTCAGGTTGGTGACCTTCACCCGTGTACCGAATGGCAATTGGCGGTGGGCGGCGGTCAGGGAATGCTGGTTGAACGCTTCGCCGCTGGCGGTGCGTTTACCGTGGTGCTTGGCACCGTAATAGGAGGCGACGCCGGTCTGGTCGTAACCGTGCGGGTCGATGATGTCGTTGCTGGCGCAACCGGCGAGCAAGGAGAGCAGGGCGCAGGCGCCGAGCAGGCGTTTCATTCGAAAGCTCCCAGAATAATTGTGGCGAGGGAGCTTGCTCCCGCTCGGCCGCGAAGCGGTCGCAAAACCAGCAACCGCATTCTTTCTGAAAAAGTGCGGATGCCGACTTGGGTCTGCTGCGCAGACCAGCGGGAGCAAGCTCCCTCGCCACAGGGGATCAGAGCCAGTAACAAATGCTGGCTCCATTTGCATCAGCCTTCGAGCTTGCTTTTCAGCAGTTCGTTCACTTGCTGCGGGTTGGCTTTGCCTTTCGAAGCCTTCATGGCCTGACCGACGAAGAAGCCGAACATCTTGCCGCGTTTGGCTTCGTCTGCCGCGCGGTATTGCTCGACCTGCTCGGCGTTGGCCGCGAGCATTTCGTCCAGTACTGCGGAGATCGCGCCAGTGTCGGTCACTTGCTTGAGACCGCGCTTGTCGATGATCTCGTCCGCCGTGCCTTCGCCGTTGGCCATCGCTTCGAACACCACTTTGGCGATCTTGCCGGAGATGGTGTTGTCTTTGATGCGCTGCAACATGCCGCCCAACAGTTCAGCAGAAACCGGCGAGTCCTCGATGTCCAGGCCTTGCTTGTTGAGCAGGCTGCCCAACTCGACCATCACCCAGTTCGCCGCCAGTTTGGCGTCGCCACCGATGGCTGCGACTTTCTCGAAGTAGTCCGCTTGCTCACGGCTGGTGGCCAGCACGTTGGCGTCGTACGCCGACAGACCGAACTGGCTCTGGAAGCGCTCGCGTTTCTGCGGTGGCAGTTCCGGCAGGGTGGCGCGCACCTCACCGAGGAACGACTCTTCGATGACCACCGGCAGCAGGTCCGGATCGGGGAAGTAACGGTAGTCGTTGGCTTCCTCTTTGGAGCGCATCGGACGGGTCTCGTCCTTATTCGGATCGTACAGGCGGGTCTGCTGGATCACTTTGCCGCCGTCTTCGATCAGCTCGATCTGCCGCTGGATCTCGGAGTTGATCGCCTTCTCGATGAAACGGAACGAGTTGACGTTCTTGATCTCGCAGCGGGTGCCGAACTCGACCTGGCCTTTCGGGCGTACCGATACGTTGCAGTCGCAACGCAGCGAACCTTCGGCCATGTTGCCGTCGCATATGCCCAAGTAACGCACGAGCGCGTGGATCGCCTTGACGTAAGCCACGGCTTCCTTGGCGCTGCGCATGTCCGGCTCGGAAACGATTTCCAGCAGCGGCGTGCCGGCACGGTTCAGGTCGATGCCGGTGGCACCGTTGAATTCTTCGTGCAGGCTCTTGCCGGCGTCTTCTTCCAGGTGCGCGCGGGTGATGCCGACACGTTTGACGGTGCCGTCTTCCAAGGCGATGTCCAGGTGGCCCTTGCCGACAATCGGCAATTCCATCTGGCTGATCTGGTAGCCCTTCGGCAGATCCGGGTAGAAGTAGTTTTTACGGGCGAACACGTTGTGCTGACCGATCTCGGCGTCAATCGCCAGACCGAACATCACCGCCATGCGCACCGCTTCCTGGTTCAGTACCGGCAATACGCCGGGCATGCCCAGGTCGATCAGGCTGGCCTGGGTGTTCGGCTCGGAGCCGAACTGGGTGGAACTACCGGAAAAGATTTTCGACCGGGTAGTGAGCTGAGTGTGAATCTCCAGCCCGATCACGACTTCCCATTGCATGTGTGTCTCCTAGCCTTTTGCTGGGGATTTTGAAACGTCGCGAGCGAAGGTAAGGCAAGGCGAAAACTGGCGAGTAAGCGGAGTTGACTGTAGTCAATGAGCATTACGAGCCAGTTTTCAACGCAGCATTACCGAGCGCAGCAGTTTCAAAACCCCTGCGGGGTGCGGGTGTGCCAGTCAGTGTTCAACTGATACTGGTGGGCAACGTTCAACAGGCGACCTTCCTGGAAATACGGCGCGAGCAACTGCACGCCAACCGGCAGACCGTCGACAAAACCTGCCGGCATCGACAGGCCCGGCAGGCCCGCGAGGTTGGCGGTGATGGTGTAGACGTCTTCCAGATAGGCGGCGACCGGGTCGCTGTTCTTGGCGCCGAGCTTCCAGGCCGGGTTTGGCGTGGTCGGGCCGAGGATGATGTCGACTTCATTAAAGGCCGCCATGAAGTCGTTCTTCACCAGACGGCGGATCTTCTGCGCTTTCAGGTAGTAGGCATCGTAGTAACCGGCGGACAGCGCGTAGGCGCCGACCATGATCCGGCGCTGCACTTCAGGGCCGAAGCCTTCGCCACGGGAGCGCTTGTACAGGTCGATCAGGTTTTCCGGGTTCTCGCAGCGATGGCCGAAGCGCACGCCGTCGAAACGCGACAGGTTCGAGGAGGCCTCTGCCGGGGCGATCACGTAGTACGCCGGAATCGCGTGCTGCATGTTCGGCAGGCTGATTTCCTTGATCACGGCACCGAGCTTCTGCAGCTCTTTGATGCTGTTCTGGATCAGCTCGGCGATGCGCGGGTCGAGACCGGCGCTGAAGTATTCCTTCGGCACGCCGATGCGCAGGCCCTGCAGCGAATCGCCAAGGCTGGCGGAGTAATCCGGAACCGGCTCATCGATGCTGGTGGAATCGTTCTGATCGAACCCGGCCATACCTTGCAACAAAATTGCGCAGTCTTCGGCAGTGCGCGCCAGAGGGCCGCCCTGATCGAGGCTGGAGGCGTACGCGATCATGCCCCAGCGCGACACACGACCGTAGGTCGGTTTCAGGCCGGTGAGGTTGGTGAATGCAGCGGGCTGACGAATCGAACCACCGGTGTCGGTGGCCGTGGCCGCCGGCAACAGACGCGCGGCAACTGCCGCCGCCGAACCACCGGAGGAGCCGCCCGGCACGTGTTCCAGGTTCCACGGGTTTTTCACCGCGCCGTACCAGCTCGACTCGTTGGCCGAACCCATGGCGAATTCGTCCATGTTGGTCTTGCCCAGGGTTACGGCGCCGGCAGCCGCCAGTTTCGCAACCACTGTGGCATCGTACGGGGCCTTGAAGTTGTCGAGCATCTTCGAACCGCAGCTGGTGCGGATGCCCTGGGTGCAGAACAGGTCCTTGTGGGCGATCGGCGCGCCGAGCAGGGCGCCGCTCTCACCGTTGGCCCGGCGCGCGTCGGCGGCTTTCGCCTGCTCGAGTGCCAGCTCTTCGGTGAGGCTGATGAAACTGTTGAGCTGCGGATCGAGCTGGGTAATACGCGCCAGCAGGACTTTGGTCAGCTCTTCGGAGGAAAACTTTTTATCGGCGAGACCGCGGGCGATCTCGGCCAGAGTCATTTGATGCATTGCAGGCTCTTTCCCTTTAGTCGATGACTTTCGGAACCAGATACAGGCCGTTTTCGACCGCTGGTGCGATGGACTGATAGGCCTCGCGGTGATTGGTCTCGGTCACGACGTCGGCGCGCAGGCGCTGACTGGCTTCCAGCGGGTGGGCCAAAGGCTCGATACCGTCGGTATCGACGGCCTGCATTTCGTCGACCAGCCCGAGAATGCTGTTGAGGGCGGAAGTAATGTGCGGAAGATCGGCATCATTGAGGCCAAGGCAGGCCAGATGTGCGATTTTTTCCACGTCGGAGCGTTCTAGCGCCATCGGGATTCTCCAGTGGAAAACAGAACGGACGGCGTCCGTGTGTTAGATTGTCGGAACACTACCGCACTTCTACGGTCATAAGGCCGCGATTGTGGGGCTTGGTGCACAGAAAAGCGGCCAATTTAACATATTGGCGCCTTGCCCAAAATCCCTGTCGTTGTTAGAGTTTGCCGCACTTTTTTACCCACGCGTTGACTAGTTTCA
>NZ_JBIVMY010000028.1:1493-76864 GCF_044753325.1 Pseudomonas sp. NPDC088414 | reverse complement strand
AAAAAAAAGTCAACAACCTATAACAAAACAAAGACGAAAACACATTCCATACACTACACACATACCATCTATAAGAAAGGAACGAGGTCTTGCATGGCTTGCTCCAGGGCGGAAAGGCTTCCAGAATCGGTTGCCTGAGTTTGCGACTGGCCTTGTGGGCAGACGATTTAAAATTCTTGGATTGCCGACAGGTTGTTTCGGCGGCGTGTAGTTTTACTACAAATCTTTGAGCATTTCAGCCTTTCGCCTGTATAGACGAGTAGTAAAACTACAGAGGAAAGGCTTGTGGCCTCCGACTGCGTTGTGAGAATAATCGTTAAGGTTGGTCGATTACCATCCGAAAAAGGTGAAAGTTTGATGCTGGATGCCAAAGAAGAAGAAATTTCAGCTATTTCTAACTTTTGTTCGACAGTCCTTCGCGTAGCGGGTTTTCATCAAACACTACAAGCGGCCATTTACACGCCGATCAAGGATAGACCATGACCCTGCCCGTGCTTGCCGAACTCCCCGCCATTCTCTTGCCGTTGGTCACTCGATCCGAGCAGTCGTTCCGTACGGCCGTCGCCGCGCTGGAAGACGATCTCGGCTTCTCGAACTGGACGCCGGAACGCTGGGCGCAATTCGCCCGCGTCAGTGCCGCCAGCGATTTCGTCATTGAACAGAGCGTTCGTGACCCTTTGATGTTGCTGTCGCTGGTGCAGTCTGGTGAACTCGACCGGCCGTTCGCGCCAGGAGAGCTGTGCGCGCAGATTGCCGCCGCCGTGAACACCGCGCAAAGCGAAGACGAACTCGGTCGCGTCCTGCGCCGCCAGCGCGCCCGCCATCAAGTGCGGATCATCTGGCGTGACCTCAACCGTCAGGCCGATCTGGTGCAGACCTGCCGCGACCTTTCCGACATGGCCGACGCCACCATCGACCAGGCCTACCAATGGCTGTACAGCCGCCATTGCCAGCAATTCGGCACACCGACCGGCCGGCGCAGCGGTTTGCCGCAGCAGATGGTCATTCTCGGCATGGGCAAGCTCGGCGCGGTCGAGCTGAACCTGTCTTCGGATATCGACCTGATCTTCGCCTACCCCGAGGGCGGCGAAACCGTCGGCGTGAAACGCGCGCTGGATAATCAGGAATTCTTCATTCGTCTCGGTCAGCGCCTGATCAAGGCCCTCGATCCGATGACCGTCGATGGCTTCGTGTTCCGCGTCGACATGCGCCTGCGTCCGTACGGTTCATCCGGCGCGCTGGTGCTGAGCTTCAATGCACTGGAGCAGTATTACCAGGATCAGGGCCGCGACTGGGAACGCTACGCGATGATCAAGGCGCGGGTGGTGGCCGGTGATCAAGCGGCGGGCGCACAGTTGCTCGACATGCTGCGCCCGTTCGTTTACCGGCGTTATCTGGACTTCTCGGCGATCGAAGCGCTGCGCACCATGAAGCAGTTGATCCAGCAGGAGGTGCGGCGCAAGGGCATGGCCGACAATATCAAGCTCGGCTCCGGAGGGATTCGCGAGGTCGAGTTCATCGCTCAGGCCTTCCAGTTGATCCACGGCGGGCGCGACCTCAGCCTGCAGCAGCGTCCTCTATTAAAGGTGCTGAGCACGCTGGAAGGGCAGGGTTATCTGCCGCCGGCGGTGATCAGCGAGCTGCGCGAAGGTTACGAATTCCTGCGTTACACCGAGCACGCGATCCAGGCGATTGCCGATCGCCAGACCCAGATGTTGCCGGACAGCGCTCAGGATCAGGCACGGATCGCGTTCATGCTCGGTTTCGCCGATTGGGACGCCTTCCACGAAAAACTGATGTTCTGGCGCGGCCGGGTGGCCTGGCACTTCGCGCAGGTGATCGCCGATCCCGATGAAGAAGAGGGCGCCGACTGCGAAGTGGTGGTGGGCGGTGAATGGTTGCCGCTGTGGGAAGAGGAGCAGGATGAAGAGGCCGCTTGCCGACAGCTCGAAGAGGGCGGCTTTGCTGATGCGACCAAGGCCCTGAAGGCGCTGGCCGGTTTGCGTGGCAGCCCGCAATTGCGCGCGATGCAGCGGCTGGGTCGCGAGCGTCTCGATGCGTTTATTCCGCGCCTGCTGGCGCAGGCGGTGGAGCATGACAACCCGGATCTGGTGCTGGAGCGGGTGCTGCCACTGGTCGAAGCCGTGGCCCGACGTTCGGCTTATTTAGTGTTGCTGACGGAAAACCCCGGCGCCCTGCGGCGCTTGCTGACGCTGTGTGCGGCCAGTCCGTGGATTGCCGAACAGATCACCCGTTTCCCGCTGCTGCTCGACGAGTTGCTCAATGAAGGCCGGCTGTTCAAGCCGCCACTGGCCCCGGAACTCGCCGCCGAGCTGCGCGAGCGCCTGACGCGGATCCCTGAAGACGACCTCGAACAGCAGATGGAAGCCCTGCGTCATTTCAAACTGGCGCACCGCTTGCGCGTTGCCGCCTCGGAAATCGCCGGCAGCCTGCCGTTGATGAAAGTCAGCGATTACCTGACCTGGCTCGCCGAAGCGATTCTCGAACAAGTGCTGGCCCTTGCCTGGCGTCAGACAGTGGCCAAGTACGGCACGCCGCTGCGCACCGATGGCAGTTTGTGCGATCCCGGCTTCATCATTGTCGGTTATGGCAAAGTCGGCGGGCTGGAACTGGGGCATGGTTCGGACCTGGACTTGGTGTTCATCCATGACGGTGATCCGCAGGCGGAAACCGACGGGCCGAAGCCGATCGATGGCGCGCAGTTCTTCACCCGGCTGGGGCAGCGGATCATTCACTTGCTGACGGCGCAGACCAACTCCGGTCAGCTGTATGAAGTGGATATGCGTTTGCGCCCGTCCGGCGCGTCGGGGCTGTTGGTCAGTTCGCTCGGGGCGTTTGAGCGCTATCAGGAAAATGAAGCCTGGACCTGGGAACATCAGGCCCTGGTGCGGGCGCGGGTGCTGGTGGGCAGTCAGGATGTCGGTCAGGCCTTCGAGAAAGTCCGCGCGCAGGTTTTGGGCAAGGCGCGGGATCTGGCGAAGCTGCAACAGGAAGTCAGCGAGATGCGCGCCAAGATGCGCGATAACCTCGGCAGCAAGAGCACGGCGGCCGGTACCGCGGCAAATGCCTTCGAGGCCACGGCGCCGTTCGACCTCAAGCAGGACGCCGGAGGTATCGTCGATATTGAATTTATGGTGCAATACGCGGCCCTGGCGTGGTCGCACAGCCACCCGCCATTGCTGCGCTGGACCGATAACATCCGCATTCTGGAAGAGCTGGAACACGAAGGGCTGATGCCTGCCGAAGACGCCAGCCTGTTGCGCGAGGCCTATAAAGCCTACCGCTCCGCCGCCCACCGGCAGGCCTTGCAGAAGGATGCCGGGGTGATTGCAGGCGACCAGTTTGTCGAGGAGCGCCGGCAGGTATTGCGGATCTGGAAAGAGTTGGGGCTAAGCTGATTCATCGAGCATGGAGGCTAGCCCTTGTGGCGAGGGAGCTTGCTCCCGCTCGGCTGCGAAGCAGTCGTCAGTCAGGCGGCGCGGTGTGTCAGGTATAAAGTGATGTGACGTTTGGGGGCTGCTACGCAGCCCAGCGGGAGCAAGCTCCCTCGCCACAGAGGTTTATGCTGAATGTACGAATTGATCTGACGAGTCCTTACCGGCTCGTCCAAATGACCCTCCAGCCAGTGCTGGTGGGTGCTGGATTCTCGAGGCGGGGAGGCATTGGCCTCCCCGGTTCGTTTATGGAAACCACATGAATATTCTGATCGTTGGGCCCAGTTGGGTCGGTGACATGGTGATGGCGCAGACACTGTTTCAGTGTCTCAAGCAGCGCCACCCGCAATGCGAAATCGACGTGCTGGCCCCCGAGTGGAGCCGGCCGATCCTTGAGCGCATGCCCGAAGTGCGCAAGGCCTTGAGCTTCCCGCTCGGCCATGGCGCACTGGAATTGGCCACTCGCCGGCGAATCGGCAAGTCCCTGGCCGGCCAGTACGATCAGGCGATCCTGCTGCCGAACTCACTGAAGTCGGCGCTGGTGCCGTTCTTCGCCGGCATCAAGCAACGCACCGGCTGGCGTGGCGAATTCCGCTACGGTCTGCTCAATGACGTGCGCACGCTGGATAAAGAACGTTATCCGCTGATGATCGAGCGCTTCATGGCGCTGGCTTACGAGCCGAACACCGAGCTGCCGAAACCGTATCCGCGTCCGAGCCTGCAAATTGATCCGGTGACCCGCGAAGCGGCGCTGGCCAAGTTCGGCCTGACCCTCGACCGCCCGGTGTTGGCCCTGTGCCCCGGCGCCGAGTTCGGCGAATCCAAGCGCTGGCCGTCCGAGCATTACGCCAAGGTTGCCGAAGCGCGGATTCGCGAAGGCTGGCAGGTGTGGCTGTTCGGCTCGAAGAACGATCACGCGGTGGGCGAAGACATTCGTGCACGGCTGATTCCCGGCCTGCGTGAAGAATCGGTCAACCTCAGCGGCGGCACCTCGCTGGCCGAGGCCATTGACCTTATGTCCTGTGCCGACTCGGTGGTGTCCAACGACTCCGGCCTGATGCACGTTGCGGCGGCGCTGAACCGTCCGCTGGTGGCGGTCTATGGCTCGACTTCGCCGGGCTTCACTCCGCCGCTGGCCGAGCACGTCGAAATCGTTCGTTTGGGACTCGATTGCAGCCCGTGCTTCGACCGTACCTGCCGGTTCGGCCATTACAACTGCCTGCGCCAGCTGATGCCGGACGCGGTCAACGATGCCTTGCAGAAACTGCAGGGCTCCGTGGTCGAGGTTCATTAAGTTGCGGGTATTGCTGATCAAGACTTCATCGCTGGGCGACGTGATTCACGCGTTGCCGGCGCTGACCGACGCGGCCCGGGCCATCCCCGGAATCAAGTTCGACTGGGTGGTGGAAGAAGGCTTCGCCGAGATTCCGACCTGGCACCCGGCCGTCGGCAAGGTGATTCCGGTGGCGATCCGCCGCTGGCGCAAGAACCTCTGGCAGACGATCAAGAGCGGCGAGTGGAAGCGCTTCAAGCAGTCCGTTCGGGCGAACAAATATGACCTGGTGATCGACGCCCAGGGCCTGCTGAAAAGCGCCTGGCTGACGCGTTACGTCAAAGCCCCAGTGGCCGGCCTCGACAAAGGCTCGGCGCGTGAGCCGATCGCCGCGCGTTTCTACGACCGCAAACTGGCGGTGGCCCGCGGGCAGCATGCGGTGGAGCGAGTGCGTCAACTGTTCGCCATCGCTCTCGGTTATGACCTGCCCAAAGGGCTGGGCGACTACGGCCTCAACGTCGAGCGTCTGGTGGAATTGCCGCGCAAGAGCGCTTTCGTGGTGTTCCTGCACGGCACCACGTGGGACACCAAGCACTGGCCGGAAGCCTACTGGCGCGAGCTGACCGAGCGCGTCGGCTATCTGGGCGTCGGGGTCAAACTGCCGTGGGGCAACCCGCAGGAGAAGGCCCGCGCCGAGCGTATCGCCGCTGGTTTCAAGCACGCCGAAGTGTTGCCGAAGCTGAACCTGGCCGGGGTCGGCAAAGTGCTGGCCGGCGCCCAGGCCTGCGTGGCGGTGGACACCGGTCTCGGCCATCTGGCCGCCGCGCTGGATGTGCCGACGATTTCCCTGTTCGGCCCGACCAATCCGGGCCTGACCGGCGCCTACGGCAAGGTGCAGATTCACATGGCCAGTGATTTCCCCTGCGCCCCGTGCCTGCAAAAGAAATGTACGTATCAACCGACCGCGCAGGATGCCCGTCAGTTTGACCTGAAACGCGAGCAGCCTCTGTGCTTCACGCGTGTAAACCCCGAGCGTGTCGCCAGCCGTCTGAGCACGTTGTTAATGGCTGAGGAGCTGCGCTGATGCAATTGGCTTTTGTCCTGTACAAATACTTCCCGTTCGGCGGCTTGCAGCGCGACTTCATGCGTATCGCCCTCGAATGCCAGAAGCGCGGCCATCAGATTCGCGTCTACACCCTGATCTGGGAAGGCGACGTGCCGCCCGGTTTCGAAGTGCTGGTGGCGCCGGTCAAGGCGTTCTTCAACCATCGGCGCAACGAAAAACTCAGCGCGTGGATGGAAGCGGATCTGGCCAAGCGCCCGGTGGATCGCCTGATCGGCTTCAACAAGATGCCGGGGCTGGACGTCTATTACGCTGCCGACGGCTGCTTTGAAGACAAGGCGCAGAACCTGCGCCATTCGCTGTACCGCCGCTGGGGCCGCTACCGGCACTTCGCCGAATACGAGCGCGCGGTGTTCGCCAAGGACGCGAAAACCGAAGTGCTGATGATTTCCGAAGTGCAGCAGCCGCTGTTCATCAAGCATTACGACACGCCGCTGGAGCGTTTCCACCTGCTGCCGCCGGGTATCGCCCAGGATCGTCGCCGGCCGGCGGATGCCGACGAGATTCGTGCCGGTTTCCGCGCCGAATTCAACCTCAAGGACGACGAACTGCTGCTGGTGCAGATCGGCTCCGGGTTCAAGACCAAGGGCGTCGATCGCAGCCTCAAGGCGCTGGCCGCACTGCCCGCCGAGCTGAAGAAGCGCACCCGGCTGTTTGTAATCGGCCAGGATGACCCCAAATTGTTCCAGATGCAGAGTGCGACTTTGGGCCTGGGCGACAACGTGACGTTCCTCAAGGGCCGCAGCGATATCCCGCGTTTCCTGCTCGGCGCCGATCTGCTGATCCACCCGGCGTACAACGAAAACACCGGCACCGTGCTGCTCGAAGCGCTGGTCGCCGGGTTGCCGGTGCTGGTCAGCGCGGTCTGCGGTTATGCCCATTACATTGCCGAGGCGGACGCCGGGCGTGTGCTGGACGAACCGTTCGATCAGGCGCAACTGACGCAATACCTGACTGACATGTTGAATGACGACGCTGCACGCGCGGCCTGGAGCCGCAATGGTCTGGCCTTCGCCGAAACGGCCGACCTCTACAGCATGCCGCAGCACGCGGCCGATGTGATTCTGGCGGAGCACGCTTAAATGAAGTTGATGCTGGCTGAACCGTTCAAGAGCCTTTGGGCCGGGCGCGACCCGTTCGCCGAAGTCGAAGGCTTGCAGGGCGAGGTCTATCGCGAGCTGGAAGCTCGACGCACGCTGCGCACGGAAGTCGACGGCAACGGTTTTTTCGTCAAGATCCACCGGGGCATCGGCTGGGGCGAGATCTTCAAGAACCTGCTGACCGCCAAGCTGCCGGTGCTTGGCGCAGGTCAGGAGTGGAAGGCAATCCAGCGGTTGCAGGAAGTCGGGGTGCCGACCATGACCGCCGTGGCTTACGGCGAGAAGGGCAGCAACCCGGCGGATCAGCATTCGTTCATCGTCACCGAAGAGCTGGCGCCGACCATCAGCCTCGAAGACTTCAGCATCGATTGGGTCAAGAACCCGCCGCAGCCGAAACTCAAGCACGCGCTGATCGCTGAAGTCGCGCGCATGACCGGCATGATGCACCGCGCCGGGGTCAACCACCGCGACTGCTACATCTGCCACTTCCTGCTGCACACCGACAAGCCGATCACCCCGGGCGATTTCAAGCTGTCGGTGATCGACCTGCACCGCGCCCAGACTCGCCAACGTATTACTCAACGCTGGCGCAACAAGGACCTGGCCGCGCTGTATTTCTCGGCGCTGGACATCGGTCTGACCCGACGCGACAAGCTGCGTTTCCTCAAAGGCTACTTCCAGCAGCCGCTACGGCAGATCCTCGCCGAAGAAGCGCCGTTGCTGAGCTGGCTCGAAGGCAAGGCCAACAAGCTTTATGCGCGCAAACAGCGTTACGGGGATGCGCTCTGATGGCGGGTTGGACGCTTGAACCGCAATACCGCGAACTGGCCGAAGATTTCGGCAGCCTCGAAGCGGTGTTTGCCCTGCAGGGCGAACGTCTGACCCGTGATCCGCTGTCCGAAGTCATCCGCGTGCAGCGCAACGGTGTGAATTACTACGTCAAACGCTACGTCGGCGCCGGTAAAGGCTTGCGCCGTTATCTGGGCAAGCCCCGGGTGAAGATGGAGTGGCAGAACCTCAAGCGCTTCGCCAAGTGGGGCATTCCCACCGCCGAAGTGGTGGCCTGGGGTCTGGAGCGACGTGGCGCGGCCTATGCCCGTGGCGCCATGATCACCCGCGAGCTGCCGCGCACCGAAGACCTCTCGGCGCTGGCCGAACGCAACGATCCGAAACTCAAGGATCGCGCCTGGGTCGATGGTGTCAGCCGGCAATTGGCCGCTTACACACGGATCATGCATGACCACCGTTTCACTCATAACGATCTGAAGTGGCGCAACCTGCTGATCGACGATCAGGCGCAGTTGTATTTCATCGACTGCCCGAACGGCGAATTCTGGCGCGGCTTCTGGCTCAAGTACCGGATCACCAAGGATCTGGCCTGTCTCGACAAGGTGGCCAAATATCACCTGTCGAATACCCAGCGCCTGCGCTTCTACCTGCAATACCGCGGACGTGATCGGCTCAATGCCGCCGACAAGAAACGGATTCGCCACGTAGTGAGATTTTTCGAGGGACGCGAATGACTGATTTCCTGGCCGTTGAAGACCGGGCGCTGCTTGAGCGTCATGGCCTCGGCACTTTCGATGCGCTCTGGGCCAAACAGCTCGAAGCCGTCGACGAACCGAACACCGATGGCGGTGGCTGGAGCAGCGTATTTCGCCTGGAGCTGGAAGGGCAGGCCTACTACCTCAAGCGCCAGAGCAACTACCTGACCCGCACCCTGCATGCGCCGTTCGGCGAGCCGAGTTTCGCCCGCGAGTTTCGTAACATCAGCCGCTACAACAAGTTGGGGATCCCGGCGCTGCAAGCGGCGTTCTTCGGTGAGCGCAAGGTCAAGGGCGACGTCCAGGCGATCCTGCTGACCCGTGCCCTCGACGGCTGGGATGATCTCGACTCGTTGCTGCAACGCTGGTCCGAGCTGAGCACCGCGCAGCAATCGGCCATTCTCAAGGCCTGTGGACAACTGGCGCGCCAGCTGCACGGCGTGCGTCAGGTACACGGCTGCTTTTATCCGAAACACATCTTTTTGCAGGCTGATGGCGACGCGTATAAGGCGCAGTTGATCGACCTGGAAAAGACCCGGCCCCTGCTGTTCGGCATGCGCGACCGGGTCAAGGACTTGGAGCCGCTGCTGCGTCGCGCGCCGGAATGGAGCGAGGCGCAATTGCGCGAGTTGCTCGCGGTCTATCTCGATCAGCCAGTCGATAGTTCGCTGGTCGACAGCTGGGTGACGCGCCTGACTGCACGACGCAGTCGCAAGGAGACCCGTTGATGCGCTTGTCGGAGCTGAAAAACGCCGGACGTGCGCCGAGTCTGCCGCTGACGATCAGCCTGGCCGACGCGGCCGGTCCTGCGGATTTGCAGTTGTTGAGCTTGCTGCGGGTGCTGCCGGGGCAGCGCTATGTCGGTGCCGGGGTCTGGCGCGGGCGGCCGGTGCTGGCCAAATTGCTGGTGGGCAGTAAGGCTGCGCGGCATTTTCAGCGCGAACTGGCGGGCGTCAAGTTGCTCGCCGAACAAGGTCTGACCACGCCGCTGTTGTTGGCTGATGGCCTGAAGGATGGCGAGGGCGGCTGGCTGCTGTTCGAGTTCCTCGAAGGTGCTGAAAGCCTCGGTGATGCCTGGCAGAAAGTCGAATCACTGCCGGTGCTGGCGGACGAGCAATCGGCGGTGCTCGCCGAGGCCCTGGGTGCGATCGGTCAACTGCATGGCAAAGGCCTGTGGCAGGAAGATCTGCACCTGGACAACCTGCTGCGCCAGGGCGGTCAGCTGTACCTGATCGATGGCGCCGGGATCTGCGCCGAGACCGCTGGCCAGCCGTTGTCGCGGCAGAAAGTGCTGGAAAACCTCGGGGTGTTTTTCGCCCAGTTGCCCAAGTCACTGGAGCCGTTCACCGAAGAATTGCTGGTGTATTACCTGCTGAGCAACAGCGAGCACGCGTTGCCGCTGGAAGCGTTGCAGAAGCAGATCGCCAAGGTGCGCGCCTGGCGGCTGAAGGATTACCTGATCAAGGTGGGCCGCGAGTGCACGTTGTTCAGTGTGCAGCGCGGTGCGTTTGGCTTGCGGGCGATCCGTCGCGAGGAAGAAGCGGCGATGCTGCCGGTACTGGAGCAGGCCGACGCGCTGCTCGATCAGGGCCATCTGTACAAGACCGGCGGCGCGGCGAGCGTCGGCAAGGTCGAAGTGGCCGGGCGCATGCTGGTGATCAAGCGCTACAACATCAAAGGCTTTGCGCACTGGCTCAAGCGCTTCTGGCGCCCGAGCCGCGCCTGGCATTCATGGCGCGAAGGCAATCGCCTGGCGTTCCTCGGCATCGCTACGCCGAAGCCGCTGGCGGTGCTGGAAAAGCGCTTTTTGTGGCTACGCAGCCGCGCCTATCTGGTGACCGAGTTCCTGCCGGGGCCGGACATCATCGAGCGCTTTGCGCCGTATGTTGAAAGCGGTGCGGCGCCGGAATCCGAGTTGTTGGCGCTGGATCAATTGTTTGCACGATTGATTGCCGAGCGCATTAGCCATGGCGACTTCAAGGGGCATAACCTGTTCTGGCAGGAAGATCGCTGGGCGCTGATCGATCTGGATTCGATGTGCCAGCACGGCTCTGTCGGAAGTTTCGCACCGGCCTATGCGCGGGATCGGGCACGGTTCATGCGCAACTGGCCCGAGAGCAGCGCGCTGTATCAGGTGATCGATCAGCGGTTGCCCAAGGACATCTCCAGCGCGGCCTGAGCCGCCTTCGCCAGCAGGCTGGCTCCCACATGGAAATGCATTCCCTTGTAGGAGTGAGCCTGCTCGCGATAGGGCGTTCAAGCCCCAAAAAACTCCCGTTGAGCAATAGCGGACAAACTCCACTGACTTGTCCTACAGCTTCTCCAGAAGCCATGAACTGTGCCCGCTCCAGCCCCGGTGCTAGCTTGCCCTGACCACTTTGGAGGGCAAGACTTGACCATCAAAAACGCCGTAACACTCAGCACCTGCGCCTGGCTTTTATCCGGCTGCGGCACCGCCGCCTCGTTCCTGCAAATGGACGCCGACGTCGCCCGCGACATGCGCAAACAGAAGACCTACTGCCAGTCGATTCCGCGGATCTACAGTGGTCTGGCATTCGATTTCTGCGTACTCAATGCCCCTCCTGACCCTACCGGCGTGCTGCTGCCATTTGTGCTGCTGGACCTGCCATTGTCCGGGGTGCTGGATACGGTGGTGTTGCCGTATACGATTTATCAACAGGTCGTGGATGGCAATATCGGCATCTATTGGCGAACAGATCGCGGGTAACTGTTTTGCAATTTTCTCTGTTTGAAAACCAGAGCGAGTCGCAAGCGATTGTTGAAGCGGCAGCGCTCTTGTATCCGTCCGGGAGATACAGTGACTACATCGTCTATGTTGATGAAAGCGGTGATCACGGGATGCAGAAGCTGGATCCCTATTACCCGATATTCGTGCTCGCTTTTTGCGTCTTTCACAAAAGGCATTACTGCGAAAAGGTCATTCCGGCTGTCCAGAAATTCAAGTTCAACCATATGGGGCACGATCTGATCGTGCTGCATGAGCTGGAGATTCGAAAAGAAAAAGGAGCGTTCTCCAGCCTGTTCACTTCGAGAGTGCACAAGCATGCCTTTCTCGACGAATTGACCGGCATTATCGAGGCCATCAATTTTGTCCTGATCAGTTGCGTTATCGACAAGGCCTTGCTGCGCGAAAAGCAGGCATCTGCGGACAACCCCTACCACTTGGCTCTCGGCTTCTGTCTGGAAACGCTGCATGAGTTTTTGCAGGAAAAGCATCAACATAAAGTGTTAACGCATGTGATTTTCGAGCGGCGAGGCAAGCGAGAGGATAACGAGCTTGAGCTGGAGTTTCGCAGGGTTTGTGGCGGGTCTAACCGATTGGGGGTTCAACTGCCGTTTGACATCGTCTTCGCCACAAAACAAGTCAATTCCACCGGATTGCAGCTGGCTGATCTTGTTGCAAGGCCGATCGGCATGAGTGTTTTGAGGGCGGGTCAGGAAAATCGCGCGTTTGATGTGCTCAGGCGCAAGTTCTATTGCAGCGGTGGGCGGAATAAAGTTGGGAAAGGTTTCGAGAACTGGGGGTTGAAGGTTTTCCCTCCCCCAGAAAGCGAAAAGCCCCGGTGATCTCACCGAGGCATTAGCGCCGACCGGGATCCCCCAGCCCATTTGCGCGGAAGTCTATGTTGAGAGGCTCGGGAGTGTCAACGCAAAGGCCGGCCAGTTCCGCTAGAGGCTTGTCGGCGCTTTTACGCTATAATCCCGCCCTTTAGCTGTCTCTCGCCCGGTGCGAGGGCACATCAATTTTCGAGGCGCATCGCGCCTGAATGCAGACTAAAGAGGCTAGACCCTGTGGCATTGACGATTCTTGGCCTGTCCGGCGCCCTTAGCCATGACCCTTCAGCCGCCTTGTACATCGACGGCAAGCTGGTGGCGGCGGCTGAAGAAGAGCGCTTCGTCCGCGATAAGCATGCAAAGAACCGCATGCCCTACGAATCGGCGAAGTTCTGCCTGGAACAGGCCGGTATCAAGCCGTCCGACGTTGACGTGGTGGCGATTCCGTTCGCCCCGATCAGCCTGTTCGGCAAGGCCCGCTGGCACTATGCCAAGCGTTACTGGTACGCACCGGATCGCGCCCTCGATGCGATCCTGATGGGCAACCGTCGCTACAAGCGCTATCGCAACAAGATCGTCTGGTGCCTGGAGCAACTGGGTTTTGATCCGAAGAAGATCAAGATCGAGCCGGTCGAGCACCACCTCGCTCACGCCTCCAGCGCCTACCACTGCTCGGGTTTCAAAGAGAAAACCGCGATCCTCGGCATCGACGGCAAGGGCGAGTACGCCACGACTTTCTTCGGTTATGGCGAAAACGGCAAGATCCACAAGATCAAGGAATTCTTCGATCCCGACTCTCTCGGCGGCCTGTATGGCGCGATCACCGAGTTCCTCGGTTTCGAGATGCTCGACGGCGAGTTCAAGGTCATGGGCATGGCGCCGTACGGCGACGCCAGCAAATACGATTTCTCGCGTCTGGCCTCGTTCGAGAACGGCGAGTTGGTGATCAACACCGACTACGCCAACGTGATCGGCCTGCGTCGCTATAAAGAGAAGGGCAAAGGCTTCTACTTCTCGCCGAAGCTGATCGAGTGGCTGGGTCCGAAGCGTGAAGGCGATATCGCCGACGAACCGTACATCCACTACGCCGCGAGCATGCAAGCGCTGTTCGAGAAACTGGCGTTGCAGATGATCGACTACTACCTGGGCGATGTGCTCAAGGAAACCGGCAAGCTGGCCTTCGCCGGTGGCTGCGCGTTGAACGTCAAGCTGAACCAGAAAATCATCGCCCGCGATGACATCAAGGAACTGTTCGTGCAACCGGCGTCCGGCGATGCCGGCACCGCGGTCGGCGCAGCGGCCTATGTGTCCCACGCCCGTGGCGTGCCGGTCGAGAAGATGGAACACGTCTACCTCGGCCCGTCGTACAGCAACGAAGACGTGATCGCCGCGTGCGCCCGTCACGAGAACAAGCCGACCTGGCGCAAGCTCGACAACATGCCGGAGCAGATCGCCAAAATCATGGTCGATGGCAACCCGGTGGCCTGGTTCCAGGGCCGCATGGAGTTCGGTCCGCGTGCACTGGGCGGTCGTTCGATCATCGGTTGCCCGAGCGTGGCCGGTGTGGCTGACCGGATTAACCACCAGATCAAGTTCCGCGAGCGCTGGAGGCCTTTCTGCCCGTCGATGCTCGACACCGTTGCACCGCAGATGATCAAGATCGATCACCCGGCACCGTTCATGACCTTCACTTTCGAAGTGGCGGAAGAGTGGAAGACCCGCGTGCCGGAAGTCGTCCACGAAGACGGTACATCCCGTGCCCAGGTGCTGAAGCGCGAATACAACCCGCGCTACTACGACATGATGAAGGCGCTGGAAAACCTCACCGGCAACGGCGTGTCGCTGAACACCTCGCTGAACCGTCGTGGTGAACCGATGATCTGCTCGCCGACCGACGCCCTGAACATGTTCTTCGGCTCCGATCTGCAGTACCTGATCATGGAAGACATTCTGGTGGTCAAAGAGGGCGCAAACGCTTATGACTCGCTCGGCTGAACGCCATGTGCTGCAGTTCTGTCACGGCTATGACGGGCCGTTCCTCGACTGCGCACGGCAGTACGCCAGCCTGTTCGCGGGCACCGGTTATCGGGTGACCACGGTCTTTCTGACCGGGGCCGCCGACAGCGAGGTGGCCGCAGCGTGTGCTTCCGATGAAGTGTTGTTCATGGAATACAGCTCCAAGGCCATTCGTGGCCTGAAGCTGGGCGCCATCGGCGATCTGCGCAAGATCGCCGCTTCACGCAATTTCAGTTTCTGCATCGCCCATCGCTTCAAGCCGATCTACATCGCCTTGCTCGGCACGTCGCTGCCGGTGATTGGCGTGCACCACGCGTTTGACGATTACAAACGCGGCACGCGCAAGCTGTTCGCGCACATTTTCCGCAAGCGTCTGAGTCTGCTCGGCGTCTCCGACGCGGTGCGCGACGACATGCGGCGCTGTCTGCCGAAATGGCCGTCGACCCGCATCCAGACCTTGTACAACCGCATCGATGTGCCGGCCTTGCAGGCCAGTCAGGTGTCGGCCCGCGAGGCCCGCGAGACCCTGGGTCTGGCGGCGGATGCGTTCATTGTCGGCAACGTCGGACGGCTGCACCCGGACAAGGATCAGGCCACCTTGCTGCACGGTTTTGCCGCGGCGTTACCCGGTCTGCCGGGCAACAGCCAACTGGTGATTCTCGGCAAGGGCCGTCTGGAGCAGGACCTCAAGGAGCTGGCCCGGGAACTGGGCATCGGTGACCGGGTGCTGTTTCTCGGTCAGGTGCCGGACGCGCGCAATTACTTCCGCGCCTTCGATGTATTTGCCCTGAGCTCCGATCACGAACCGTTCGGCATGGTGCTGCTCGAAGCCATGGCCGCTGGCGTGCCGTTGCTCGCCACGGCCTGTGGCGGGGCCAAGGAAGTGGTCGAAGGTGTAGGGATTCTGTTCCCGCTGGGCGATGCCGAACACCTTGCACAAGGCCTGCAACATTTGGCCGGTATGGATGATCAGCAACGCCGGCAGTGCGCCGAGCTGATGCTCGATCGCCTGCGTGAGCGTTTCTCCGACCGTGCGGTGCGCGACACCTTCTGGCGTCTGCCGCAAGTTACCGATCTGGCACCGAGGGGCTGATGCTCAACCGATTTCAAGGCTGGCGCGAACGTGGCTGGTCGCCCGTTGACGCCTCCACCTATGCCACCGCCTGGCAGCGTTTTGGCGGCAGCGTCGCGACGCATCCGATGGTGGTCGAACGTCTGGCGGATCTGGCCGGCATCCCGGTGCGTTATCTGGCATGGGAACAGGACGGCGAAGTCAAAGCGGCGATCCCGACCTGGGGCCGCGATCTGGCATTGTCCAAAGACGTGCTCAAGCGCAATGGCAAGAAAGGCCTGTTCGACCTCGGCAATGCCGAGCTGATCCTGCCGGCCGCCGCCGATGCCCAGGCCCCGCTGCGTCATCGCGCACGCTATCTGTCGGCGCTCAACGAAAACCGCTTCAGCGGCCTCAAGTTGCAGACCGAACAACTGGCCATGGCCCGCACCCCCGAAGAGCTGTCGAAGAAGTTTCGCTATAACCAGCGCCGCGAATTGCGCCTGCTGGAAGAGGCGGGTGGCGTGGTGCGTGCAGTCGGCGAGTTCTCCAGCGCCGAACTGGCGGCGATCTACTGTGATCTGTTCCAGCGCCGCTGGGGCTTCCCGGCCACCGGCGCGGCGCGCATGGCCGAAGTCATCGAGCTGCTGCGCGAACTGCTGATCGGCTCGGTGATCTTCCTCAACGACGCGCCGATCGCCATCCAGTTGGTGTACCGCGTCGAAGCGCCGGAGTGGATCAGCGTCGAGTACATCAACGGCGGCGTCGATCCCGAAACCCGCGAATTCAGCCCCGGTAGCGTGTTGAGCTTCCTCAATACGCAAAGCGCCTGGGAGCATGCGCGGGCGCTGAACAAGCCGCTGCGGTTTTCCTTCGGTCGCGCCGACCGTGAATACAAGGATCGCTGGTGCAATCCTGTGCCGGTGTTCACCGTATGAGTCAGCCCATGAGCCGCAAACAGCAACTGCTCAAGCGTCATCGTCGCAATAAACGCATCACCTTGCTGATCGCCCTGATCGTATTGATCGCGCTTGGTGTGCTGGTCGCGTGGTGGTTACCGCTGGTGCTCGCGCTGGTCGGCTGGGTCGCCCACGAGGCGTGGTTTGCCGATCATTTGTTCTATTCGCCGAAAGACGATTACCAGTACAGTTTTCCACCGTTTACACCGCAGCCGAAGGTGCATTTGAGCGGCGAGCAATTGCGTCTGGATGACGGCGTGATGCTGGTCGACGAAGCGACGTTGATCCTCGCGGTAAAAGTCAAAAGCACTTGGCTGGGACGCTTTTTCGATCCGCGCGTCGAACTGCTCGGCGGGGCGCATCCGGATGCGCAAACCTTCGAGCGCGGGGTCAGTGGCCTGCGTTACCTGAACCTCAGCGGTCAGGCGCAAGCTCTGTCGCAAGGCCAGTTGCGCTTGCGCGGGCGCTTCTGCCGAGTCTCCGGCGAGCCGCTGCTGTGGGCGCTGGAGCAACCGGACTACCGCCGTCAGCGGGTGATGGTGATTGCACCGCACGCCGACGATGCCGAACTGGCGGCGTATGGCTTGTACAGTCAGGCCGATGACGCCTGGATCGTCACCCTGACCGCTGGCGAGATCGAAGCCGAACATTATCAGCAGATGGGCATGAGCAAGGTCGAGGCGGCGCGGCTCAAAGGCCGTCTGCGTGCCTGGGACAGCCTTACCGTGCCGCGTTGGGCCGGTGTGCCGCAGGAACACTGCGTACAACTCGGTTACTTCTGCCTGCAACTGGCGGCGATGCAGGCCGCGCCGAATCAGGCGGTGGGCTCGCGCGAAGCCGACCTGAACGACACGCGTCTGTTTCGTCAGTTGAATCCGTTCACTCTGCCGGGCGATGCCGATGGTGCGCCGACCTGGAACAACCTGCTGGCCGACCTGCGTGAAGTGCTGCTGCGCGCCCGTCCGGAGGTGATCGTGCTGCCGCACCCGACCCTCGATCCGCACCCTGACCATATCTGCGCCCAGCAAGCGGTTTTGCAGGCGCTCCAGGGTCTCGATTGGCAGCCGACGCTGCTCGGTTATGCCAACCATTTGCATGACAACGACCGCTGGCCGATGGGCAACACCGGGCAGGGCATTGCCTTGCCGCCGGCCTTCGATGCGGCGGTGCCGATGCAGCCGCTGTGCCTGCCGCTGTCGATCGAGTTGCAACGAGACAAGGCCATGGCGCTGGGCATGATGCATGACCTGCAGCCGCCGGCACCGTTCAAGCGGCGCCTGCGCCGGATTATCCAGCGTGTGCTGGCCGGGCGGGCCGCGTCGGTGTACGGCGAGAACGAGTTTTTTCGAAAAGCGGTCAGACGCCAGGAATTGCTCTGGCTATTGAAGCACGGTGAGACAGGCGTCCAGCGGGGAGAGTCATGAGTCAACGGTTCAAGGTGTTGCAGCTGCAACCCGACTACAACGTCAAAGCCCATGATTTCGCCGACCTCGCCGAGCAGATCGTCAAGGCCTTGCCGAGCGATCGCTATGAGATCACTGCGGCTTTCCTGCGCGGCAAACCGGGGCCGGGCGAGCCGGTGAGCCGGGCCGATCACTCGGTGTACTTCGAGTTTTCCGACAAGTCGCTCAAGGGCATGCGCCTGCGGGCGATGTGGCAGCTGTACAAGTTCTGCCGCCGGGAAAAGTTCGACGTGGTGATCTGCAACCGCTTCAAACCAGTGAACATGATGCTGGCGCTCAACCGCTGGTTGAAGGTGCCGCTGTGCATTGGCATCTCCCACGGTTTCGGTGAGTACGATCGCTTCTACCGCCGTCGTCAGGCCCAGCGTCTGATCGATCGGCACTGGCGGTTCGTCGGTGTGTCGCCAGCGGTCAAACAATACCTGCTCGATTGCGATTGCGGCTTCACCGACCAGAACACCTATGCCATTACCAATGCCATCGATATCGAGCAGGCGGAAGGCTTGCAGCACAGTCGTGAGAAAGCGCGCGAGCTGTTGGGCATTGACTCGAATGTGCGCTTGATTGGCGCGCTGGGGCGATTGGTGTCGGTCAAGGGCCACACCTACCTGTTGCAGGCGTTCGCCCAACTCAAGGACAAGTACCCGAATACGCAGTTGGCGATCATTGGCGCCGGGCGTTTGCAGGCGCCGCTGGCAGCCGAGATCGAGCAACTGGGTTTGAGCGGCCGTGCGCACCTGCTGGGTTTCAAGGAAAACGCGCTGCAGTACGTGCGTGCGTTCGACATCTGGACCATGCCGTCGCTGGCCGAGGGCCTGGGCCTGGCGTTGCTCGAAGGCATGAGCGGCCATTTGCCGGTGATCGCTTCGAACGTGCCGGCGATGTTGCCGCTGATCGAAGGTGCCGGTGGTCTGGCGATCACGCCCAAGGACGTGCCGAGTCTGGTCGCCGCGCTGGATAACTATCTCGCGCTGTCGGACGACGAACTCAAGGCCAAGGGCGAGCAGGCGTATCGCTATCTGCAGGAACAGCACGACATCGAGGTGTTCCGTCAGGAATACCTGGACCTGATCGACTCTGGCCTGGAGCAGGCCCGCAAGGAGCAGCCGTGAGCGAAGAGAAAGCCGTGAGCGAAGCCAACGCCCTCGTCACCGTCATCATCGCCTCGTACAACCACGGCCTGTACATTGAGGAAAGCATCCTCAGCGTCCTCAACCAGAGCTACAAGAACATCGAGTTGCTGGTGGTCGATGACGGTTCGAAGGACGACAGCGTCGAGCGCATCAACGCGCTGCAGGCGCAGTACGGCTTCGATTTCCGTGTGCAGCAGAATCAGGGCCTGACCAATACCCTCAACGGCGCTATCGCCCGTTCGAAGGGCAGCCTGATTGTGCCGTTCGGCTCCGACGACATCATGTATCCCGAACGTATTGCCACCCAGGTGGCGTATATGGACGGCAAGCCTGAAGTCGGGATCTGTGCCGGCAATATCGAGCTGATGCACGCCGACGGCAGTCTTTACCCGGAGAAACGTCAGCGCCGCGACGTGCCGTTCCGTCGTCTGGATTTCGACGACATGTTCCTCGAGCGCAAGCCGTATCCGCCGGCGCCGACGCTGATGATTCGTCGCGAGGCGCTGGAGAAGGTGGGAGGGTTCGATCCGACGATTCGTCTTGAAGACCTGTACATCGAGCTCAAGGTGACCCGTGCTGGCTACTTCATCGACGGTTTGAACATGGTGATGGCGCGCTACCGCAAGCACGCCACCAACTCGTACAAGAATCACCGCTTCATGATCGAGAACATCCTGCGCACCTATGCGCTGTTCAGCGATCATCCGCTGTACGACGAAGTGCGCTTCAAGGCGCTGAACTCGATGTTCCTCAAGACCGCCAATCGCAATCGCAAGCTGGCAAGGGAGCTGCTGGCGCAGATCCCGTTCAAGGCCTGGAACAAGAAGACCTGGCGCGGACTGGGGCGTTTGCTCTTTTCCCCACTGGAAAAGGACTGAGCCGACAGTCGCTCGCGCTCAGCGAGCGACCTTCTCCGGCAGGCGCTTTTCGCCCTTCTGACGCTGGCGCAGCCAATGCACAACCTTCTTGCCGGCAGCCATGCCCGGCTGCTCGATATAGAGGAACGTCGCGCTGCTGATCAGAATCAGCAAGCACGTGCAGACGGCCACCAGGGGCAGGTACACCGCCGTTTCCCGCGCATCGATATCCAGCAGCAGCGGCAGCCGTTGCACCATCAGCCACAGCACGAAACCGTGCAGTAGGTAGGTGCTGTAGCTGATCTCGCCGAGCCAGCGAATACTGCGTGGTTTCAGCGCGCCGAACAGATTATTGCCGGACGCCACGATCACGAAAAACAGTCCCAGCAGAAACAGCGGTGCTGTCTTGAATGCCCGACTGAACGCGGTGAATGCAATCACCAGCGCGAGCACGGCGATGATGCTCGCCAGACGCGACTGGCTCCACGCCACGAGCGCCGGTCGGCGAATCCAGTAGGCGGCAGCGATGCCACCGAGGAAACTCGCCAGAAAGTGTTTTTTCAGTGAATGCTCCCAGCCGATGACCTGGTACAGCGCGTAGATGCCGATCAGGCACAGCACCACCTGCAACCAGTTGCCGCGGTAGATGAACACCAGCCCGGCGAGTGGCAGCGCCAGGTAGAAAAACACCTCATAGGCCAGCGTCCACGTGACGTTGGATATCAGCATGCCGGAGTGACGGTACTGGTTGATGTCCGGCCGGTCGAACGTCAGCCAGGCGAGAACCTGCTTGAACAGTTCCAGACCGGGTTCTTTCAGTTGCCAGTCCTGCAAGTGGAAGACCGACACGAACACCAGCACCATCAACGGCAGGTACAGCGGATACAGGCGGAAAACCCGTGATACGCCGAACGCCAGCCAGTCGTGGTTGCGGCCTTGCGCGAGCAAGCGGCTCCAGAACAGAAATCCGGTGATCATGAAGAACAGCGCCACGCTGCCCTGACCGAGCATCGAATAGAAATTGCTCGGGGGGAAATCGATCACACCGGTGCGCAGGAAAATCCAGGTGATGATCGAGTGGTGCACGAATACGCCAAACGCCAGATAGCCGCGCAGGCCGTCGATGCTGGCATAGCGGCTTTCACCGGAATGCTGCAGATACCGGGCTATTTTCGGTACCGCGCGCAACAGCAGGGCCGAAGTCACGATGGCCAGCAGATAGGCGGCCAGTGCAAATAGAGGATTGGTTTCGTTCATCATTGAACCCGGGCCGGGGCGTTGCCGGCCAGCACTTGCCTGTGCAGATTTTCAACCGCGGATTTGGACGCCGTCACGGCGTATCCCTGGAGCAACGCTTCGAGGTGATCCTCGAATAACCAGCGTTTGTCGACAGTGTAACGTTGCATATGACGCAAATTGCGTTGGCGCAGGGAAAGACTGAGCGGGGTAGGGTAGATACGCAGGTCGGCCAGATCGATCAAACCGAACTCGCCGTCTTCCAGTACCAGTACGTTACCCAGGTGCAGCGAGCGGAAATAAACGCCTTTCTCGTGCAGTTGCGCCATGAATTTGCCGAAACGCTCCACCAGCGCCTGGCGCACTGCCGGGGCAGTAATGCTTTGCAGCACCTGACGCAGCGTGTGCCCCGGTAGCGGGGCGTAATGCACGGCGCTGCTGCCATCGTCGAGACGGTAAAGATTCAATATTTGCGGGGTCGGAATGCCCATCTGGCGCAGCTGTTCGCTGTTGACCGCGAAACGTTCGGAGTAGGGATTGAAGCTGCCGGAGGTGTACCAGCGGCGACGGCGGAACAGCTTGAGGAAGCTGCCGTCGGTCAGGCGCAAGACTTTCGGGCCGAGGCCGTCTTCTTCAATGATCTGGGCCGCGCTGCTCATGTGCTCCAGGTCAGCGGTCGCCAGCTTTTGCACCGGCTGGGTCAACAGGCGCCGCGCGCGTTGATTGATGCTCAACGCTGCGATCAGTGCCAGCGGGATCCACAACAGGAACCAGTGCTCCTTGGGCCGCGAGATGATTCCGCCGCCCTCGGTCAGCCCGGCCCCGATACCGAATACCAGCCAGGTCGAGGCAATGATCAGCAGTGGCTGCACACGCTGACGCCAACTGCTCAGCAGGCCCCACAGCAGGAAGAACAACCAGGGCAGCAAGCCGATGATGCCGACGTAATACAGCACGCCCAGGATAAAGCTGTGCGGTTCCTGAAAGCTGACGCCATTACCGGGGTCCACGGCAAGGGTGGCGCTGTAGCCATGACCGATCCATGGATGATCGGCAATCATGTGCAGTACCTTCTGCCAGATTTCCAGGCGATAGGAGTCGCCACGTTCGGTGATCATCTGCGAAAACAGGGCAATGACTGTTACGCCGCTCAGGGACAGCGCGATCAGTAACCCCACCGAGCGCCGGTTCCAGCAAATGAAGCACAGCCATATCGCAGCCATGGTCAGTGCCACCAGCGGTGTCCGGGAACCGGTGCCGATCACGGCCATGAACATGATTGCCATCGCCGGCACGCTGAGCCACATCATCTGGCGACGCTTGCAGGTCATGGTCACGCTCAGCCAGTAGGCACTGAAGAACCCGAACAGGTGCGAGCTGAGCAGCGGATTGTCGAAGGCGCCGCCGCCGATCAGGCGCATCCCCGGCTCATAAACCCGGGCGAACATGAACAGGAAAACGCCGGTAGCAATCAGCGCGACCAATGCGGCGCCGAACAGCAAAGGTTGCAGGATGTCGCTGCGGTAGCGCACCAGCAGGTAGCAGCCGGCAAACAGCAGCAAGGTATGCAGTGGCGGCTTGAACATTCCACCGAGCGGCTCACCGCCCGGCCCCCAGGCGAGGCTGAGCAACGCCCAGGCGGCGAACAGCAGGGCCGCGATGAAAATCGGCTCGCGCAGCAGCTCCTTGAGTTCGCGCGGGCGCAGGCACAGCGCGATCAGTGTCGGAATGCTGAACAGGCCATAGAACAACTTGTGATGCAGACTTCGACCCGGCAAGAAGAACAGCGCGCACAGGAGCAGGAAATAAC
Source organism: Pseudomonas sp. NPDC088414 (assembly GCF_044753325.1). NCBI lineage: Bacteria > Pseudomonadati > Pseudomonadota > Gammaproteobacteria > Pseudomonadales > Pseudomonadaceae > Pseudomonas > Pseudomonas sp. NPDC088414. Next base: position 54,268 of record NZ_JBIVMY010000028.1, on the reverse strand, counting down.
CGGTGGGAAGAATCCACAGGCTAATGAAATCGAAAATCCGATTGGACGTACTGCTGAAGCCGCGAAGTTGCATGCTGTGAGATTCATTCCTGAGGTTGATCGACCATTCGAGTGATGGCTATTTGATGCAGAAGAGGTGCATAACAATAACAGCCTTTCGCCGATTGCCAGAACCCTGAAGAAGCTGTGCTAAAGTCAGCGTCCTTTTTATCGACTTTCGCGTGATATGACCGATTCCAGTCCCGCCGCAAGCCCATCGAGCTTGAAAATCTACTTCCGCCTGCTCGGCTATGTCCGGCCGTACATCAGTCTGTTCCTGATCAGCATCGTCGGCTTTCTGATTTTTGCCTCGACTCAGCCAATGCTCGGCTACATCCTCAAGTACTTTGTCGATGGCCTGTCCAACCCTGAGGCGGTGCTGTTTCCCTCCGTGCCGTACCTGCGCGACCTGCAACTGCTGCAGGCCGTACCGTTGCTGATCATTCTGATCGCCGCGTGGCAGGGGCTGGGCTCCTATCTGGGCAACTACTTCCTGGCCAAGGTTTCCCTCGGGCTGGTGCATGACTTGCGCGTGCAGCTGTTCAACAACCTGCTGGTACTGCCTAACCGCTATTTCGACAAGCATAACTCCGGTCATCTGATTTCGCGTATCACCTTCAACGTGACCATGGTCACGGGGGCGGCAACAGATGCGATCAAGGTCGTAATCCGTGAAGGCATGACGGTGATCTTCCTGTTTGCCTCGTTGCTGTTCATGAACTGGAAGCTGACCCTGGTGATGGTGGCGATCCTGCCGCTGATCGCCGTAATGGTGCGCACCGCCAGCAAGAAATTCCGCAAGCAGAGCAAGAAGATCCAGCTGGCGATGGGCGATGTCACGCATGTCGCCTCGGAAACCATCCAGGGTTATCGCGTGGTGCGCAGCTTCGGTGGCGAGGCCTATGAAGAGAAGCGCTTCCTCGATGCCAGCCAGGGAAACACCGACAAGCAACTGCGCATGACCCGTACCGGTGCGATCTACACGCCGATGCTGCAACTGGTGATTTACACCGCCATGGCCGTGCTGATGTTCCTGGTGCTGTACCTGCGCGGTGACGCCTCGGCCGGTGACATGGTCGCCTACATCACCCTGGCGGGCCTGCTGCCCAAGCCGATCCGTCAATTGTCCGAAGTCAGCTCGACCATTCAGAAAGGCGTGGCCGGTGCCGAGAGCATTTTCGAGCAACTGGATGTCGAGCCGGAAGTCGATACCGGCACCGTCGAGCGCGATGCGGTGAGCGGTCGTCTGGATGTGCGCAACCTCAGCTTCACCTACCCTGGCACCGAACGTCAGGTACTCGACGACATCAGCTTCTCGGTCCAGCCGGGGCAGATGGTCGCACTGGTCGGGCGTTCGGGCAGCGGCAAGTCGACGCTGGCCAACCTGATTCCGCGTTTCTATCACCACGACAAGGGCGAAATTCTCATCGACGACGTGGAAGTCGAGCAGTACAAGCTGCTCAACCTGCGTCGTCACATCGCCCAGGTGACCCAACACGTCACCCTGTTCAGCGATACCGTGGCCAACAACATCGCTTATGGCGATCTGGCCGGTGCGCCGCGTGAAGACATTGAAAAAGCCGCGCGTGATGCCTACGCGATGGACTTCATTTCGCAACTGCCGCAAGGCCTGGACACTCAGGTCGGCGAGAACGGCGTATTGCTTTCCGGTGGCCAGCGCCAGCGTCTGGCGATTGCCCGTGCGCTGCTGAAGAATGCGCCGCTGCTGATTCTCGACGAGGCCACCTCGGCACTCGACACCGAATCCGAACGGCACATTCAGGCGGCACTGGATCAGGTGATGAAGGGGCGTACCACGCTGGTGATCGCTCACCGTCTGTCGACCATCGAGAAGGCCGATCTGATTCTGGTCATGGATCAGGGGCGTATCGTCGAGCGCGGCACCCACGACCAGTTGCTGGCGCAAAATGGTTACTACGCGCGCCTCAACGCCATGGGCCTGGATGCCCCGGCCGAAAATATCGCCTGATTCCAGGCCCTGCCCTATGGGAGCGAGCCTGCTCGCTCCCACAGTCGTTTGTATCCAGACCTTTACCCTTCTTGACCAAACCGGAATAAATCCGGGCATCGCGCTTGTTAAGGTTCCTCAACGAACTCTGACTTTCATCGAGGGGGCCATCCCCGTCGCGCGGGTGCTTTCATGCTGCAACGCTATCTCTGGAAACTGCTGCCCAAGCCACAGCGGGCCTTTCTGCTCGGGCGCCTGTCAGTAGTCGATCGGCAGGTGGTGAACAAGTCGATGTCAGCCAACCTGACGTTTCCCCAGCCCTTCCAGCAGCGCTCCTGCCTGTTTATCCATGTCCCGAAATGCGCCGGCAGCAGCGTTTGCACGGCACTGTTCGACGGCTGGCGTCCCGGGCACTTGCCGTTGTACTGGTATGAAGAGCAGTTCCCCGAGCAGTTCGCCAACGCTTTCAAGTTCGCTTTTGTCCGCAACCCGCTGGAACGCGCCTATTCGGCCTACGCCTTTTTGCGTGGCAACGAGTTGAGCGCCCGTGACCATCCGGCGCAACGGCTGGTGCGGCAGTACCGGGATTTCGACGATTTTGTCGCGCGCTGGCTGCATCCGGAAACGATTGCCCGGCAATTGCACTTTGCCGCGCAGACCGACTTTCTGACGGACTCGCTGGGGCATCTGGCGCTGGACTTCATCGGTTATCAGGAACACCTGACGCGGGATTTTCGTCTGGTTTGCGAACAGTTGGGGCTGACTGGCGAGTTGCCTCACGTCAACGGCTCGCGGGAACGGCAATCGATGCCGGCGCGCGAGTTCTGTTCGGTGCGCACCCGGCGTCTGGTGCGTCGGGTTTATCAGCGTGATTACGAGTTGCTCGGTTATGAATGAGTCCCTGTCACTGCCGCTACAGACGCTCGCCATTCGGCCTTACGGTCTGGCGCTTTCGCACCAGGCCCGGGCCGCGCTCAAGGCGCAACGCCCGCGTTGCCTGTGGTTGACCGGGTTTTCCGGCGCCGGCAAGTCAACCCTGGCCAATGCCCTCGAACTGCACCTGCATGCGTCGGGTCTGCACACCTTTCTGCTCGATGGCGACAATGTGCGCAATGGCCTGTGTCGCGACCTGGGCATGAGCGACATCTGCCGCCGGGAAAACATCCGGCGCATGGCCGAGGTGGCGCGGTTGATGGTCGACGCCGGGCTGATTGTGATCGTTGCGGCGATTTCGCCGTTCCGCGCCGAACGCGACGCTGCGCGCAGGCTGTTTACCCAGGGTGATTTCATTGAAGTGCACGTCAGTACTTCGCTGGAAGTCTGCGCCCGGCGTGATCCGAAAGGCTTGTATCAGGCTGTAAGGGAAGGTCGGATCAAGCACTTTACCGGCGTGGACAGCCCCTACGAAGCACCATTGGCAGCCGAGTGGCAAATAGACACCGAGGCGCTGGAATTGTCCGAAGCCTGTGGACAGCTGGCGGCACTGGTGCTCAAAAAATGATCAAAGATACGGACTGTTTCATCCTGTTGCAGGCTGCACTCAAGCCTGCGCCAACCCTGTGTTAATATCGCGCCCCTGTTCATTTTGTATGTGGGTTGCTCCATGAAGTTGTCCATGCCGCGATTCGATCAAGCCCCAGTCTTGGTGGTCGGCGATGTCATGCTCGACCGTTACTGGCATGGTGGAACCTCACGGATTTCCCCTGAGGCACCGGTTCCGGTCGTAAAAGTCGAGCAAATCGAAGACCGCCCGGGCGGTGCTGCCAACGTTGCCTTGAACATTGCCGCGCTGGGTGCGCCGGCGTCGCTGGTCGGTGTGACCGGTGATGACGAAGCCGCCGACAGCCTGAGCAACAGTCTCAAGGGCGCGGGCGTGCGTGCCCTGTTCCAGCGCATTGCGCATCAGCCGACCATCGTCAAGCTGCGGGTCATGAGCCGGCACCAGCAATTGCTGCGTATCGACTTCGAAGAGCCGTTTGCCACCGATGCGCTGGCCCTGGCCTCGCAGGTCGATGATCTGCTCGAAGGGATCAAGGTGCTGGTGCTGTCCGACTACGGCAAAGGCGCGCTGAAAAACCATCAGGCGCTGATTCAGGCGGCCCGGGCCAAAGGCATTCCGGTGCTGGCCGATCCCAAGGGCAAGGATTTTTCGATCTACCGTGGCGCCAGTCTGATCACGCCAAACCTCAGCGAATTCGAAGCCATCGTCGGCGGTTGCGCCGATGAGCACGAGCTGGTGAGCAAGGGCGCGACCTTGATGCACGATCTCGAACTCGGCGCGTTGCTGGTCACCCGTGGTGAACACGGCATGACCCTGCTGCGTCCGGAGCATCCGGCGCTGCATTTGCCGGCCCGTGCCCGTGAAGTGTTCGACGTGACCGGTGCCGGCGACACGGTGATTTCCACCCTGGCGGCGGCGATCGCTGCCGGTGAAGAACTGCCGCACGCGGTGGCGCTGGCCAATCTGGCGGCGGGCATCGTGGTCGGCAAGCTCGGTACTGCAGCGATCAGCGCTCCGGAACTGCGCCGTGCGATCCAGCGCGAAGAGGGTTCAGAGCGTGGTGTCCTGGGTCTGGAGCAACTGGTACTGGCGGTCGCCGATGCCCGTGCGCACAACGAGCGCATCGTCTTCACCAATGGCTGCTTCGACATTCTGCATGCCGGTCATGTGACCTACCTCGAGCAGGCGCGCGCCCAGGGCGACCGTCTGATCGTGGCGATCAACGATGACGCCTCGGTCAGCCGCCTGAAGGGGCCGGGACGTCCGATCAACAGTGTCGACCGACGCATGGCGGTTCTCGCCGGCCTCGGTGCGGTGGACTGGGTGATCAGTTTCCCGGAAGGCACCCCGGAAAACCTGCTGCGCGAGGTCAAGCCGGATGTGTTGGTCAAGGGCGGTGATTACGGTATCGACCAGGTTGTTGGTGCCGATATCGTCAAGGCTTACGGCGGTACGGTGAAGGTGCTGGGTCTGGTGGAAAACAGCTCGACCACTGCGATCGTGGAAAAAATCCGCGGTCAATAAAGCCAAAAGATCGCCGCCTGCGGCAGCTGCTACATTGGAATGCATTCCAGTGCAGGAGCTGCCGCAGGCGGCGATCTTTTGCGTTTCAGGAACTGACTTTCTTGCGCGGTACGATCTTCTTCAGCAGTTGCTTCGCCTTGCCGCGCAACCGCGCCAGTCCAGTAGGTTTCTCCGGCGGGTTCAGACCCTGCTGGCGTAACCAGTCCTTCCAGCGAATCCGCTCCTCGCGCACCAGCCAGCCGTCCTGTCTGGCAAAACTTTCGGCCAGATACAGGCCGCGCGTGCCTGCCGGAGACAGCTGACCTTTCTTCAAGGTATACAGCTCGGCCAGCGGTTCGCCGTCCTGCAACGGCATCAGGTACAGATCGGGGCGTTTGCGGTCCAGTCGCGCCACCAGTTGATCACCTTCCAGACGTTCATCGACGTGAAACAGACTCAGGGATTTGGCTTCCTTTGGCACTTCCAGGCGCAAGTCGTAGATCAGTTGCAGCGATGCGGTGGGCAGGTGCACATAGGCCCGTGGCCGTTCGAGCAATTGCAGATTGGCGCAGCGCACCGGCCGCGCGGAACCGGACTGCGGCGTCAGGCGAAACGGCAGGGCCTCGCGATAATGCAGGGCGGCGTAGTAGGGCGCGGGTAGCCAGGTGTCGTTGAAGCGTCCGCCGAGCCAGCCTTCCGGGGTTTCCAGCAGACACTCTTCGGCAATTTCCTGAATCGCCGTGTGCAGCGGGATGTTCAGTTCTTGAGCAGGCACGTAGCCGGAAATCAGCTTGAGCACGACGTCGCCACGGTCCTGCCGACGCTGGCGCACCAGCACCCAGTAATCGCGATTCTGCCAGTGCAGGGTCAGGCGCACAGAGACCCCGAGGTTGGCCAGTTCCACCGCAAAGCGCTCGGCATCCGCCACGCTCACCGGTTTGCGCCGCTGCAGTGTCTGGGCGAAATTCAGCGGCATGCCGACGCTCTGATACGTCAGGCCTTCGGGCGTGGCCTCGACGAACAGCGGCAGCGTCTTGAAGTTGCTCGGGTTCTTTCTGATGAGCGTGCGCGGCATGTCGGCTCCTGCTTAAGGCCGCGAGGCGGCGTCAGTGACCACGGAGGACCTGGGCAACGGTCGCAACGTTATGGGCGAGGTGCAGCGGATTGATCGTCCCGACAATAGCACTGGCCACGCCGGGCTGCTGGAACAACAACTCGAAGCTGGCGCGCACCGGATCCACGCCCGGACTCAGGCATACGTGGCCGCTGGCCAGGGCTTTTTTCACCAGAATGGCTTTGCCGTGGGCAGCAGCATAGTCAATGACTGCCTTCTCGTTCTGTTCGTTCAGATTGTAGGTGACCATCGCGCAGTCGCCTTGCTCCAGCGCCTTGAGTCCGCCCTCGACCGTTTTGCCGGAGAAACCGAAACCGCGAATCTTGCCCTCGGTCTTCAGCGCCGCGAGGGTTGCATAGACTTCGCTGTCATTGAGAATCGCCAGGTCGTTACCGTCGGAGTGCACCAGCACCAGATCGATAAAATCGGTTTCAAGACGTTGCAGGCTGCGCTCGACCGACATCCGCGTATGCGCCGCACTGAAGTCATGGCGCGACAGGCCGTCGGTAAACTCTTCACCGACCTTGCTGACGATCACCCAGTCCTGTCGCTGGCCACGCAACAACGGGCCGAGGCGTTCTTCGCTGCGACCGTAGGCCGGGGCGGTGTCGATCAGGTTGATGCCCAGCCCTTTGGCCTGATTAAGCAGCAGGCGTGCCGCGTCATCGTCGGGGATCTGGAAACCGTTGGGGTATTTCACGCCTTGGTCGCGGCCAAGTTTGACCGTGCCCAAGCCCAGCGGTGAAACCATCAGACCGGTGCTGCCCAGTGGGCGATGCAGTTCGTGCAGGGTCGCTACGCTCATGGCAACAGTTGCTCCCAGGCCGGTACGCCCATCGGTGGTTTTGGCAGTGCTGGCAATGGCTCGGCAGCTTGCGGCTGGATGCCGTCGCGCTCCAGCGCAGCGATGACCCGGTCGGCGAAGTCCGGCGCCAGTGCCAGTTTGGTCGGCCAGCCGACCAGCAGGCGACCCTCCTCGGCGAGAAAGGCGTTGTCCGGCCGGCTCAGGCCGGTTTGCAGCGGCTCGGCGCGATCCACGCGCAAGGTCGCCCATTGCACCTGGCTCAGGTCAATCCATGGCAGCAACTGGCCGAGTTCTTTCTGCGCGGTGGCGATCTGCTCGGCTGGCTCGCGGGCCACGCCGTCGCTTTCGGCAATGTCACCGCCCAGATACCAGACCCAGTTGCCGTCGGCGGCCGGGTGAGTGGTGACGGTGATGCGCGGCTTGGTGCCGCCGCCCAGGCAGTGAGCGTACAGCGGCTTCAGGCTCGGGCCTTTGGCGATGATCATGTGCAGCGGCCGACGTTGCATCTGCGGATGAGTCAGGCCCAGGTCTTCCAGCAATCGGGCAGTGCCGGCACCGGCACTGAGGACGATGCGCTGGGCACGAATCTCGCGACCGTCGACCTTCAGGCCGACCAGCACCCCCGCTTCCAGCAGCGGCGCGATGGTTTGCCCGGCGAGCAGACCGTCACCGGCCAGATCGGCCAGGCGCTGGATCAGGCTCGGTACGTCGACCACCAGTTCGGCGAGGCGATAGACCTTACCCTTGAAGCGCTTGTCTTGCAGGGCCGGCGGCAGTTGATCGCCCTTGACCTGATCGACCCGGCCACGCACGGCCTTGCTGGCGAAGAAACTGGTGAGGTTGCCGGCGAGGGTGCCAGGCGACCACAGGTAATGCGCTTCCGACAACAGGCGCACGCCGGACAAGTCCAGTTCGCCGTTGCCCGCCAATGCTTCACGCCAGCGGCGCGGCATGTCGGCAATGGCTTCCGAGGCGCCGGTCAGCGCGCCGTGCAAGGCATACTTGGCGCCGCCGTGGATGATGCCCTGGGACTTCACACTCTGCCCGCCGCCGAGGCTGGCGTTTTCCACCAGCACGGTCGAAAAACCCTGGCGGCGCAGACGCGCGTTCAGCCAGAGGCCGGCGACACCAGCGCCGACAATCAGAACGTCGGTGGAAATAACGGATGGCATGCAACGACCTCAGTGTTCAAGACGAGGGCGCAGTATACAGACTCGGGGAAAAAGGGATTTGAGGGTGATCAATGTAGGAGTGAGCCTGCTCGCGATGGCGATTGTGGATTCGACGTTGTGTCGTCTGATCCACCGTTATCGCGAGCAGGCTCACTCCTACAGGAAACCGCGATGTCAGTTAATGCCCTGCGGTCTTGGAGAACAGCTGGATGACCACCACGCCGAGCACGATCAGCGCCATCCCGAGCATCGCCGGCACGTCCAGCTTCTGCCCGTAAATGAACAGCGCCGCGACACTGACCATGACGATGCCCATGCCCGCCCACACGGCGTACGCCACGCCGACCGGCACCGTGCGCACCACCAGGGTCAGCATCCAGAACGCGATGCCGTAGCCGACGATCACCAGAATCAGCGGCAGCGGCGTACTCAGGCCTTTGACCGCTTTCATCGAAACCGTGGCGATCACTTCGGCGCAGATGGCGATAGCCAGAAAGGCGTAGGCGTTCATGTGTAGATCCTCATGTAAAACGTTGCTTGCTGAGGCGGCATTCTAGTCGCTCGTCAGATGCGGTAAAGTCATTACCTATCTGTTTTGAAGATGGGTTACAGCATGAACACCCGGTGGAATCTGGAACAACTGCGCGCTTTCGTCAGCGTCGCCGAACAGCGTTCGTTTTCTGCTGTGGCGCGCCAGCAACGCAAGGCGCAGTCGGCGATCAGTAGCGCCATTGCCATGCTGGAGGATGATCTGGGCGTCAGCCTGTTCGAGCGTAGCAGTGGTCGCCAGCCCCGGCTCACCGAAGCCGGTGAAGCGCTGCTCGAAGAGGCGCGGGAGGTGTTGCGCCAATGCGAGCGCCTCAATGGTCGGGCAATGGCGATGATGCGTGGTCAGGAAGCGCAGCTGCGCGTGGCTCAGGACGAGGCGATGCCCTATCAGGCATTGGTAGAAAGCTTCGATGCGCTGGCCGGGCAGTTTCCCAGCCTCGAGGTGCAGCTGACCAGCGCCGCTCAGGGTGAAGTCGCCCGCAAACTGGTGGAGCGTCGCGCCGATCTCGGCCTGCTGTTCTATCACGATGAAATTCCCGAGGCACTGGAGCGTCGGGTATTGGGCCGGGTGGAAATGGTCACCGTCTGCGGGATCAATCATCCGCTGGCGACGCAGTCCTACGTCACCTGCCAGCAACTGGCGCAACACCGACAACTGTTGATGTCGACGCAAACCAGCGTCTATCCCGGCAATGAAGCGGCCAGTCCGCAGGTGTGGCGCGCTGACAGCTTCTACGTGATGGCCGAATGGCTGGTGCGGGACCTCGGCTGGGCCTGGCTGCCCCGGCATGTGGTGCAGTACTCGGCCTATCAGGGGTTGATGGTCGAACTGGACAGCGAATGGACCCCGCCGGCGCTGGTGGTGGAACTGGTCTGGCGTCGGGATGAGCCTTTGGGGCCGGCGGCGCGCTGGCTGGCGGAACGTTTTGCCGTGCACTTGCGGGCGATTGGCGACAAAAGTCGATAAACTCCGCCGCCATGAATAGAACTCTCTACACCGCGCTGTTTTACCTGGGGCTGCCATTGGTGGCGATTCGGCTGTGGCTGCGCTCGCGCAAGGCCCCGGCATATGCCAAACGGATTGGCGAGCGCTTTTCCTGCGGGATGCCGTCACTGCAGCCCGGCGGGATCTGGGTGCACGCGGTGTCGGTTGGCGAAAGCATTGCTGCGGCGCCGATGATCCGTGCCTTGCTGCAACGTTATCCACAGCTGCCGATCACCGTGACTTGCATGACCCCGACCGGTTCGGAACGGATTCAGGCACTGTTCGCCAATGAGCCGCGCATCCAGCATTGTTATCTGCCCTATGACTTGCCGTGCGCAGCGGCGCGTTTTCTGGATCGCGCCCAGCCGAAACTGGCGGTGATCATGGAAACCGAACTGTGGCCCAACCACATTCATCAGTGCGCCATGCGCGGTATTCCTGTTGCGCTGGCAAACGGCCGACTGTCCGAGCGTTCCGCCAGAGGTTATGGCCGCTTCAGCAAACTGACTGCGCCGATGCTCGCCGAGATGAGTTTTTTTGCGGTGCAGACCGAGGCTGAAGCTCAGCGCTTCCGTGATCTCGGCGCGCGTCCGCAGACGGTCGAGGTCACTGGCTCGATCAAGTTCGACCTGACCATCGACCCGCAGCTGCTGCAGCGCGCCCATGAACTGCGCGGCCAGTGGCAGGCGCTGGAGCGCCCGGTGTGGATCGCCGCCAGCACCCACGAAGGCGAAGACGAAGTGGTGCTCGACGCCCATCGTCGCCTGCTGGCGAACTACCCGAATGCGCTGCTGATTCTGGTGCCGCGCCATCCCGAGCGCTTCAACTCGGTGTTCGAGTTGTGTCAGCGCGAAGGCTTTGCCACGGTGCGCCGATCCACCGGTGCCAATGTCGAGGCAAACACCTCGGTGCTGCTCGGCGACACCATGGGCGAGTTGCTGTTTCTCTATGCACTGGCCGACAGCGCCTTTGTCGGTGGCAGCCTGGTGCCCAACGGCGGGCACAATCTGCTGGAACCGGCGGCACTGGCCAAACCGGTGATCAGCGGCCCGCACCTGTTCAACTTCCTCGACATCGCCGCGCAATTGCGTGAAGCCGGGGCATTGGCCGAAGTGGATGATGCCGAAGGGCTGGCGGTGGAAGTGCAGCGCCTGTTCGAATTGCCGCGCGATGCGCAGCGCATGGCCGAGGCCGGGCTGGCGGTGATGCGGCGTAATCAGGGGGCGTTGCAGCGGTTGCTGGATGGGCTGGGCAAGTTGATTCGCTGATTTGCACTCAACCTCTGTGGCGAGGGAGCTTGCTCCCGTTGGGCAGCGCAGCTGCCCCAGGCCCCGATACATCGAGTTGCCAAGTTTACGACTGCTGCGCAGCCGAGCGGGAGCAAGCTCCCTCGCCACAGGTATCTTGTTTGCTGTTTACGGGCGTGCCTTGAGCTGTGCTTCGGCTGCCTTGGCCAGATCCGGCGGCAGGAAATCCTTGTCCGGGTTGTAGTCGGCTTTCAGATAACGCCGCAGATCTTCCAGGTCACCCGGATTCAATGTCCCCGCCGCCTGCTTCAGGCGCAGGTTGTCGAGGATGTAGTCGTAGCGGGTGTTGTTGTAGTTGCGCACCGAGGTGTACAGCTGACGCTGGGCATCGAGCACGTCGACGATGTTGCGCGTCCCCACCTGATAACCGATTTCCGTGGCTTCCACCGCGCTCTGGTTGGAGATGATCGACTGACGTCGTGCCTGCACCTGCTCGACATCGGTGTTCACCGCGCGGTGCAGGTTGCGGGTGTTTTCCACCACTTGCCGGCGCAGGGACTCGCGCTGTTGCTCGCTCTGATCCAGTTGCGCATAGGACTGGCGCACTTGCGAACTGGTCAGCCCGCCGCTGTAGATCGGAATATTCAGTTGCAGCGCCAGGGTACGTTGATCGACGTTGCCACTGTACGGCGTACCGAAGGCGTTCGGGTTGGCAAAGCCGAGGGCGTCGTTGTCACCCTTTTCGTATTTGGCCACGGCATCGAGGGTCGGCAAGTGGCCGGCCTTGCGCTGCTTGAGGGTCTGTTCGGCGGAACTGACCGCAAAGTTGCTCGCCAGCAGATTGAGGTTCTGTTTGCCCGCGGTGTCGACCCAGGCCTTGGCGTCGTTCGGTACCGGCGGCAGGATCGGCAGCGTGTGGACGATGCCCTGAATCGAGTTGTACTGACGGTTGGTCAGGGTGATCAGCGCTTCGAACGCATCGTCGACCTGACGCTGCGCAACGATACGGTTGGCGCGCGCGGTGTCGTAACTGGCTTGTGATTGCAGCACGTCGGTCTTGTCCGACAGGCCGACGTCGAAGCGCTCGTTGGACTGGTCGAGCTGACGCTTGAACGCGGCTTCTTCAGCCTTGGTCGAGGCCAGGTTGTCCTGACTGCGCAGCACGTTGAAGTAGCTTTCGGCCGATTGCAGAATCAGATTCTGCTCGGTGGCCGAGAGTTGCAGCGCGGCTTGTTCGTTGACGTCCTTGGCAGCCTGGTACTGGAACCAGCGGTCAGCGCGGAACAAGGGCTGGGCGAGGGTCGCCTGATAGGAATGCGCGCTGCGATTGGCAATGGCCGAAGGCTGGTCGATCGAGGTGCGCACATCCGCCACTTCGGCGCCGCCAGACAAGTTCGGCAGCAAGCCGGCACGGGCCTGCGGCACCACTTCTTTCTGGGCGCCGTACTGGGCGCGGGCGGCGGCCAGATCGGCGTTGTTGTCGACGGCTTCCTGATAGACGCTGACCAGATCGGTCTTGGTCGACAAGGGCGCTTCTGCTGCCCAGGCCATTGCGTTGGACGCACAAGACACGGCAAGAGCCAGTGAAAGTTTGCGCAGCATGAGGCGATCCCTAGCAAAAAATATTACGGAAATAATGTGCGCGCCAAGGCTACGGCGCGGCCCCGGCAGCGTCAAGGCGCGCAGGGCACAGCGAGTGTAGTTGCGCAATCGTGCGGCAACAATCCTGCAAGTCCCGGTAATTGCGCCATTCATCATGGTGTTTGCCGCGGTGTTGGCGTTCTTTGCCGGTTGTGTCTAGACTGACCGGGTTCTTGTCGGGGTGCCTTGCTATGAGGCTGAGATCGAATAATTTCGGATCCCGTTGAACCTGATCAGGTTAGCGCCTGCGTAGGGAACAAGATTTCTCGTCACCCGGCGAGTCCTCTTGTGCTTCGTCCGGGATATTGTTCGACAATCGAACGCTCGACGACGATGCACAGCACCAGTCCTGGTGCGTCCGTGCCTTTCAGGTTCTGCTCCGACAATCCACTGCCTGGATGCTGTCTGGAGAGCCCGTGATGACGACAAAAGCAAAAAACGCGATCAACCTGAGTGACTCGGCCAAGGTCGACGAGCAATCGGTCAAGCCGTTCACCCGTTCGCAAAAAGTCTACGTTCAGGGCTCGCGCCCGGACATCCGCGTGCCGATGCGCGAAATCACCCTTGATGTGACGCCGACCGACTTCGGCGGCGAAATCAACGCGCCGGTCACCGTCTACGACACCTCCGGCCCGTACACCGATCCGAACGTGGTGATCGACGTGCGCAAAGGTCTGGGCGACGTGCGTTCGGCGTGGATCGATGACCGTGGCGACACCGAGCGTCTGCCGGGCCTGAGTTCGAATTTCGGCCAGGAGCGCCTCGCTGATCCTGAGCTGACCAAGCTGCGTTTTGCCCACGTCAACAACCCGCGACGGGCCAAGGCCGGGGCCAACGTCAGCCAGATGCACTACGCGCGCAAAGGCATCATCACCGCCGAGATGGAATACGTCGCCATCCGCGAAAACATGAAGCTGCAAGAGGCCCGTGCTGCCGGCCTGTTGACCCAGCAACACGCCGGCCACAGCTTCGGCGCGAGCATTCCAAAAGAAATCACCGCCGAGTTCGTCCGCGAAGAGATTGCCCGCGGCCGCGCGATCATTCCGGCCAACATCAACCACGTCGAACTGGAACCGATGATCATCGGCCGTAACTTCCTGGTGAAGATCAACGGCAACATCGGCAACAGCGCGCTGGGTTCGTCCATCGAAGAAGAAGTGGCGAAACTGACCTGGGGCATTCGCTGGGGTTCGGACACAGTGATGGACTTGTCCACCGGCAAGCACATCCACGAAACCCGCGAGTGGATCATCCGCAACTCGCCGGTGCCGATCGGCACCGTGCCGATCTATCAAGCGCTGGAGAAGGTCAACGGCGTCGCTGAAGACCTGACCTGGGAGCTGTTCCGCGACACGCTGATCGAACAGGCCGAGCAGGGCGTCGACTACTTCACCATCCACGCCGGCGTGCTGCTGCGCTACGTGCCGCTGACCGCCAAGCGCGTGACCGGCATCGTTTCCCGTGGCGGTTCGATCATGGCCAAGTGGTGCCTGGCGCACCACAAAGAGAACTTCCTCTACACCCACTTCGACGAAATCTGCGAAATCATGAAGGCCTACGACGTCAGCTTCTCGCTGGGCGACGGCCTGCGTCCGGGCTCGATTGCCGACGCCAACGACGAAGCGCAATTCGGCGAACTGGAAACCCTCGGCGAGCTGACCAAGATCGCCTGGAAGCACGACGTGCAATGCATGATCGAAGGCCCGGGCCACGTGCCGATGCAGTTGATCAAGGAGAACATGGACAAGCAGCTGGAGTGCTGCGACGAGGCGCCGTTCTACACCCTCGGCCCGCTGACCACCGACATCGCACCGGGTTATGACCACATCACCTCGGGTATCGGTGCGGCGATGATCGGCTGGTTCGGTTGCGCGATGCTCTGCTACGTGACGCCGAAGGAACACCTCGGCTTGCCGAACAAGGATGATGTGAAGACCGGGATCATCACCTACAAGATCGCCGCGCATGCGGCGGACTTGGCCAAAGGGCACCCGGGCGCGCAGATTCGCGACAACGCCTTGAGCAAGGCGCGTTTCGAATTCCGTTGGGAAGACCAGTTCAACCTCGGTCTCGACCCGGACACCGCGCGTTCGTATCACGACGAAACCCTGCCGAAGGACTCGGCCAAGGTCGCGCATTTCTGTTCGATGTGCGGGCCGAAATTCTGCTCGATGAAGATCACCCAGGAAGTCCGCGAATACGCGGCCAACCAGCGGATCGACGCGGTCGACGTGGACGTCGCCCAGGGCCTTGCGGAGCAGGCCGAGCGGTTCAAGAAGGAAGGCAGTCAGCTGTACAAGAAGGTTTGATCTGACCTGAAAGGCTCTGGGATGACCGGAGCCTCTGTGGCGAGGGAGCTTGCTCCCGCCCGGCTGCGAAGCAGTCGTAAATCCGGCCAACGCGTTCTGATTGAAAGAACGCGTTGGCCGGTTTTGGGTCTGCTGCGCAGACCAGCGGGAGCAAGCTCCCTCGCCACAGGCATGGTGTGCGATCACACACAACAACAAATGTCCCTCTGAGATAACACCCTTGAGCATTCAACCCGGCACTTATTCCCCCGACCTCGCCGTACCCGCCGACAAGCGAGTATTCGGCGGTCGCGATCTGTTTTCCCTGTGGTTCTCCCTCGGCATCGGCCTGATGGTCTTGCAGACCGGTGCCTTGCTCGCGCCCGGTCTGGGCCTCTCCGATTCGCTGCTGGCGATTTTCCTCGGCACGCTGGTTGGCGTGCTGCTGTTGGCAGCGGTCGGCGTGATCGGCAGCGATACCGGTCTGTCGTCGATGGCCGCACTCAAACTGAGCCTCGGCCACAAAGGCGCAAGCCTGCCGGCGCTGCTCAACCTGTTGCAACTGATCGGTTGGGGCTCGTTCGAGATCATCGTCATGCGCGACGCCGCCAGCCTGCTCGGTACCCGCGCGTTCAGCGAAGGCTCGCTGTGGGCCAACCCTATGCTGTGGACCTTGTGCTTTGGTGCGCTGGCGACCCTGCTCGCGGTCAGCGGGCCGTTGACGTTCGTGCGCAAGGTTCTGCGCAAATGGGGCATCTGGCTGATTCTGGCCGCGTGCATCTGGCTGACCTGGAATCTGTTCGCCAAGGCTGATCTGGCGGCACTCTGGGCCCGTGCCGGGGACGGTTCGATGCCGTTTGCCGTGGGCTTCGACATTGCCATCGCGATGCCGCTGTCGTGGCTGCCGCTGATCGCCGATTACTCGCGTTTCGGCAAGCGGGCGAAGAACGTCTTCGGCGGCACCGCCATCGGTTTCTTCATCGGCAATTTCTGGTTGATGAGTCTCGGCGTGGCCTACACCCTGGCGTTTGCGCCGAGCGGTGAAGTCAATGCGTTGCTGCTGGCACTGGCCGGGGCCGGTCTGGGCATTCCGCTGTTGCTGATTCTGCTGGATGAGTCGGAAAACGCTTTCGCCGACATTCATTCGGCAGCGGTGTCGAGCGGGATTCTGTTGCGCCTGAAAGTCGAGCATCTGGCCTTGGCCATCGGCGTGATCTGCACCCTGATTGCACTGCTGGCGCCATTGGCGCAGTACCAGAACTTCCTGTTGCTGATCGGCTCGGTGTTTGCGCCGCTGTTCGGCGTGGTGCTGGTGGATCACTTCATCCTGCGCAAGCGCAGCGCTCAGGTGGCGTCAGGCGCATTGCGCTGGCCGGCGCTGCTGGCGTGGCTGGGCGGGATCAGCACCTACCACTTGCTGGCGAATCTGTATCCGGATGTCGGCGCGACCCTGCCGGCACTGGTGCTGGCAGGGCTGTTGCAGCTGGTGCTTGGCCGGGCCTTCAGTTACGGCCGGGAAACAGCTCAGGCTTGAGAATGCCGTTCAGACGCGGGTAAGGAATCTTCAGTTCGACGTGGCCCAGCGCGTAAGGCGCGATGGTGCTCACGTCGTACTTGAGGATCACGCCACCGTAGGTCAGCGCCACGTTCGGGGTTTTGACGAACGGCCAGCTCTTCACGAAATCCGCTTCCTGATCGAGCTTGGTGCTGATCAGCCAGCTGTTATGCGCCACTTGCGCCGCTTTCCAGAACGCGTCTTCCTGACCCGGCAGCAACATGTCCGACAGGTTCAGCACTTTATGCTGCTGACGCGAATAATTGATGAAACCGCGCCCCGGGGTGCCATGGGCGCCACCGGTGTCGAGGTAGCTCGACAGCTCGATGATCACCAAGCCGTCATGCTGCTCGCGTACCTTGGCCTGCAGATAGCTGCTGTTGCGCGGGCCGGCGGTACGCAGGAACTGCTCACGATAGGCGGCCAGGGTCGGCGCAACCGGGGCGTTGGTCTCGGTGCGGGTCATTTGCAGCAGGCGTTTTTCGATGATGCCGTCCAGCGCAGGTTCGGCGGCGAAGTGCACGGTATCGATATTCACCAGCGGGCAATCCGGGTTGGAGCAACCGGGTTTCAAAGTTTCCGAGGCGTCGCGGGTGGTGTCCAGCGGCGTGCGGTAGTTGGGCTGGAACAGGTTGGCGCAGGCGCCCAGGGTCAAGGCGATGGCGGCCACGGAGGCAATTTTGAAAAGCGACATGGGCGTCCTTTCTGAAACAGGGGAAGGCGAAAAGTTATCCGCTTCGACTCTCGCCGAAGCAGTCAGTTCGCCACTAAGCTAATTAGAGTGGGTTTCGCCGCCACCGTCCATCCCGCTGACGGTAAAGGGGCTGCATCAACCATGGCGGGCGCGTTAGGATGGCGCGAAGTAGAGGTCGCCAGTCACAACAAGCAACCTCGTATTGGATTTGCAGCAAGAGAGGATGCTCATGACAGATTTTGCCAACGCCACTCCGGCCACCGTCGACGTCGTAAAGCGCGAGCGCTGCTACGAGGGCTTCTACAAGCTCGACCGTTTGCACCTGCGCCATGAACTGTTCGCCGGCGGCATGAGCCGCGAGATCAACCGCGAAGTCTTCGTGCGTCACGATGCCGTGTGCCTGCTGCCTTACGATCCAAAGCGCGATGAAGTGGTGCTGCTCGAGCAGTTTCGCGTCGGTGCCATGGGCAAGACCGACAACCCGTGGCTGGTTGAACTGGTCGCCGGTCTGATCGACAAGGCCGAAGTGCCGGAAGAAGTTGCTCACCGCGAGGCGCAGGAGGAAGCTGGGCTGGACATCAAGGCCCTGTGGCCGATGACCCAATATTTCCCGTCGCCGGGCGGCAGCAACGAATTCGTGCATTTATTCCTGGGGCACTGCAGCACCGAAGGCGTAGGCGGCCTGCATGGGCTGGAGGAAGAAGCAGAAGACATCCGCGTCACGGTCTGGGCCTTTGAAGATGCCTTGCAGGCCGTCCGTGACGGACGCATTGCCAACGCGGCGAGCATCATCGCCTTGCAATGGCTGGCGCTCAACCGCGCCGAAGTGAGGGGGTTATGGTCGTAAACAAGCTGCGCGATCGCTATCGAGTCGACCTCGCCGGGCTGCAAGCTGCCTGCGAGGCCAACTACGCGCGCCTGATGCGACTGGTGCCGGACATGCGCAACGACCCCGAGGCGCGGCGGATTGCCGTGACCCAGGGCGAGCAGATGCTCGGCGTGCTGGCCCTCGAAGTGCTGCAGACCTGCCCGTACACCACCACGTTGCAGGTGCGTCAGGAACACAGTCTGCCGTGGCTGCCGGTACCGCAACTGGAAGTGCAGGTTTATCACGACGCGCGCATGGCCGAGGTCATCAGTGCCGAGCATGCACGACGCTTTCGCGGCATCTATCCTTACCCGAACGCCGCGATGCATCAGCCGGATGAAAAGGCCCAGCTCAATCTGTTCCTGGGGGAATGGCTGAGCCATTGTCTGGCCCTGGGGCACGAGTACGAAGTCGTACGCTAGTTGTGAACTGCGTCCGGTTCGCCGGTTTCCCCTTTGCGTCATCCCCCAGCATAATTGCGGCACTCAACCGATTCCGTGCTTTTGCCCTGGGAGAACGCCTTGCCGAGCGTATCCGCATTGACCACCGCCGATCCGGCGTTGCTGGTGCAGCTATCCGACAGTCACCTGTTCGCCGAGGCGGACGGCACGCTGCTGGGCATGAACACCCGCGAGAGCCTGCAAAAGGTCATTGAGTTGGTGCTGGGGCAGCAGCCGCAGATCGATCTGATCCTCGCCACCGGTGATATATCCCAGGACGGCACACTGGAGTCGTATCAGCAGTTTCGCCAGATGAGTGCGCAGATCGATGCGCCGGCGCGCTGGATTCCCGGCAATCACGATGAGCCGCTGATCATGGCTGAGGCCGCGGTGCAAAGCGCACTGCTGGAGTCGGTGGTTGATATCGGCAACTGGCGCGTGACCCTGCTCGACTCGGCGGTGCCGGGTTCTGTGCCGGGTTATCTGCAGGACGATCAGTTGCAATTGCTGGCGCGTTCATTGAGTGAAGCCCCGGAGCGTCATCATCTGGTGTGTTTCCACCATCATCCGGTGTCGATTAATTGCCCGTGGATGGAGCCGATCGGTTTGCGTAACCCCGAAGCGTTCTTCGAGGTGCTCGATCGTTTTCCCCAGGCCCGCGCAGTGCTGTGGGGCCATGTGCATCAGGAAATCGACCGCGAACGCAACGGCGTACGGCTGATGGCCTCGCCTTCGACCTGCATTCAGTTCGAGCCGGGCAGTGACGACTTCAAGGTCGGCGAGCAGGCACCGGGCTATCGCTGGTTGCGGCTGCTGCCGGACGGGCGACTGGAAACCGGTGTCGAGCGCGTGACCGACTTCGAGTTCACCGTCGATTACGGCTCCAACGGTTACTGACACCATTGTGGCGAGGGAGCTTGCTCCCGCTGGGCTGCGCAGCAGACCCGAACCCAGTCACCGCATATCCGCAGATGATTTGAATTGTCAGGGTTACGACTGCTGCGCAGCCGAGCGGGAGCAAGCTCCCTCGCCACAGGGTTTTTGTTTATGCCGTTCCCCTGACTCCCTGTAAACTCCGCTATCTTTCGCCGACACCCAGGGAGCTCAAATGTCCGGTTCGATCCTCTATATCCACGGTTTCAACAGCGCGCCGGCGTCGAAAAAGGCCTGTCAGCTGGTCGAGGTGATGGAGCGGCTGGGTTTGAGCGAGCAATTGCGTGTCCCGGCGCTGCACCACCATCCGCGTGAAGCCATCGGTCAGTTGCAGCAGGCGATTGCCGAGCTGGGCCGGCCGTTGCTGGTGGGAAGCTCCCTCGGCGGCTACTATGCGACTCACCTGGCTGAGCGCCACGGCTTGAAAGCCCTGCTGGTCAACCCGGCGGTCAGCCCGCACCGGATGTTCGACGGCTACCTGGGCACACAGAAAAACCTGTATACCGATGAGACCTGGGAATTGACCCACGACCATGTGACGGCCCTGGCCGAGCTGGAAGTGCCGGCACCCGTGGATGCACAGCGTTATCAGGTGTGGTTGCAGACCGGCGATGAAACACTGGATTATCGCCTCGCCCAGCAGTATTACCGGGCCTGCGCCTTGCGCATTCAGGCCGGCGGCGACCATGGTTACCAGGGTTTTGCCGAACAATTACCGGCGTTGTTGAGTTTTGCCGGCATTGGCGCCGATTTGTATCAGGCAATCGATTTCACCGCACTGTGAAGTCTTGCCCCTTTTTCATTGAATCACTGACGACGAGACCCTATGGCCACTCCCAGCGCTAGCTCTTATAACGCCGACGCCATCGAAGTCCTCTCGGGCCTCGACCCGGTGCGCAAACGCCCCGGCATGTACACCGACACCAGTCGGCCGAACCACCTCGCCCAGGAAGTCATCGACAACAGTGTCGACGAAGCCCTGGCCGGCCACGCCAAATCGGTGCAGGTCATTCTGCACGCCGATCACTCGCTGGAAGTCAGCGACGACGGTCGCGGCATGCCGGTCGACATTCACCCGGAAGAGGGGGTGTCGGGTGTCGAGCTGATCCTCACCAAACTGCATGCGGGCGGCAAGTTTTCCAACAAGAACTACCAGTTCTCCGGCGGTCTGCACGGGGTGGGTATTTCCGTGGTCAACGCCTTGTCGACCGAAGTCCGGGTACGCGTGAAGCGTGACGGCAACGAATACCAGATGACCTTCAAGGATGGCTTCAAGGCCACCGAGCTGGAAATCGTCGGCACCGTCGGCAAGCGCAACACCGGCACCAGCGTGTACTTCGCGCCGGATCCGAAATATTTCGATTCACCGAAATTCTCCATCAGCCGCCTCAAGCACGTGCTCAAGGCCAAGGCTGTGTTGTGCCCGGGGCTGCTGGTCAGTTTCGAAGACAAAGGCACTGGCGAGAAAGTCGAGTGGCATTACGAAGACGGCCTGCGCTCGTATCTGGTGGACGCAGTCAGCGAATTCGAACGCCTGCCGGACGAGCCGTTCTGCGGCAGCCTGGCCGGTAATAAAGAAGCGGTGGACTGGGCGCTGCTGTGGTTGCCGGAAGGTGGCGACGCGGTGCAGGAAAGCTACGTCAACCTGATCCCGACGGCGCAGGGTGGTACCCACGTCAACGGTTTGCGTCAGGGCCTGCTCGACGCGATGCGCGAATTCTGCGAATTCCGCAGCCTGCTGCCACGCGGCGTGAAGCTGGCGCCGGAAGACGTCTGGGAGCGCATCGCTTTCGTGCTGTCGATGAAGATGCAGGAACCGCAATTCTCCGGCCAGACCAAAGAGCGTCTGTCGTCCCGTGAAGCGGCGGCGTTCGTCTCCGGTGTGGTCAAGGATGCCTTCAGCCTGTGGCTCAACGCCAACCCGGAAACCGGTCTGGCGCTGGCGGAGCTGGCGATCAACAACGCCGGGCGTCGCCTCAAGGCGAGTAAAAAGGTCGAACGCAAGCGCGTCACCCAGGGGCCGGCGCTGCCGGGCAAACTGGCGGACTGTGCCGGGCAGGACCCGATGCGTTCCGAGCTGTTCCTGGTTGAAGGTGATTCCGCCGGCGGTTCCGCCAAGCAAGCGCGGGACAAGGAATTTCAGGCGATCCTGCCGTTGCGCGGCAAGATCCTCAACACCTGGGAAGTCGACGGCAGCGAAGTGCTCGCCAGCCAGGAAGTGCATAACATCGCCGTGGCCATCGGGGTGGATCCGGGTGCGGCAGACATGAGCCAGCTGCGTTACGGCAAAATCTGCATCCTCGCCGACGCCGACTCCGACGGTCTGCACATCGCGACCTTGCTTTGCGCGTTGTTCGTCCAGCATTTCCGCCCGTTGGTGGATGCCGGTCACGTCTACGTGGCGATGCCGCCGCTGTACCGCATCGACCTCGGCAAGGAGATCTACTACGCCCTCGACGAAGCCGAGCGCGACGGGATTCTCGACCGTCTGGTGGCCGAGAAGAAACGCGGCAAACCGCAGGTCACCCGATTTAAAGGTCTGGGTGAAATGAACCCGCCGCAATTGCGTGAAACCACCATGGACCCGAACACCCGGCGCCTGGTGCAACTGACGCTGGGCGATGATTTTGCCGAGACCTCGGAAATGATGGACATGCTGCTGGCGAAGAAACGCGCCGGTGACCGCAAGACCTGGCTCGAATCCAAGGGCAACCTCGCCGAGGTGCTGGCCTGATGCGGTTTGGCTGGGCCTTGGCGGGTGCGTTGCTGCTGAGTGCGATGAGTGTGTCGGCCGAGCCGCTGCAGGAGCTGCGTGTGCTCTCCGAACACCCGGTCGAAGGCATGCGTGGCGGCAACCTGTCGGGACTGGCCATGTGTGGCAGCGAGTTGTGGACGGTGTCGGACCGCGATGACGATCAGATCTATCGGCTCAATACCGCCGATCGGGTCTGGCAGGCCGAAGCCTTGCACATCGACGTGCCCCCGGTGCCGGAGACCGGTCTGCCGTGGGGATTGCGCTCGCGCAATTGGGCCGCGTCGTTCGTGCGCGGTGGCGACCTGGATTTCGAAGGTATCAGCTGCGACAGCGCCGGCAATCGCTACATTGTCAGCGAGGGCCACGCGGCGGTCTTGCAGGTGCCCGTCAGCGGCCCGGTCAACTGGCTGAAGATTTCGCCGATGATGGTTCGCGAAGCACGTGCCAGTGGCATGCTCCTGCATTTCAACGCGATCTTCGAAGGTCTGGCGATCAACCCGGCGGGCGATCAGATGTGGCTGGCCGGCGAACGGCAAAACCGGGGCTTGCTGCTGATCAAGCGTCAGCAGACAGTGTGGGATTGCGACGGTCGTTGCGTGCTGCTCAGCGAGGGCGGCAAGGAGATGCAGCCGCCGCAGTTCCCGCATGCCAAAGCGGTCGACCGCGACTTTTCCGACCTTTCGTTGTTCAACGGCAAATTGTTTACCCTTGAACGCAACGCCTTCCAGATTTGTCGGCGCGATGCGCAGACCGCCAAGGTCGAGCGTTGCTGGTCGTACGCCGCTGAACTGTTGCAGGCCAACCGCCGTTACGCGCAGAACTTCGGGCTGGAAGAGGCACTGATCGTTGACGCTGATGGTGCGTGGGTCGGCGTCGACAATAATTTCGGCCCCCGCGCCGACGGTGAGGTTCGCCCGATCGTCTGGCGCTTCGCCGCGCCTGAAGGTGGCTGGAGCGCCAAGCCGTGAGTCAGCAACCGCCGGGCAAGCGCGCCGGCCGGGTGTTGATGATTCTGGCCTGGTGCGCGGGGCTGTTTCTGGCCACGCGGTTTTTCGGCCAGTGGGAAGAGCGTCAGCAGAATCCGAATGTCGTGGTCAGCTCCGAGCAGCATGACGGCGTGATCGAAGTAAAACTGGCCGGCAATGCTCAAGGGCATTTTGTCGCCAGCGGTCAGATCAACGGTGAGCCGGTGGAGTTCATGCTCGACACGGGCGCCACCGACGTGGCGATCCCGGCGGATCTGGCCAAACGCTTGAAACTGGAAGAAGGTTTCGGCGTGACCCTGAGCACGGCCAACGGCCTGAGCCAGGGCTACCGGACCAAAATCGACCGCCTGCAACTGGGCGACATCGTGCTGCGGGACGTCCGCGCACTGGTGGCGCCGGGGCTGCATGGCGATCAGGTGCTGCTCGGCATGAGCGCCCTGAACAAACTTGAATTTACCCAGCGCGGTGGCACCATGCTGCTGCGCCAGACAACGAACCGATGAGGCCCGCATGAGCGACTCCCTTGATCTCAGCCTGGACGGTGTAGAACGCCGCTCGCTGGCTGACTTCACCGAAAATGCCTACCTCAACTACTCCATGTACGTGATCATGGACCGTGCCTTGCCGCATATCGGCGACGGCCTGAAACCGGTACAGCGGCGTATCGTCTACGCCATGAGCGAGCTGGGGCTGGACGCTGATTCCAAGCACAAGAAATCGGCACGTACCGTCGGTGACGTGCTCGGCAAGTTCCACCCGCACGGCGACTCAGCGTGCTACGAAGCGATGGTGCTGATGGCCCAGCCGTTCAGCTATCGCTACACACTGGTCGATGGCCAGGGCAACTGGGGTGCGCCGGACGATCCGAAATCCTTCGCCGCCATGCGTTACACCGAAGCCCGTCTGTCGCGTTATTCCGAAGTGCTGCTCAGCGAACTGGGCCAGGGCACCGCCGACTGGGGGCCGAACTTCGACGGTACCTTGCAGGAACCTTTGGTTCTGCCGGCGCGTTTGCCGAACATCCTGCTCAACGGCACCACCGGCATCGCTGTCGGTATGGCCACCGACGTGCCGCCGCACAACCTGCGCGAAGTCGCCACCGCCTGCGTGCGTCTGCTCGATGAGCCGAAAGCCACGGTCGAGCAGCTCTGCGAGCACATTCAAGGTCCGGATTACCCGACCGAAGCGGAAATCATCACGCCGCGCGCCGACCTGCTGAAAATGTACGAAACCGGCAAGGGCTCGGTACGCATGCGCGCCGTGTATCACGTCGAGGACGGCGACATCATCGTCACTGCGCTGCCGCACCAGGTCTCCGGGGCCAAGGTGCTGGAGCAGATCGCCGCGCTGATGCAGGCCAAACCGTCGAAAGCACCGCAGATCGCTGACCTGCGTGACGAGTCCGACCACGAAAACCCGTGCCGCATCGTAATCATTCCGGTCAACAGCCGCGTCGATCACGAAGCGCTGATGCAGCACCTGTTCGCCAGCACCGAGCTGGAATCGACCTACCGGGTCAACGTCAACATCATTGGTCTGGACGGCAAGCCGCAGCTGAAAAACCTGCGCGCCTTGCTGGTCGAATGGCTGGAATTCCGCGTGCTGACCGTGCGTCGCCGTCTGCAATTCCGCCTCGACAAGGTCGAACGTCGTCTGCACCTGTTGGACGGTTTGTTGATCGCCTACCTCAACCTGGATGAAGTGATTCACATCATCCGTACCGAGGAGCACCCGAAAGCCAAGCTGATCGAGCGTTTCGCCCTCAGCGAGATTCAGGCCGACTACATCCTCGACACCCGTCTGCGGCAGTTGGCGCGTCTGGAAGAGATGAAGCTGCGCGACGAGCAGGACGAACTGCTCAAGGAGCAAGCCAAGCTGCAAGCCCTGCTGGGCAGCGAAGCCAAGCTGAAGAAACTGGTGCGCACCGAGCTGCTGAAAGACGCTGAAACCTACGGCGATGACCGTCGTTCGCCGATCGTCGAGCGCGCTGAAGCGAAAGCGCTGACCGAACACGATCTGCTGCCGAACGAGAAAGTCACCGTCGTGCTGTCGGAAAAAGGCTGGATTCGTTCGGCCAAGGGCCACGATATCGATGCCACTGGCCTGTCGTACAAGGCGGGTGACGGCTTCAAGACCTCGGCGGCGGGGCGTTCCAACCAGTCTGCCGTGGTGATTGACTCCACTGGCCGCAGCTATTCGGTTGCCGCCCATACCTTGCCGTCAGCGCGCGGCCAGGGCGAACCGTTGACCGGGCGTCTGACCCCGCCACCGGGCGCGACTTTCGAATGCGTGCTGATGCCGGAAGACGATGCGCTGTACGTGATCGCCTCCGACGCCGGTTACGGTTTCGTGGTCAAAGGCGAAGACCTGCAAGCCAAGAACAAGGCCGGTAAAGCCCTGTTGAGCTTGCCGAACAACGCCAAGGTGATCGCGCCGCGTCCGGTGACTGATCGCGAGAATGACTTGCTTGCCGCCGTGACCAGCGAGGGGCGGATGCTGGTCTTCAATATCAGCGATTTGCCGCAGCTGGCGAAGGGCAAAGGCAACAAGATCATCGGTGTGCCGGGTGACCGTGTCGCCAGCCGTGAAGAGTTTGTCACGGACATTGCGGTTATCCCCGCGGGGGCTACGTTGATCCTGCAAGCAGGCAAACGTCCATATAAACTGAAAGCTGAAGACCTCGAGCACTACAAAGGTGAGCGCGGACGGCGTGGCAACAAGCTTCCACGTGGCTTCCAGCGGGTCGATGCGCTGCTCGTCGAAAACCTCAATTAGGCGAAAACGCCCATCTAGAGGCGTCGATCTACGATTTAACGCGTAGATCGACGCTTTGGCGCTGGAGTCGGAACGCATATTCACGGATGATATGCCCTTTCCAAGCGCCGGCGTGGCCGAGCGTTCTTCATATTTATTGAGTATTTTCACTGTGGTCAGCCTTGTGGCGGCCACCTGGACGGGATGATGACTGCTCTGCGCCCCCTTATTTTTCTGCTCGCTGGCGTTTTGGGCCTGGCGGGCTGCAGCGTTCACCAGCCGGTGTCGCTGTATCAGCTGGACAGCGGAAGTCCGGCTCAGCCTGCGCAAAGCGCAGGCATGGCGGTTTTGTTGGGTCCGGTAGTCATTGCTGATTACCTGCAACGTGAAACCTTGCTGCAACGTCAACCGGACGGCAGCCTGCAAGCCTCGACTGACGGTCGCTGGGCGGGCAGCCTTTCGTCGGATATCGATCAATTGCTGATGCGTCAGGTGGCCGGCCATCTGGACAGCCAGCGTGTGGTATTGGCACCCGCCACTCTGGGATTTGCCCCGGATGTGCAGGTATTGCTGACCATCACGCGTCTGGACTCCGGTGAGAAACAACCGGCGATCCTCGATGCACAATGGCGTCTGATCGACCGTCGTGGGCAGGTGCGCGACAACCGCATCGTTCATCTGCAGGAGCTGCATGCCGGCACCACGGCTTCGCAGGTGCAGGCGCAGGGGATTCTGCTGCAGCGTCTGGCCGAGCAGTTGTCGGTAGCGCTCAAGCCATTGGCCAACCAGCCTCCGGTGGCCGAAGCACCGCGGAAGGCAGCGCCTAAACCGGCAGCGCCGGCGGCGGATGCAGAGAAGCAGCCGAAGATTCCGATGGCTTCGCCGATTCGCACGGATATGGAAGTGTTCCGCTTCTAAGGCTGAATCAGCGTCAAACCAGAGCCCGCCTTGTGCGGGCTTTGTTGTGTCTGGGGTTTGGCAAGATCAAAAGCCCCTCACCCTAGCCCTCTCCCGGAGGGAGAGGGGACTGACCGAGGTGTCTGGCGTCATACGTCGACCTGAAAGGTCTTGGCGATTATGGCTTCGGTAGAGCAGAGGCGACCGAGGCGTCTGGTGTCATCCGTCGACCTGAAAGAGTTTGGCGATTATGGATTCAAAGCAGGACGTGCAGGTCGGTGTAACTCTGGAATATCCCCCAATGAGTCCCCTCTCCCTCTGGGAGAGGGCTAGGGTGAGGGGCTTTTCAATCGCCCACGAAAAAGCCCGCAGACAATCACTCGTCTGCGGGCTTCTGTGCATCTGGCCTAAGGCTTACGCCCGACGCTCATGCATCCGCGCCAGTTGTCGCTCGAGCATCGACGGATAAGGCTCCATCAACCGCTCGACACAGCAAGCCCCCTCGGGGCTGGCGATCGGGCGGATCCGCGCACGCTGGCGAATCAGGTTGTCGTCACCGATCTTGCGCTCGACCAGCAGCAGGTTGCGGCTGTGTTGCGACAGGGCCAGCGCATCCTGGGCCGAATCGGTCAGCAGCAGGTCGATCTGGCTCAGGCCGAACAGCTCGTCGCCCAGGGTCAGGCCCAGTTGCAATTGCAGGGTGATGCCGCTGTCGGCGACTTCGATCTGCAACTGATGGCCCAGCGCCCGCAGCAACTCGCCGCAGCAGATGGCGTTGGTCAGGTAGTCGTCACCGCTGTCTTCGGTGTGGAACAGCATCAGTGTGCTGCCATCGTTCAGGGTTTCGATCTCGCCCTGATACAGCGAAGCGGCCTGATCGAGGCAGTCGCGATAGCGCTCCAGCAACTCTTCCAGACGGGCACGCGGCAGGCGCCGCAGTTGTTCTTGCGAACCCAGCTGGATCGCCAGCACCGCGCTGTGCTGCGGTACGCTTGGTGTGGCCTTGCGCGCGACCGGTTGCGGCGCTGCATCCAGCGACTCGTCGCGCAGATCGGCAAACGCGTCGTCGTCTTCATCGTCTTCAACGGTGCTGACCACATGGCGCGGCGCCGGTTTCTGCGCAGCCATCGGGCGGGTTTCGTCAAAGCTCGGGTCACGCAGATTGCGCACTTCGAACTCCGGCTCATCCTCTTCTTCGAACTCGGGTTCCGGCTCGGGCTCGGGTTTTGGCGCCGGCTCCGGAGCGAAGTTGGCGTGCAGTTGCCGCGCCAGATCGCCGATCTCGTCCTGCCGGTCGGTGCCCGGGGTGTATTCGTCGATGTTGCGCAGCCAGACGCGCAGTTGCAGCAACGGCGTCGACAGATAGCGCCCCATGCGCAGGCTCAGGGCCAGCGACAGCGCCAACAGAATCGCACTGAGAATGCCCATGCTTTGCAGGCTGATGGTCATCGGCTGCTGGAACTGATCCATGTCCAGGCTGATGCGCAGTTGCCCGGCGGTCACGTCCTGGAAAGTGATCTTGCTCTCATACATGCCCTCGGCTTCGCCCAGCAGGCTGTGCTTGGGGCGCTGACCGGATTCGGCGAGGATACGGTTGTCCACGCTATAGATAGCCGCGTGGGCCACCAGTTTGTTCTTGGTCAGGTTGTTGAGCAGCACGTTGAGGCTGAGGATGTCGTTGGACACCAGCAGTTCAGTGGCGGAGGTGGCGGTCTGCGTGGTCAGGCTTTCGCCCAGCGCATCGGCCTGCTCGTGCATGGCCTGCTTGAACTGCAAGCCCATCACCCCGGCATAGATCACCAGGGCCAGAGCGACCAGGATCACGTTATGGCTGGCAATGCGCAATGCAATCGGTACACGGCGATGACGCAGTGCACGGAAGATCAGCAGGAAGAAGTTATCGGTTTTAACTGGCGTGGGCCGGTTCACTGAGCTCGGCTCTTTTGTCCGTGAAGTTGACGCGCAGTATAGCGACAGGCCCTAGACCGGCAAAGCGCTCGCGGTGCCCGATGGTCACTGAAAGTGGGTAGAATGCGGTTTTTTTCCAGTTGCGGGGGTGCGCGTTGCGCGAAATCGTCCTGATTAACATCACGGGAGTCGACCGTCCGGGTCTGACTGCGGCCATTACCGGCGTTCTGGCACAAGGTGGTGTGAACATTCTCGACATTGGTCAGGCGGTGATCCACGACACCCTGTCGTTCGGCATCCTGGTCGAGATTCCCGACTCCGAGCAAGGCAAAGCCGTGCTCAAGGACATCCTGTTCAAGGGCTACGAGCTAGAGCAGCAGGTGCGCTTCACTCCGGTGTCCGAAGAGGATTACCAGCAATGGGTGGGCAATCAGGGCAAGAAACGCCACATCGTCACCCTGTTGACCCGCAAAGTGACCGCCGGCCAATTGCAGGCGGTCAGCTCGATCACTGCCAAATATGGCCTGAACATCGACCATATCGACCGTCTGTCGGGTCGCATGCCGCTGGACACTCCAGCGGACAAGGGCAAGGGCTGCATCGAGTTCTCGGTGCGTGGCGAAGCGGCAGATCCGCAGGCGCTGCGTGCCGAATTCCTCAGCGTCGCGCAGGAGCTGAACGTCGACATTGCCTTCCAGGAAGATTCGCTGTTCCGCCGCAACCGGCGTCTGGCGGTGTTCGACATGGACTCGACGCTGATCGAAGCCGAAGTCATCGACGAACTGGCCAAGGCCGCCGGGGTGGGCGAGCAAGTCTCGGCCATCACCGAGCGCGCGATGGCCGGCGAACTGGACTTCCGCGCCAGCTTCAAAGAGCGTCTGGCGCTGCTCAAGGGCCTGGATGTCAGCGTGCTGGACTCGATCGGCGCCTCGCTGCGCCTGACCGAGGGCGCGGAAACCCTGTTTGCCGAACTCAAGCGCCTGGGCTACAAGACCGCGATCCTGTCCGGCGGCTTCACTTACTTCGCCAAGCAGTTGCAGGCCAAACTCGGCATTGACTACGTGTTCGCCAACGAACTGGAAGTGGTCGATGGCAAGTGCACCGGCGTGGCGATCGAGCCGATTGTCGACGCGCAGCGCAAGGCTGACCTGCTGAAGGAGTTGGCGCACAAGGAAGGCTTGCGCCTGGAGCAGACCATCGCCGTGGGTGATGGCGCGAATGACCTGCCGATGCTGGCGATTGCCGGGCTGGGTGTGGCGTTTCGCGCCAAGCCGCTGGTCAAGCAGTCGGCGAAGCAGGCGATCTCTACGCTGGGGCTGGATGGCGTGTTGTATCTGTTGGGCTTCCGCGATCGCGATGGGCAGCTCTGAGCCTGAGGCGGCCCCTGTGGCGAGGGAGCTTGCTCCCGCTGGGACGCGAAGCGGCCCCACTCTTTAATTCAAGAGAATGGGACTGCTGCGCAGTCCAGCGGGAGCAAGCTCCCTCGCCACAGTATCTTTAAGGATTCAAAGCGATTTCCACAACGAATCGAAATTCTCCTCGCTCCCGCCATTCTGCGCGGCCTCCAGCGAGCGATAGGCAAACTGATTGAAACTGTGCGTACTCGCCACCCGTCGATCCAGCCCGGCGCGGTGTTCTTCGCCGTGGGTGTTGATCAGCACTTTATTGCCTTCCTGAAACGGCAGGCGCGGGGCGAGCAAGGTCGCCGGCAAGTCGATGGCACTGATCTCCGGCAATAGCAGCCCGCGTAAATAGTGGCTGTGATCATCCCGCGAGCGCACCAGTTGCAAACCGCAAGGTTCGGCGTGCGGCGCCACCAGTTCTATGCCCATTTGCGGCCCGCTGCCGCGTACCTGGCGAATCCAGCGCACCACCGCAATGCTCCAGCCCTGATTGGAACTGTCCTGAATCCCGACCATTTCCCCGGCCTGTAACTCGGCCGGCACCTCACTTTGCCAGCCCAGGCAATAACCACCGGGGCTGTGGTTGATCACCGGCAACGTGTAGGTCGGGTAGTTCGGCGTGCTGTCGGGGTCGCTTTCGTCTTCGCCCAGATGGTCGTACTGGATTTCCTCGTAGGGCAGCAACTCGTCTGCCGCAGACTGCGGTGCGGCGTCGAAGGCCTTGCTCCAGCTGTCCTTTTCACCCTTGACCACCGCGCGGCTGAAGTTGGCCGCGCGGGCGCCGGGATGTTTCAGCAGTTCGCTGAAGCTGCGTTCGCCGCCCAGATAGAAGTGCAGGGCGCTCATGCCGACGCACACGGTCAGGCTGCCCTGGCCGGCAGTGCGCTGAAAACTGCGTTCGGCAGCCTGGCCCCAACTGGCGTGCAGATGCTGCAGGGTGTCGAGGCTCAGTCCTGCCGGGATCGGCAACGGCGTCGACGTCTCCTGCTGCAGTAAATGCGCTTCGATCACGTTCACCAGCGGTTGTGGATCGAAACCGAGCAATGCGCCCTGTTGTTCTTTGCGAAACATGCTGCGGTAGCGCGGGCCGGCGTCCAGTTCGGCGCTGATGGCGAACAGTCCATCCTGCGGACTGCCGGGATGCAATTTGAGCAGGGCACTCCACGGCTCCAGCACTTCGGCCAGCCGGGCGATCTGGTTCTGCCGCAGTTGATTGCAACGGGCGCTGCCCAGCAGCAGGGCGGCGATGTAGGTCTGTTCCAGGCTCAGTTCGCTGCTCAGGCTCGCCAGATCGTCATGTACCCGGCGCTGTTGCAGCTGCAAGGCGCAGGCCACGCGATACAGCTGATGCAGCTCGAACCACAGATGTTCGGGCGCAGGGCTGTAAAGCTGCGTCGCCCGCAGCAGTTGCCCCTTGAGTGCATGCGCGGCCCGCTGCAGTGCCTGGCTGACCAGCGCCGCTCGGTCCTTGTGATACTTGGGGGCAATGCGCAGAACGATCTGCTTGTAACCGATGGCCAACTGACTTTGCAGCGCCTGGCACAGGTTGCTGATCTTGCGCGAACGATCGTCGAGCAGGATCGCCTGATGCAGGAAGTGTCGCTCCAGATGCTGGCAGACGAAGTACACCTCGGGGCGCAGCAACTCCAGCAGTTGCAGGCGATTGTCGCTGGGGGTGAGCAACTGGTTGAGTTCGCCCAGGCCTTGGTACAACTGGCGGGCGGTTTCGCCGATGTTGGCCTTGGGCAGGCCGGCGATCCAGCGTTTGAGGTCGCGCGGGGTGGCTTCGCAGAACGACAGGCGCGTTTGCGTTGGAGTCGGGGCGCTCAGCAGCGGTGGGGAGATGGTCTGGCTCATGCCAAAAACCATAGCAGCAAATGAACCGGTCGGCCTTCAACCGGTAGGAGCTGCCGCAGGCTGCGATCTTTTGATCCTGGTTTTTAAAAACAAAGTCAAAAGATCGCAGCCTGCGGCAGCTCCTACAGGGGCGCCTTGTATCAGGCGTTTGGCAATGCCAGGGCCTGGCCCATTTGCACTGGAGAACCGGCGACCAGTGTTTCAGCCCATTTCACCTGATCCGGACCAAACAGCACGATCGCGGTCGAACCCAGTTTGAAGCGCCCCAGTTCAGCACCTTTTTCCAGATGGATCGGCGCACGGGCGGCTTCGTCGTAGCGGAAGGTTTTCAGCTCGCGCTTCGGTGGGGTGACCAGACCAGCCCACACGGTTTCAATCGACGCGACGATCATTGCGCCGACCAGCACCACGGCCATTGGCCCGCGCTCGGTGTCGAAAATGCACGCCACGCGCTCGTTGCGGGCGAACAGCTCCGGAACGTTCTCAGCGGTGGTCTGGTTAACCGAGAAGATCCGGCCCGGGATATAGACCATTTCGCGCAGGGTGCCGGCCAGCGGCATGTGCACGCGGTGGTAATCCTTCGGCGACAGGTAAATGGTGGCGAAGTCGCCGCCCATGAACGGCGCGGCATTCGCCGTGTCACCGCCCAGCAGTTCCAGCACGCTGAAGCTGTGGCCCTTGGCCTGGAACACGCGACCGTGTTCGATCGGGCCGAGCTGGCTGACTGCACCGTCGGCCGGGCTGAGGATCGCGCCCGGGGTCTGATCCAGTGGCCGCGCGCCGTCTTTCAGGGCTCGGGTGAAGAACGCGTTGAAGTGCTCGTAGGCGGTGAGGTCTTCGACCAGCGCTTGCGACATGTCCACCTGATAACGCTTGGCGAACCACTGGGTGAAGGCATTCTTGAACCAGCGCACGCGGCACTCGGCGACGCAACCGGCCAGGCGCGACAGCAGGTGATGAGGCAGCAGGTACTGGCTGAGGATAAACAGACGCTCTTTCATTAGTTGTCCTTAGAACCTTGAATCTCGACAGGCGTGTCAGGGTGGTTGCCCCATTCGCCCCAGGAACCGGCGTAGCCCTTGACCCGCGGATAACCGAGGGACTTGGCCACCAGATAAGTGAAGCCCGACCGGTGATGGGTCTGGCAGTGGGTAATGATTTCTTTGTCCTTGGTGATCCCGAGATCCTCGAGGATCTGCGGCATGTCCGTGCGAATCCGCAGCTGACGCGCCTTGTCCATGCCGGCGGTCCATTCGAAGTTCACCGCGCCGGGGATGTGTCCACCCTTGGCGGCCAGTATCTTCTCGCCCGAGTATTCCAGCGGCCCACGGGCATCCCAGATCGCCAGATCGGCGGCGCCGAGACGGCTTTGCAGGTATTCGCGAGTGGCGGTCGGCTCCTCGTGCAGGGTCAGCGCCACCGGGCCACCCACCGCTGGAGGAATCTGGATCGACATCGGCATGCCGGCTTCCAGCCACGCCGGCAGACCGCCGTCGAGATAGTGATACTTGTCGTGACCGATCACGTCGAGCAGCCAGATGAAGCGCCCGGCCCAGCCGCCGCCTTCGTCGTCGTAGACCACGTAGACCACGTCCGGGCGATGGCCCAGCTCACCGAACAACTCTTCGAGCTTGTCTTTGGGCGGCATCAGCCCCGGCGCCGGGGGCTGGCCAAGCTGGGTGCGCTTGGGATCGACAAAGCGTGCGCCGGGAAGGTGACCTTCGGCATAACGGGCAGGGCTGGTCAGATCCACCAGAATCAGTTCAGGGGAATCGAGACGCGGGAGCAGGTCGCTCGGCTCGATGACGAGCGGCAAGCCAGAGAAGTCAGACATGTGAGGTCTCCAGAGCACAAAGGGGGGGATTGTAGCGCAGCCTCATCGGCCACGGCTGCTAAAGCTGTGCAGGGCCTTTTCGATGCACTGCGCGGTTTTGCCGAACGCCTGCACGGTGATGTCGGCGAACGGCCCACCGCCCTGGTCGGCCACGACGATCATGATCACCCGACCGTTATTGACCAGCGAGCGCAGGAACAGATGCTCGCCCCGGAACAGCGAACGCAGGCCCGGCGGCAACAATGCGGAAAATTGTGCGTTGTTCTCGGGGTTGATCCGCACCTGTGCCTGTTGTGCGAGCAGGCGCTGCAAGACTTTGCTATGACTGACGACGAAGTTCAGCGCGGCGGCTTCCTTCGGCAGGCCGAAGGTCTGGTGCACGCGCAGATTCGATTGCGTGCGGTCGGCCATCAGAAGCATCACCCGACGCATGCCGCTGGCGACCAGCGCATCACGGGCGGCGACGGTCAGGCTCATGGCATTGGTGAAGCGGCTCGGCTCGGCCAGCAGTTCGGCGCATTGCCGGCGCCATTGAGTCAGATCCTCGGCATTCGGCGCCGCCGCCGGCAGCATCCCGGCCGGCAAGCGATGGGTGCCCCACGGCCATAATAATGAAACGGCCGGGTGCCACAGATCGGGCATGGCATGCTGGCGCGCACTGTTGGCGGCTTGCTGGTGCAACTGCTGCTGCACTTCGTCCATCGAGATCTGCAGATAAAGGCTGGTCAGGTACTGCCAGCGTTCACTGTGCGGGCTGTCCCAGGCCTGTTGCGCCGACAGCGCCAGACCGTTGGCCAGCAACACGGTGTTGGCCGGTTGATTGAGCCAGCGGCGCAGGGTCGGATCGTCGTCGAGGCGATTCTGCTGGCGCAGCGGATGTTCACTGTCGCGGGCGATGCGCAGTACTTTCACCAGTTCGCGCTGTTCGCTGAGCAGCAGCTTATAGCCTTGCTGCACCCAGATCGGCAGGTGCCAGACCTGCACCAGCGCCTCGGCGATCCTCAGCAGGCGTACGCCAAACAGTTGCTTCTCGACCGTGCGCGCCGATTCGCCCTTGTGGATAACCCGCAGCTCCCACTCTTCGAGCAGTTCGGGAAACGTCAGCGCCAGCGGCCACAGCGGCGAGAGAAACAGCAGGCTGCCCCAGTGAATGTCCTGCCACAGGCGCGCCAGGCGACTGGCGAAAAAACCGTTGGCCTGTTGCGTCGCGTGCTGACTGATCATTTGCAGTTGGCGCAGCGCCTTGGGGATCTGCATCTGCGGTTGGACGGGCAGACGCGCGAGCAATTCTTCAGTCCGTGCCAGGCCGAGACGGTTGATCGCGACTTCAAGATTTTCCGCCGGCGCGGTCATCGTGCCGAGGGTGTGACGATTGGCCTCACGGATGATGCTCAAGGCCAGCGCCGGGCTGTCCTGCATCAGGTCGGCGATGTCGCGCAGCGAGCTGCGGTTGTCACGGATGGCCCGGCACACCTTGTCGTGCGCCTCTTGCGGCACGGGCAGGCGCACGCCATCGAGCAGTTTGACCCAGCCCTCGAGCGTAGTCGGTTTTGCGTGTGGGACGTTCGTTTCATTAGCCATGTCTGGACGAGATCTTCACTGACTGTAGACGCGCCCGGCATGGGCTAAATTGGCTTTTCGCCTGAACTGGCTATAGTCTGGCGCAGTTTTGCCGATAAGTAGAAGAAGAGATTTTTTAACTTCCGAATATGACCTTGAACCCGACTTAAATAAGTACTTTCTACCTATGGCTAAAATTATCGGCATCATCGTCGTATTCGCGAGCGTGCTCGGCGGATACGTGCTCTCCCACGGCAAAATTGCCGCCCTGATCCAGCCCTTCGAGGTGATGATCATCGGTGGTGCGGCCCTCGGTGCATTCCTGCAGGCCAACCCCGGTTACATGACGATGCACGTGCTCAAGAAATCCCTGAGCATGTTCAGCTCGCGCTTCAGCCACACGTTCTATCTGGAAGTGCTCGGCCTGATCTACGAGATCCTCAACAAGAGCCGCCGCGAAGGCATGATGGCCATCGAAGGCGACATCGAAGACGCCGCCGCGAGCCCGATCTTCGCCAAGTACCCGGCCGTGCTCAAAGACGAGCGCATGACCGCGTTCATCTGCGATTACCTGCGCATCATGTCCTCCGGCAACATGGCTCCGCATGAGCTGGAAGGCCTGTTCGACATGGAACTCTACAGCCTCAAGGAAGACCTCGAGCATCCGTCCCATGCGGTGAACGGCATTGCCGACGCCATGCCCGGTTTCGGTATCGTCGCGGCGGTACTGGGTATCGTGGTGACCATGGCGTCGCTGGGTGAGGGCGATCAGAAATCCATCGGTCTGCACGTCGGTGCGGCACTGGTCGGTACCTTCTTCGGTATTCTCGCGGCCTACGGCTTCTTCGGGCCGTTGGCGCATTCCCTGGCGCACGATGCCAAGGAAGA
The DNA here is from genome assembly GCF_044753325.1 of Pseudomonas sp. NPDC088414. Lineage (NCBI taxonomy): Bacteria > Pseudomonadati > Pseudomonadota > Gammaproteobacteria > Pseudomonadales > Pseudomonadaceae > Pseudomonas > Pseudomonas sp. NPDC088414. The sequence continues at coordinate 18,123 of NZ_JBIVMY010000028.1, read as the reverse complement.
ACTGAACGTCTATGAAGCCATCAAGGCCTCGCTGGTGGCTTCGGCTTCCGGCATGCCGCCATCGCTGGCGGTGGAATTCGGGCGCAAGGTTCTGTACCCGGCGCACCGTCCAAGCTTTGCCGAGCTGGAACAAGCCGTTCGCGGTCGCTAAGCCATGGAAAATAATCAGCCGATAATCATCAAGCGCGTCAAGCGCATAGCCGGTGGGCATCACGGCGGGGCGTGGAAAATCGCCTTCGCCGACTTCGCCACGGCGATGATGGCGTTCTTCCTGGTGTTGTGGCTGCTGTCCACCGCAACGCCCGAGCAGAAGATCGCCATCGCCGGTTACTTCAAGGATCCGGTCGGCTTCTCCGAAAGCGGTACGCCGTACATCATCGATCTGGGCGGCACACCGACCCTGGCCCCGGAAAACACCCTCAATCCTGAGGTGAAATCCCAGCCGCAACCGGACAAGGTCACGGTCGACACCGAGCAGGTCGAAGGCATGGCCGAGCAGGTCGAGAAAGAACGCCTGGAGCTGTTGCTGCAAGAACTGCAGAACAAGGTCGACGAGAACCCGCAACTGCAGAAGTTCAAGGATCAGATCCTGTTCGAGATCACCCCGAACGGCTTGCGCATCCAGATCATGGACGCCGAAAACCGGCCGATGTTCGACTCGGGCTCGGCACGTCTGAAGCCGTACTTCGAAGACATCCTGCTGGCCATGGCCGACACCATCAAAGCGGTGCCGAACAAGATCAGTATCAGCGGCCACACCGACGCCAAGCCGTACACCGGCACCGGCGATTTCGGCAACTGGGAGCTTTCGGCCAACCGTGCCAACGCTGCGCGGCGTGCACTGGTTGCCGGCAGCTATCCGGACGGGCAAGTGGCGCGGGTTGTCGGTTATGCCTCGTCGGCGCTGTTCGACAAGGAAAACCCGTTCAACCCGGTCAACCGCCGCATCGACATCGTGGTCCTGACCAAAAAGGCCCAGGCCGCCATCGAAGGTTCGCAAGGTGCCGATGCGGCCAAGCCTGCCGCCGAAGGTCAGAACGGCGCCGCTCCGGCGACGCCGGTCGATCCGAACGCGCTGCCGGCGGATCAGCAACCGGTGCCGGCCCATGAGTTGCGCGAACGTTTGAACCTGTTCGACGACGCCGCACCGAAACCGGCCGCGCCGGGGGCTGCGGCGCCAGCGCCAACAGCTCCGCCCGCCGCTGCACCGGCCCCCGCGCCGAAGCAGTGACCAACAAAAAAGCCGACAGTGATGTCGGCTTTTTTGTGGCTGTCGATTGGCCTCAGAAACCGCGCCGAATCCGGTTTTTCAGTTGTTCATGGAAAAGATCGGCGTTGCGCTTATAGGTGCCACTGAAGGATTCGTTGCTCGAATCCAGCGCTATCGAGCGCTTGCTCGAGACCTCTTCGCGATAGGCATCGATGAAGAAATTCAGATCACTGGCCGTGCTCAGTTTCGGCCACTTGTCCAGATACTCCGGCAGCTTTGCCTGCCCGGTGCGGAACGAGCAGATCCGCCGGTTGCTGATCGTCGCTTCGCCGATTTCGAACGGCACCCACCACGACAACGCGGTCTTCTCCGACACCACCGCCAGCAGGTGCGTGCATTCGGTGATATTGCGCGTGATCACCCCGGTGATGTCGTCGGTGGTCTGCGATTCCGGGTCGAGCACATCGAGGTAAGTCTTGATGTTGGCCTGCATCAATTGCGCATTGATCGCCATGGCCTGCGGGCGATCTATATGGCGGTAGCTGATGAATACGGGCATCAGAAGTGTCCTTTGAGGGCGAGTTCACGGTAATAGGCGCCGAGCGCCGTAAGGCGGCAGCCAGTGGAATGAATGGCTGCGTAATACATGTGTTCGGCATCGACCGGTTCGATCAGGCTGTGGCGATTGCACTTTTGCAGCTGGGCGAAGACCTCGCCGTGTTCCGGGTCGAACGTCGCTTCGGTGGGTTCGTAGCTGGGGGCGAGGCGGAACGTCGATTCGGCTTCGGCGAACCATTCCGGCAGTTTGCGCAGGATCTCCTTGGGGATCAGCGGCGAAACTTCGCGCAGGGAGATGAACTGCGAGACGTTGGTCTTGAACACCGGGCGCTGCTCCCAAGCGTCGAGCGCATTGTCGACGAAGGAGTACAGGCTGCCCGGAGTGATCTTGCCGAGAATGTTCGCCGCACCGCCGTGCAGGGCCTGCAACAGCAAACCGGTGAACACGCCGTGGTGCGCGCCTTCCATGGCCGGCTCTTCCTTTTTGCAGGCCGTCAGGATGGTCATGCCTTCGCCGACCACGCTGCTTTCGCTGCGCAAGGCGCGCACTTCGCCGGCCGCGCCGCTCTGGCAGCAGTCGAGGATGATCACTTTGTTTTTGATTTTCGTGGCTTTGGCGGCCCAGTTGAGGATGTCGCTGATGCGGATGCCGTCCTTGGTGCTGCGATAGTCCTGCGGCAGGAGCATGCCTTCATCGTTGTCGCTGTCGAAGCCGCCGTGCCCGGCGAAGTACAGCAGCGCGACGTTGCAGTCGCCGGAGAACAGCTCGCGAATCTGGTCTTCGAGCTTGCCTCGGCCGAGGTCGTCTTCAGCCGAGGTCAGCACCACGTTCTTGAAGTTGGGATCGCCATTGGCGTCGGTCTTCAACACGGACGCCATGGCCATGGCGTCGTTGCAGCAACCGCTCAAGGGCGAAACGTGCGAGTAGTGGTTGATGCCGATAAACAGTCCCTTGCGCATGGTTACACCACCGTGTGCTGACGGATCGCACCGATGATGCTGTTGGTGTTCCACGCGCATTCGGCGTGCGCCGCTTCACGTACTACCGTGGAAATACGCTCGGCACCGAACGGTTTGATCGCGATGATCACTTTGCCCATGCGCTTGGCGATCTCGATTTCCTTATTGATCCATTTGCTGTAAGTCGAATACATCCCGGCCATGATCAGCACCGCCGAGCACGGACGGATCTTGTTTTCGATGGCTTCTTCGAGCTGCTTGTCGGTCTGCGCGCCCATGATCGGGTTGTGCGGCGGCACGGAAAAATTCTTGAAACTGAAATCCGGTCTGGCGCCGAGCAGGCGTACCAGATTGTCGTGAGCGTGGGAGTAGTTCCACGAATGGCTGATGAACAAATGGTAGGTCTGCATGGGGTTCCTCGAAGGTCGCGAAGGTGCGAAGGAACAACCCAATCTAGGCATCTGGAAGGCACCCGCAAGGTCTGCGCGCGGAAACAGAAATGTCCTGCAAGCAGGCGCGAGCGAGCCTGTCAGACAGGTCTGACGTTTAAACGGTCGGGGGATGTGTCAGGCGTGGTCCGACATCCGGCAGCCCCCGGGCGAGGGGCTGCCGGTGCAGATGTTTAGTAGCCGTTTTCCGGCAGGCTGGCGATGATCGAGCGGTAGCTGTTCATCCGCTGCTGCTGCACGCGGCCGTCTTCCAGGGCCTTGAGCAGAGCACAACCGGGTTCGCGATCATGCTTGCAGTCGCGGAAGCGGCAAGTGCCGAGCAGGTCGTTGAACTCGATGAAACCGGCTTCGACGTCGGCGCGGCTGACGTGGCCCAGGCCGAATTCGCGGATACCCGGGGAGTCGATCAACTCGCCGCCGCCTGGGAAGTGGAACAGGCGCGCGGTGGTCGTGGTGTGCGTGCCCTGACCGGACAACTCCGACAACGGGCCGACACGGGTTTCGACTTCCGGCAGCAGGCTGTTGACCAGCGACGACTTGCCGACGCCGGACTGGCCGACGAATACGCTGATGCGCCCGTCGAGCTGCTTCTGCAACTGCTCCATGCCGTTGCCGTGATGCGCCGAGACTTCCAGCACCGGATAACCCAGCGTGCGGTACACCGCCAGCAGGGCATTGAGCGCCGGGGCGTTCTGCTCGTCGATCAGGTCGAATTTGTTCAGCAGCAGCAACGGGCGGATGCCGGCGTGTTCGGCGGCGACCAGATAGCGGTCAATCAGGTTGGCGTGCGGCTCGGGCAGTGGCGCGAAGACGATGACGATCATGTCGACGTTGGCCGCCACCGGCTTGAGCTGGCCACGGCTGTCCGGGCGGCACAGTTCGGTGGTGCGCGGCAGTTGCGCGACGATCACCCCGATGCCCTGGTTGCCGGCACGCCAGACCACCCGATCACCGGTCACCAGCGCCGGCAGGTTGGCGCGCAGGTGGCAACGGAAGACCTGGCCGGCCATTTCGCCGTCCACGGCCTCGACCTCGACCTGCACACCGAAGTGGGCGATCACCAGGCCGTGTTGCTCAGGGCCCAGATCGCCGCCCTCGAGGGCTTCGACCGCCGAGGACTCGCGTTTGGCGGCGCGCGCGGCGCGCTCGCCCTGAATCTTTTCGATGCGCCAGTTTTGACGACGATTGAGTTGGCGTTTGGCCATGGGTGTTCCGTCTGAAGAATGCAGCGATTAGGTAAAACGGCCGCGAGTTTAGCACGCCCGGGCACCGGCCTAGGCTAAACTGCGCAGCATTGCCTAGGAGCCCGAATATGCAAAACCCGCAGAACCTGATCTGGATCGACCTGGAAATGACCGGTCTGGATCCGGAAAACGACGTCATCATCGAAATGGCCACCATCGTCACCGACAGTGACCTGAACACCCTGGCCGAAGGCCCGGTGATCGCCATTCACCACAGTGACGAAGTGCTCGCCCGCATGGACGAGTGGAACACCCGCACCCACGGCAACTCGGGCCTGACCCAGCGCGTGCGTGACAGCCGCATCAGCATGGCCGAGGCCGAGGCCGAAACCATCGCTTTCCTGGAAAAATGGGTACCGAAAGGCAAGTCGCCGATCTGCGGCAACAGCATCTGCCAGGACCGTCGCTTCCTTTATACGCACATGAAAGGGCTGGAAAGCTACTTCCACTACCGCAACCTCGACGTGTCGACGCTCAAAGAGCTGGCCGCACGCTGGGCACCGGACGTGCGCGACAGCTTCAAGAAGGGCAGCACTCACCTGGCGCTGGACGACATCCGCGAGTCGATCGCCGAGCTGCAGCACTACCGCAAGCATTTCATCAAGTTCTGATTGAGGGGTGTCTGCCCTGACGTCTTCGCGAGCAAGCCCGCTCCCACAATTTGGAATGCGTTCCCCCTGTGGGAGCGGGCTTGCTCGCGAAGAGGGCGTCAGAGTCCCGTAAGATTCAAGTCAGAAATGCATCCCGGAGCGCGCCCCCTTCTGGTGCGGCGCTGAAATGGCTAGACTGCGCGCCTTCCTGCCAGGACCGCCGCCATGTTGCTGATGCTCTATCTGATCGCCATTACCGCTGAAGCCATGACCGGCGCGCTGTCTGCCGGGCGGCGCGGCATGGACTGGTTCGGGGTGGTGTTGATCGCCTGCGTCACGGCATTGGGCGGCGGTTCGGTACGTGACGTGTTGCTGGGGCATTATCCGCTGACGTGGGTCAAGCACCCGGAATACCTGGTGCTGACCTCGGCCGCCGCTATGCTCACTGTATTCACCGCACGCTGGATGCGTCACCTGCGCTCATTGTTTCTGGTGCTCGATGCGGTCGGTCTGGTGGCGTTTACCCTGATCGGCTGCATGACCGCTCTGGAAATGGGCCACGGCATGCTGGTGGCCTCGGTCAGCGGTGTGATCACCGGCGTCTTCGGCGGCATCCTGCGCGACATCTTCTGCAACGACATCCCGCTGATCTTCCGCCGCGAACTGTACGCCAGCGTCTCGTTCGCCGCCGCGTGGTGCTACATGCTCTGCCTGTACCTGAATGTGCCGAGCGAACAGGCGATTCTGATTACCCTGTTCGGCGGTTTTCTGTTGCGGTTGCTGGCCATTCGTTTCCACTGGGAAATGCCCAAGTTCGTTTATAACGACGCACCTTGACGTCACGCTGGCGGGCGCGTGGAAATATTCTGTCGGGAATGTTGAATAGATGCTGCGCCTCTAAATAGGGTAAAAAATAAAGCCTAAAAGGGGTATTTTGTCATGAAATACCCTATTTAAGTCTTTTTACCTCATTTAGACGGCTGCCTGAATCATGCACTCACTCACCCCGGAATTTCTTGACGCCTTGCGCTTCGACGGTCTTCAGATTGCGACGCTTCGTGCATTGGGAGAGTTTCGGGGTAAGCAACAACTGTTCGTTGCTCAATCGCCGCAGGTCCTCCAAGGGCTTACGCAGATAGCCGTAATCGAATCCACGGAGTCATCTAACCGACTGGAGGGTGTAACTGTCGCGCCAGCGCGGCTGAAGTCACTGATGAGCAAAAACACTGATCCCAAGAGCCGATCCGAACAGGAAATTGCTGGCTATCGGGACGCACTGTCACTCATCCATGAATCTGCCGATGGGATGCCATTTTCCGAAGGTGTTCTTAGACAATTACACAGTCTTCTTTACCGCTATCTACCTCAGGATGGTGGTGAATGGAAGGCGATGAACAACGACATCATCGAGCGTCATGCCGATGGTTCATCGCGGATTCGCTTCCAACCTGTTCCTGCTCATATGACCCCTATTGCGGTGACTGAAACCCTGGGGCATTACCACCGGGCGCTGGCATTGAATCTGGCTGACCCGTTGGTTTTAGTGCCGCTTACGGTCCTCGACTTCCTTTGCATACACCCCTTCTCTGACGGAAATGGTCGCGTCGCTCGTCTGCTGACATTGCTGCTGCTCTATCAATTTGATTACCGAGTTGGGCGATTTATCAGTCTTGAACGGATATTCGAGGAGTCAAAGGAGGGCTATTACGCAACACTCGAACTGAGTTCTCAGGGATGGCACGAGGGCACGCATGATGTTCGGCCATGGATGGATTATTTTTGGGGGGCATTGCTTAGAGCGTACAAAGAGTTCGAAGAGCGAGTGGGTACGATTGAGAAGCGTCGAGGTGGTAAAAGCGACCGAATCAGAGACGAAGCCTTGAAGCGAGTCCTCCCTTTTTCCATCTCGGAAATTGAAGAGTCCTGTCCGGGAGTCAGTCGCGATACAGTGCGCCTGGTTTTACGATCACTGAAAGCAGAAGGGCTGATTGAGCCGACAGGTAAGGGGCGCACAGCCAAGTGGAGAAAGCCGGCATAGCCTCAATTACGGCGTTCAGCGTGCTGTTTCAGCGCCCACTCAACATGTTCACGCACCAGCTCTGATGGGTAGTCACGGCGCGCCTTCAAGGCCTCCAGCACCGGAATGCTCGACGGCGCGTTGCCCAGCCCGACCGCCAGATTGCGCAACCAACGCTCATAACCGGCGCGGCGCAGCGGCGAACCTTCGGTGCTGCTGAGAAACTTGTCCTCGTCCCACAGAAACAGCTCGGCCAGTTCGGCGTTGTCCAGGTTGTGCCGTGGCTTGAAATCGCTTTCCCCGGATGGCCGGGCGAAGCGGTTCCATGGGCAGACGATCTGGCAGTCGTCGCAGCCGAATACGCGGTTGCCGATCAGCGGGCGCAGGTCTTCGGGGATGGCGTTTTTCAGCTCGATGGTCAGGTACGAGATGCAGCGCCGGGCGTCCAGCACATACGGGCCGACGAATGCGTTGGTCGGGCAGATGTCTAGGCACGCCGTGCAGCGCCCGCAATGTTCGGTGCTGTGCGGTTCGTCCACCGGCAGCGGCAGATCGACAAACAGTTCGCTCAGGAAGAAATAACTGCCGGCCTTGCGGTTCAGTACCAGGGTGTTTTTGCCGATCCAGCCCAGCCCGGCCTGCTCGGCGATGGCTTTTTCCAGCACCGGGGCGCTGTCGACGAAGGCACGGAAACCGAACGGGCCGATCTCCGATTGAATCTTGTCGGCCAATTGCTGCACACGTTTACGGATCAATTTGTGGTAATCGCGGCCCAAGGCATAACGCGAAACGTAGGCTTTCTCCGGTTGCGCGAGCATTTGCGCCATTTGCGTGTCGCCGGGCAGGTAGTCCATGCGCAGCGAAACCACGCGCAACGTACCGGGAACCAGTTCCTCCGGATGCGAGCGTTTGCTGCCATGGGCGCCCATGTAATCCATCTCGCCGTGGTAGCCGGCGGCGAGCCAGCGCTCCAGGTGCTGCTCATGCTCGGCCAGGTCCAGACCGCTGATGCCGACTTGCTGGAAGCCCAGTTCGCGGCCCCAATCCTTGATCGATTGGGCGAGGGCGGGCAGATCTGTGGTGATGGCGGACATGAGGCGAGAGAAACCGGAGCTGAGGTGCGTATAATTCTGCCAGACATCGGAGCCTGAAGACGCATGCCGCACACGAAAGATCAATTACCCGACGCGCTGTATGGCGCTGCGCAGGTGCGAGCACTCGATGCGCGGCTGATCGCTGCGGGCACGCCGGGCTTCGAATTGATGCAGCGCGCCGCGCACGCGACCTGGCGCGCCTTGGTGCGGCAGTGGCCGTCGGCGAACGAAATGACTGTACTTGCCGGGCATGGCAACAACGCCGGTGATGGTTTTCTGATCGCCGCGCTGGCGCACCGGGCCGGTTGGGCGGTGCGAGTGCTGGCCGTCGGTGATCCACAACGCTTGCAGGGCGACGCCGCGCAGGTCCATGCGCAGGCGCTGAGCGATGGCGTCGCCGTGCAGGGCTGGACCGCCCAAAGCGAGTTGCGCGGCGTTATCGTCGATGCTTTGCTCGGCACCGGGCTGGCCGGCGATGTCCGTGAGCCGTATGCCGCTGCGATCAAGGCGATCAATGCCAGTGGCCTGCCGATAGTAGCGGTGGATATTCCTTCCGGACTGTCTGCCGATACCGGGCATGTCCTCGGCGTTGCGGTTCATGCCGACCTTACCGTGACCTTTATCGGCTTGAAGCTCGGCCTGTTCACCGGGGATGCGGCGGATCAGGTCGGGGCGTTGGTGTTTAACGATCTGCAAGCCGCCGCCGACATCTACCGTGACATTCCTGTCAGCGCTCTGCGTCTCACGGCGGCTAATCTTCCACGACTGGCCCCGCGTGCGCCCGCTGCACACAAAGGGCGCTTCGGGCACTTGCTGCTGATCGGCGGCGATCAGGGTTTTGGCGGGGCGATTCTGCTCAGTAGCGAAACGGCCTTGCGCAGCGGCGCCGGAATGGTGTCGCTGGCAACTCGTGCGGAACATGTCCCGGCAGCGCTGACGCGGATGCCGGAAGTCATGGTGCTCGGCACGTCGTCGGCCAATCAGTTGATGGGGCTGCTGGAAAAGGCTTCCGTGCTGGTGGTTGGCCCGGGTCTCGGGCAGGCGAGCTGGGGCCGGGCGCTGTTGTCCGCTGCCGCCAATGCGCCGCTGCCGCAGGTATGGGACGCCGACGCGTTGAATCTGCTGGCAAGTGGTTTTGTCAGCCTGCCCAAGGATTGCGTGATCACGCCGCATCCGGGCGAAGCAGCGCGCCTGTTGGGCGTCAGTACCGCTGAGGTGCAGGCAGATCGCCCGGCCGCCGCGCGGGCATTGAGCAAAAAATACTCGGCTGTCGTCGTGCTGAAAGGCGCCGGCAGCCTGATCGCTCATCCTGATGGGCGTCTGGCGCTGTGTCATCAGGGCCATCCGGCCATGGCCACTGCTGGCCTGGGCGATGTGCTCGCGGGATTGGTCGGCGCTTTGCTGGCTCAGGGCATGGACGGCTTCGATGCCGCCTGCCTGGCAGTCTGGCTGCACGCCAATGCCGGCGCGCAACAAGGTAAATTCGGCCGTGGACTGGCGGCCAGTGATCTGATTCCAGTCATTCGTCAGTTGTTGGAGGAGCATGCACCGTGTCTGAAGTAACCCTGTACCTGGCCGATGAACAGGCTATGAGCGACTTTGGCGCACGGATCGCCCGCGTTACCCGGGGCCACGGCCTGATTTTCCTGGAAGGCAATCTGGGCATGGGCAAAACCACCCTGTCTCGGGGCATCATTCGGGGCTTGGGGCATGTCGGCGCGGTAAAAAGTCCGACCTTCACCCTGGTCGAACCCTACGAGATCGGCGACGTCCGTGCCTTCCACTTCGACCTGTATCGTCTGGTCGATCCGGAGGAGCTGGAGTTTCTCGGCATCCGCGACTATTTCGAAGACGACGCCCTGTGCCTGATCGAGTGGCCCGATAAAGGTGCAGGCTTTTTGCCAAAGCCTGACCTGACCATTACCATTAGCCCGCAAGACAGCGGGCGTTCGCTGAAAATTTTATCCCAGGGCTCGCGTGGCGAGGCCTGGTGTGCCGCTTTGGCATTGGAATCCAATTAGATGATGGGGTTAGGTATGCGCTTTCGCGCGTTGGTGGCTGCCGTTGGACTGATGTTGATGGCAGTGACCGTCAACGCTGTGGCCGAGACAAAGGTCAACAGCGTGCGCCTGTGGCGGGCGCCGGACAACACGCGACTGGTCTTCGACCTGAGCGGTCCGGTGCAGCACAGCGTCTTCACCCTGACCGCACCGGATCGGCTGGTGATCGACATCAATGGCGCCACCCTGGGGGCGCCGTTAAAGGTCTCGACTGCTAACACGCCGATCACCGCGATGCGCTCGGCCCAACGTACGCCGACCGACCTGCGGGTGGTCATCGACCTGAAAAAAGCCGTCACCCCGAAAAGTTTCTCGCTGGCGCCGAACGCGCAATACGGCAACCGTCTGGTGGTCGACCTGTTCGACAACCCGGCCGATGCCGCGCCGCCGCCTGCCCCGACGCCGTCAGTCGCCACCGTGCCAGCAGTGCCGGTGACACCGTCGGAACCGGCGATCAAGTTGCCACCGGCCCCGGCCGGCAAGCGCGACATCATTGTGGTGATCGACGCCGGTCACGGCGGCGAAGACCCGGGTGCATCCGGCTCGCGTGGCCAGCGTGAGAAAGACGTGGTGCTGCAGATCGCCCGCGAGCTGCAGCGTCAGGTCAATGGCATGAAAGGCTTCCGCGCCGAGCTGACCCGTACCGGTGACTACTTCATCCCGTTGCGCGGCCGTACCGAAATCGCCCGCAAGAAGGGCGCCGACCTGTTTGTTTCGATCCACGCCGACGCCGCACCGTCCGCGGCAGCCTTCGGCGCCTCGGTGTTTGCCCTGTCTGATCGCGGCGCGACATCCGAGACCGCCCGTTGGCTGGCCGACAGCGAAAACCGTTCCGACCTGATCGGTGGTGCCGGCAACGTCAGCCTCGACGACAAGGATCGCATGCTCGCCGGCGTGCTCCTCGATCTGTCGATGACCGCATCGCTGACTTCCAGCCTCAACGTCGGCCAGAAAGTCCTGACCAACATTGGTCGCGTGACCCCGCTGCACAAACAGCGCGTGGAGCAGGCCGGGTTCATGGTATTGAAGTCGCCGGACATCCCGTCGATCCTCGTCGAAACCGGATTTATCTCCAACGCCAACGAAGCGAACAAACTCTCGGCTTCAAGCCACCAGCAGGCGCTGGCGCGTTCGATCAGCAGCGGCGTGCGCCAGTTCTTCCAGCAGAACCCGCCACCGGGCACTTACATAGCCTGGCTGCGTGACTCCGGCAAGATTGCCCAGGGGCCGCGCGATCACCGCGTGAGTCCGGGCGAGACGCTGGCGATGATCGCCGTGCGTTATCAGGTGTCCCTCGCGACGCTGCGCAGTGCCAACAATCTGAGTAGCGATGAGCTGAAGATCGGCCAGCACCTGACCATTCCCGGCACCGAACTGGCGTCCAAAGAATGAACCAGGTGTTGAACGCCGCACGCATCGAACTGCTCAGCCCGCGGCTGGCGAACCAGATCGCCGCCGGCGAGGTGGTCGAGCGCCCGGCTTCGGTGATCAAGGAGTTGCTGGAAAACAGTCTCGACTCCGGTGCCAAGCGCATCGACGTCGATGTCGAGCAGGGCGGCGTCAAGCTGCTGCGGGTACGTGACGACGGCAGCGGGATTTCCGCCGACGACCTGCCGTTGGCGCTGGCCCGTCACGCCACCAGCAAGATTCGCAATCTCGAAGACCTCGAGCAGGTGATGAGCCTGGGCTTTCGTGGTGAAGCACTGGCGTCGATCAGCTCCGTGGCACGCCTGACCCTGACCTCGCGCACCCGCGACGCCGATCAGGCCTGGCAGGTCGAAACCGAAGGTCGCGACATGGCGCCTCGGGTGCAGCCGGCGGCGCATCCGGTCGGTACGTCGGTGGAAGTGCGCGATCTGTTCTTCAACACCCCGGCGCGGCGCAAGTTTCTCAAGACCGAAAAAACCGAATTCGATCACCTGCAAGAAGTGATCAAGCGTCTGGCGCTGGCGCGTTTCGACGTGGCCTTCCATCTGCGCCACAACGGCAAGACCATCCTCAGCCTGCACGAGGCCCACGATGATGCGGCCCGCGCCCGGCGTGTGGCGGCGATCTGCGGTTCGGGCTTCCTTGAACAGGCGCTGCCGATCGAGATCGAGCGCAATGGCCTGCACTTGTGGGGCTGGGTCGGGTTGCCGACCTTCAATCGCAGTCAGGCGGACTTGCAGTATTTCTTCGTGAACGGCCGAGCGGTGCGCGACAAACTGGTGGCCCACGCGGTGCGTCAGGCTTATCGCGATGTGCTGTTCAACGGTCGTCATCCGACCTTCGCGCTGTTTTTCGAGGTCGATCCGGCGGCGGTAGACGTCAACGTGCACCCGACCAAGCACGAAGTGCGCTTCCGTGACGGGCGCATGGTGCATGACTTCCTTTATGGCACGTTGCACCGCGCGCTGGGCGATGTGCGTCCGGAAGATCAACTGGCCGGCTCTGTCACCACTGCCGTCGTGCGTCCAACCGGTATCGAGGCCGGCGAGTTCGGCCCGCAGGGCGAAATGCGTCTGGCGGCCAACGCGCTGCTGGAGCAGCCGCAGGCGCAACCGGCGTTCAATACTTCGTCGGGTGCCAGTGCTGGCGGCGCTTATCAGTATCAGTACACGCCGCGTCCGCAATCGGCGATGCCGCCGGCCGCCGAGGCACAAGCCGCTTACCGCGAGTTCTTCGCGCCGTTGCCGGAAGCGAATGCCAACGCGCTGCCGGCCGGTCAGGAAGATATTCCGCCGCTCGGTTACGCGCTGGCGCAGCTCAAGGGCATCTACATTCTGTCCGAGAACGCTCAGGGGCTGGTGCTGGTGGACATGCACGCCGCGCACGAGCGGATCATGTACGAACGCCTGAAAATCGCCATGGCCAGCGAAGGTCTCAGTGGCCAGCCGTTGCTGGTGCCGGAGTCACTGGCGGTCAGTCAGCGTGAAGCCGATTGCGCCGAAGAACATGCCGCATGGTTCCAGCGTCTGGGCTTCGAGCTGCAGCGTCTGGGCCCGGAAACATTGGCAATCCGCCAGATTCCGGCCCTGCTCAAGCAGGCCGAGGCCAATCGGCTGGTGGGTGACGTGCTGTCGGACTTGATGGAATACGGCACCAGCGACCGGATTCAGGCGCACCTGAACGAGCTGCTCGGCACCATGGCCTGCCACGGCGCGATCCGCGCCAACCGGCGCCTGGCCCTGCCGGAAATGAATGGTCTGCTGCGTGACATGGAAAACACCGAGCGCAGCGGTCAATGCAACCATGGCCGACCGACCTGGACCCAATTGGGCCTGGACGATCTGGACAAACTGTTCCTGCGCGGTCGTTGATGAGCCAGCTTCCTCCAGCGATTTTCCTGATGGGCCCGACCGCTGCGGGCAAGACCGACCTGGCCATCGAGCTGACCAAGGTGCTGCCGTGCGAGCTGATCAGCGTCGATTCGGCGCTGGTCTATCGCGGCATGGACATCGGCACCGCCAAGCCATCCAAAGAATTACTGGCCGAGTTTCCGCACCGGCTGATCGACATTCTCGATCCGGCTGAAGCCTATTCGGCAGCAGATTTCCGTCGTGATGCCCTGCAAGCCATGGCCGAGATCACCGCACGCGGGAAAATTCCGCTGCTGGTGGGCGGCACCATGCTTTATTACAAGGCGTTGGTTGAAGGCCTGGCGGACATGCCGGCGGCGGATCCCGAGGTCCGTGCGCAGATCGAAGAAGAGGCTGCACGGCTTGGCTGGCAAGCCCTGCACGATCAATTGGCGATCATCGACCCGGTGTCGGCAGCACGGATTCACCCGAACGATCCGCAGCGCCTGAGTCGGGCGCTGGAGGTTTATCGGGTCAGCGGTCAGAGCATGACTGCCCTGCGTCAGCAACAATCTGCGCAAAGTACTGAAGCAGCCGCTTCGGGACGGCAACAATTGCCCTATACTGTCGCGAACTTGGCCATTGCTCCGGCAAATCGCCAGGTACTGCACGAGCGCATTAAACAAAGATTCACAAATATGCTGGAACAGGGGTTCATCGACGAGGTCGTAGCCCTGCGTAAAAGAAGTGACCTGCATTCCGGGTTGCCGTCTATACGTGCGGTAGGCTACCGCCAAGTCTGGGACTACCTGGATGGCAAGCTGTCGTTAGCTGAAATGCAGGAACGCGGCATCATTGCCACGCGTCAATTGGCCAAGCGCCAGTTCACCTGGCTGCGCAGCTGGGAAGAACTGCACTGGCTGGACAGTCTTGATTGCGACAATCTGCCACGCGCCTTGAAATACCTTGGGACCATCTCCATATTGAGCTGAGTCCTTGCAATTGCCGTCTATCCTTGGGGGTGTGGCGGCCAAAGCCATCTGAATTACCTATTTTTATTATTGAATCCTTAAAGGAGTGCGGCACATGTCAAAAGGGCATTCGCTACAAGACCCTTACTTGAATACTTTACGTAAAGAGAAAGTTGGGGTTTCCATCTACCTGGTCAACGGTATCAAACTGCAAGGCACGATCGAGTCGTTCGACCAGTTCGTTATCCTGCTGAAAAACACCGTCAGCCAGATGGTTTACAAACACGCTATCTCGACAGTCGTGCCAGTACGTCCAATTCGTCTGCCTAGCGCAACCGAATCCGATGCAGGTGACGCTGAGCCAGGTAACGCCTGATAGGAGTCTCCTTTGTTCTTTGAGCGCCACGGTGGTGGTGAGCGAGTCATCCTCGTTCACTTGGAAGGTCAGGACCCTGAGGCGCGCGAAGATCCGCAGGAGTTTCAGGAATTGGCTAATTCGGCGGGCGCCGAGACCGTTGCGTTTTTTAACGTACCGCGTCATCGGCCAACCGCCAAATTCCTGATTGGCAGCGGCAAGGTCGAGGAATTACGCGACCTGGTCCATGCCGAAAAGGCCGATCTGGTGATTTTCAATCACATTCTCACGCCCAGTCAGGAACGTAACCTCGAACGTGTTTTCGAGTGTCGCGTGATCGACCGTACCGGTCTGATTCTCGATATCTTCGCCCAGCGCGCCCGTACCCATGAAGGCAAGCTCCAGGTAGAACTGGCCCAGCTTGATCACATGAGCACCCGCCTGGTTCGCGGCTGGACTCACCTTGAGCGTCAGGGTGGCGGTATCGGCATGCGTGGCCCGGGTGAAACCCAGCTCGAAACCGACCGGCGTCTGCTGCGGGTTCGTCTGCGTCAGATCAAGGGCCGTCTGGAAAAAGTGCGCAGCCAGCGCGAGCAATCGCGACGCGGCCGTTCCCGTGCGGATATCCCTACCGTGTCTCTGGTGGGCTATACCAACGCCGGCAAATCCACGCTGTTCAATAACGTGACCAAATCCGAGGTGTACGCGGCCGACCAGTTGTTCGCCACCCTGGACCCGACCCTGCGCCGTCTGGAACTGGACGATCTGGGGCCGATCGTGCTGGCTGACACGGTAGGTTTCATTCGGCACTTGCCGCACAAGCTGGTCGAGGCATTTCGGTCTACGCTCGAAGAGTCGAGCAATTCCGACCTGCTGTTGCACGTGATCGATGCGGCCGAACCGGATCGCATGCTGCAGATCGAGCAGGTGATGGTGGTGCTGGGCGAGATCGGAGCCCAGGACTTGCCGATCCTTGAGGTATACAACAAACTCGATTTGCTTGAAGGCGTTGAGCCACAGATCCAGCGCGATGCCGACGGCAAACCGCAGCGGGTCTGGCTGTCGGCGCGTGATGGCACGGGTCTGGAACTGCTCGAACAAGCCATTGCCGAGTTGCTGGGCAGTGATTTGTTTGTGGGCACATTGCGCTTGCCGCAACGGTTCGCTCGACTGCGTGCGCAGTTCTTCGAACTCGGTGCGGTACAGAAAGAAGAGCATGACGAAGAAGGCATCTGCCTGCTGGCCGTTCGTTTGCCCCGGGTCGAGTTGAATCGACTGGTAAGCCGCGAAGGATTGCAGCCGATGGAATTCATCGAGCAACACACTTTGCAATAAAAGCCTGGCAAAGCGGTTGTGCCGCAACGGCAGGCATTCTGTAGCATTGGTCGGCGCGCCGTGGGTGCGTCTTTGCTTTATCAGATGGAGAGCGCTATGGCTTGGAATGAGCCGGGTGGCAACTCGAATAATCAGGATCCTTGGGGTGGCAAGCGCCGCAATAACGGCGACCGCAAGGGGCCACCGGATCTCGACGAGGCCTTCCGAAAGCTGCAGGAAAGCCTGAACGGGTTGTTCGGTGGTGGTAAGAAACGCGGTGGTGATGACGGCGGTGGTTCGGGCAGGAGTGGTGGCGGCTTCGGCGGTCTGCTCGGCATCGGCCTCGTGGTGCTGGCGGCTGTCTGGCTGTACAGCGCGGTCTATGTGGTCGACGAGCAGGAGCAAGCCGTGGTGCTGCGCTTCGGCAAGTACTACGAGACTGTCGGCCCCGGCCTGAACATCTACTTCCCGCCGATCGACAAGAAGTACATGGAGAACGTCACGCGTGAGCTTGCCTACACCAAGCAGGG
>NZ_JBIVMY010000028.1:0-1483 GCF_044753325.1 Pseudomonas sp. NPDC088414 | reverse complement strand
AAAGATACAGCGACCAAACACAAATAAACACAAGATTAAAAACTAACACTACAACAACCTCTAACTAACTCTGACCGTGCAGTACAAGATCAGCAACCTGCAGGACTTCGTTCTGAACGTCGATCAGCCGGAAATCAGCCTGCAGCATGCGACCGACAGCGCCCTGCGCCACGTGGTGGGTTCGACCGCCATGGATCAGGTGCTGACCGAAGGTCGTGAATTGATGGCCAGCGAAATCAAGGAGCGTCTGCAACGTTTCCTCGACACCTATCGCACCGGTATCACCGTCACCCAGGTCAACGTACAGAGCGCAGCGGCACCGCGTGAAGTGCAGGAAGCCTTCGACGACGTGATCCGCGCCCGTGAAGACGAGCAGCGTTCGCGCAACCAGGCTGAAACCTACGCCAACGGCGTCGTGCCGGAAGCCCGTGGTCAGGCCCAGCGCATCCTCGAGGATGCCAACGGTTACCGCGACGAGACGGTCTCGCGCGCCAAGGGTGAGGCGGATCGCTTTACCAAACTGGTCGCCGAGTATCGCAAGGCCCCTGAAGTCACCCGCCAGCGTCTGTATCTGGACACCATGCAGGAAGTCTTCAGCAACACCAGCAAGGTACTCGTGACCGGTAACAAGAATGGCCAGAGCAACCTGCTTTACCTGCCGTTGGACAAAATGATCCAGAACAGTTCGGGCAGCAATGCACCGGTCACCGGTTCGGCTGCCGCCAGCAAAAACACGGACGTCACGCCGCATGTCACTGACCTGCCGCAGACACGTACAAGGGAGACCCGCTGATGAGCAATAAATCGCTGATCGCCCTGATCGTTGGCGTTGTCGTGGTGCTGGTGGGCTGGAACTGCTTCTACATCGTCGCTCAGACCGAGCGTGCGGTGCTGCTGCAGTTCGGTCGTGTGGTTCAGGCTGATGTCCAGCCGGGCCTGCATGTGAAAGTGCCTTACGTTAACCAGGTGCGTAAATTTGACGCACGTCTGATGACGCTGGATGCACCGACACAGCGTTTCCTGACCCTGGAAAAGAAAGCCGTGATGGTCGATGCCTACGCCAAGTGGCGGGTGAAAGATGCCGAGCGCTTCTACACCGCGACTTCCGGCCTCAAGCAAATCGCCGACGAGCGTCTGTCCCGTCGTCTGGAATCCGGTCTGCGTGACCAGTTCGGCAAGCGCACCCTGCACGAAGTGGTGTCGGGTGAGCGTGACGCATTGATGGCTGATATCACCGCGTCGCTGAACAAGATGGCGGAAAAAGAGCTGGGTATCGAAGTGGTCGATGTCCGGGTCAAGGCCATCGATCTGCCGAAGGAAGTGAACCGCAGCGTGTTCGAGCGTATGAGCACCGAACGTGAGCGTGAGGCTCGCGAGCACCGCGCCAATGGTTTATTTCTTGCCGTAGGCATGAGTGCTTAAGACTTTGGTAAACTCTGTGTGCTGATGTCTGTAGTCTTTTGTGATTGTGATGTGATTCTGG
>NZ_JBIVMY010000027.1:4341-81291 GCF_044753325.1 Pseudomonas sp. NPDC088414 | reverse complement strand
GTAAGGGCGACCTGAGCAACATGGTGCCGGATGGCAATGGAAGTGTTCGTCTGGAATACAACATCCCTGCTCGCGGTCTGATCGGTTTCCGTAACCAGTTCCTGACCCTGACCAACGGTGCTGGCATCCTGACCTCGATCTTCGATCGTTACGCTCCAGTGAAGTCGGGCCACATGTCCGGCCGTCAGAACGGCGTTCTGGTTTCGGTTGAAACCGGCAAGGCACTGACCTACTCGCTGGAAACCCTGCAGGCTCGTGGCAAGCTGTTCGTAGAACACGGCCAGGAGATCTACAACGGTCAGATCGTTGGTCAGAACAGCCGCGACAACGACCTGGGTGTGAACCCTACCAAAGGCAAGAAGCTCGACAACATGCGTGCTTCGGGTAAAGACGAAACCATCGCTCTGGTACCACCTGTTCGCTTCACTCTGGAACAGGCTCTGGAATACATCCAGGAAGACGAGCTGTGCGAAGTCACGCCTAAGTCCATCCGTCTTCGCAAGAAGATCCTGGACGAAAGCGAGCGTACCCGCGCTGCCAAGAAAGCCAAGGCATAAGATTTAGCCCAGGCTGAAAAAAACGCCCCCGGTCGCGAGACCGGGGGCGTTTTTGTTTGTCTGGGGTTTGTGCGGTGTTTGTGCTGGCCTCATCGCTGGCAAGCCAGCTCCCACAGGGTTTTGCGTCGCACATGAATCTTCTGTACGGCAACAATCAATGTGGGAGCTGGCTTGCCAGCGATGGCGGCCTGACAGGCGCCGAAAATTTCAGGAAAGGTCAGAACTTCTCGATCGACCGCGAATTCTGCACCCGCTCGACTTCTTTGGGCTTGTACGCGCAATACCCCGGACGCGGGCCGATTTTCGGGTGGTTGCGGCAGGTGTCCGGGCGCTTGTCATAAATGGTGCACAGGCGGCTCTTACGATCCAGGTAGTAGCAATCGTTGTTGCTCATGCGCTGCAGGGTGAAGATCCCCGACTTCTGGTTGAAGCGCTCGACCAGCCCTTCCTTTTGCAGGCGTTTGGCGATGTTCTTTGGCGGATCGCCCAGCTCGAACTCGTCGACCACGCCGATGCGTACCAGGTCCTTGATCTTGACCTCGACCGGCAGGGTGCAGCAGCTGGAGACACAAGAGCCGCACATCGGGGCCGAATATTTGGCCCACGTATCGAGACGGTCGATCTCGGCGGCGGCAATCAGGTTGGGCTTCATCATCGGGAATTACCAGGCGTGTGCATCAGGGCGCGCGATCATACCGGGACTGGTGGATTTTTGAACAACCTTTCGCCAGATTTTTGCAAATGCCGCGCAAATGTCATTCAGTCCGGCACGGCCCCTGCATTCATTAGCCCACTCGCCAAGGTAATGCCGGGCTATCTCACCGACTTCGGAAAAACTGCCGAACCAGCGCCTCTACCGTCGGTCAGACCGTCTAGGCTCAGACAATTCCCCGCTCGCTCGAGGTCCTATCGATGACTCAAGAACCACTAGTTCGCGAAGCAGAGGTGGCCGCATTCCGCGATGCCGTCCTGACCAAGCTCACCTATGCAGTGGGTAAAGACCCGGATCACGCTTTCGACCATGACTGGTTCGAAGCCATTGCCCTGGCGGCGCGCGACCACATGGTCGAACACTGGATGGACCACACCCGGCAGATCTACCGCAAAGGCCAGAAGCGGGTGTATTACCTCTCGCTGGAATTTCTCATCGGCCGTTTGCTCTACGACAGCCTGAGCAATCTCGGCCTGCTCGACGTCGCCCGTGAGGCACTGACTGAACTGGGTGTCGATCTGGAACGCATTCGCCTGCTGGAACCCGACGCGGCACTCGGCAACGGTGGCCTCGGACGTCTGGCGGCGTGCTTCATGGAAAGCATGTCGACCCTTGGCATCGCCGGGCACGGCTACGGCATTCGCTACGAGCATGGGCTGTTCCGGCAGGCCATCGTCGATGGCTGGCAGCAGGAACAGACCGAGCACTGGCTGGATTTCGGCAACCCGTGGGAATTCGAACGTCCGGAAGTGGTGTACTCCATCGGCTTCGGCGGCAGTGTTGAAACCGTCACCGATGCCAGTGGCAAGTCCAAGCAGGTCTGGTCGCCTGCGGAAACCGTACGAGCGATTGCCTACGACACGCCAGTGGTCGGCTGGCGCGGGGCGAGCGTCAACACCCTGCGCCTATGGCGTGCGCGAGCCATGGAAGATCTGCACCTGGAACGTTTCAACGCCGGTGACCACTTGGGCGCCGTCGCCGAAGTCGCCCGTGCTGAAAGTATTTCCCGCGTGCTTTACCCGGCCGACAGCACTGAGGCCGGGCAGGAGCTGCGTCTGCGTCAGGAATACTTCTTCGTCGCCGCCTCTCTGCAGGATTTGCTGCGTCGTCATCGCAACATGCACACCTCGGTGCTGACCCTGGGCGATCACGCAGCGATCCAGCTCAACGACACTCACCCTTCGATTGCCGTCGCCGAACTGATGCGCCAACTGGTCGACGTCTACGACGTGGCCTGGGATGCGGCGTGGCAAGTCACGGTCGATACCTTGTCGTATACCAACCACACGCTGTTGCCCGAGGCGCTGGAAACCTGGCCGGTCGGCCTGATGGAACGCATGCTGCCGCGGCACATGCAGATCATTTATCTGATTAACGCGCAGCACATCGACTCGCTGCGCGCCAAAGGTATTCATGATTTCGATGTGCTGCGCGCGGTGTCGCTGATCGAAGAGGACAACGGTCGCCGGGTGCGCATGGGCAACCTCGCGTTCCTCGGTTCGCACAGCGTCAACGGCGTGTCCGGGCTGCACACGCAGTTGATGCGCAAGACCGTGTTCGCCGAATTGCACAAGCTCTACCCGGAGCGGATCAACAACAAAACCAACGGCATCACCTTTCGCCGCTGGCTGTTCCAGGCCAACTCCGAGCTGACCTCGATGCTGGTCGACTCCCTCGGCCCGGAGGTGCTGGATAACCCGGAAGAGCGCTTGCTCGACCTCGAACCGTTCGCCGAGCAACCCGCCTTCCGCAAAGCCTTCGCCGAACAGCGTCTGCACAGCAAAAAGGCCTTGGCCTACTTGATTCACGAGCGGCTGGGGATTGCGGTCAATCCGGCGGCGATGTTCGACGTGCAGGTCAAGCGGATCCACGAATACAAGCGCCAGTTGCTCAACCTGATGCACACCGTGGCGCTGTATCAGGCGATCCGCGCCGAGCCTGAAGTCGACTGGGTACCACGGGTGAAAATCTTCGCCGGTAAAGCGGCGGCCAGTTATCACCAGGCCAAACTGATCATCAAGCTGACCAACGACATCGCCCGGGTGGTGAACAACGACCCGACCGTGCGTGGCCTGCTGAAGGTGGTATTCCTGCCCAACTACAACGTCAGCCTGGCAGAGAGCATCATTCCGGCGGCGGACTTGTCCGAGCAGATTTCCACGGCCGGCTTCGAAGCTTCGGGCACCAGTAACATGAAGTTCGGCCTCAACGGTGCGCTGACCATCGGCACCCTCGACGGCGCCAACGTGGAAATGTGCGAGCGCATCGGCGCCGAGCACATGTTCATCTTCGGCCTCAGCGCGCAGCAGGTTGAGGCGCGCAAGCAGAACCACGAGTTCAGCGCCGTACCGGACATCGCCGCGTCGCATCGTCTGAACGATGTGTTGCAAGCGATCCGTAGCGGCGTGTTCTCGCCGGACGATACGTCGCGCTATACCGGGCTGATCGATTCGCTGGTGGACTACGACCGCTTCCTGGTCTGCGCCGACTTCGATTCCTACTGGGAAGCGCAAAAGCGCGTCGACGCGCACTGGCACGATTCCAACAACTGGTGGCGCTCGGCAGTGCTCAACACGGCACGCATGGGCTGGTTCTCGTCCGACCGGACGATTCGCGAGTACGCCACGGATATCTGGAAGGCACTGGAGTAACTTTCGGCAACAAATGTGCGCAAGGCCCAACGTTTGTTGGGCCGGATCGATATACTGAGCGCCGGTTACCGGGCTGTTCAGCCACCACTGATCGAATGTAGAAGTGAGCCTGCTCGCGATAGCGCCGTCACATTCAACAGCTTCGTTGACTGACAAACCGCTATCGCGAGCAGGCTCACTCCTACATGGGTTTGTGCCTAGACTGAAGCAATCGCCGGACTCGCCCCGCCTCGGGCTGCTTAGGGATATCGACCATGCAATGGATGTTCATGTTGATCGGGCTGCTGCTCGGCTGGCTGCTCGACGAGTCGTTCAGCGCCGCGTTGCTGGGTGCACTGCTCGGGCTTGTGATCGGGCAGACGCTGCGCATCGCCCGGCTTGGCTCGCAGGCTGCAGAGCAACAGCGCCAACTTGAACAGACAAAAGCGGCTTTGCAAGGCGTCGCTCAGCGCCTGTATCTGCTGGAAGGCTCCCCCTCTCACGCGGTGCCAGCAGCAGGCGTGGAACCGGTCGTCGAACCCGTCATCGTCGCCGAACCGGCACCCGCCGTCACGCCGGATCTGGTCTGGGAACTGCCACCCGAACTCGAACCGATCTCTGTCGTTGCCAGCGAAACCAGTCAGCCGCTGCCGGCCGATGTCTGGCATCTGGATGCCGTCACCGACGAGCCAGCTACACCTGCACAACCTGCCGAACCCCGTGGCCCGAACCTGATCGAGCGCGGTATCAGCGCTGCGCGCAACTGGCTGTTCGGTGGCAACACCGTGCTGCGGGTCGGCGTGGTGCTGTTGTTCTTCGGGCTGGCCTTTTTGTTGCGCTATGCCACCGAAGGCATGGTTGTGCCGATCGAATTGCGTTACGCCGGCGTCGCTGCAGCGGCCTTGGCCCTGCTGGCGCTGGGCTGGTGGCTGCGCAAACGCAACAGCAGTTATGCGCTGATTCTGCAGGGCACCGGGATCGCGGTGCTGTACCTGACGGTGTTTGCGGCGATGCGTCTGCATCCGTTGCTCGATCCGTCTGCCGCGTTGGGTTTGCTGGTAGCAGTGACGGTGTTTTCGGCGATTCTCGCCATCACTCAGGATGCGCTGGGGCTGGCAGCGGCTGCAGCATTGGGCGGTTTCGCCGCGCCAATCCTGACCTCGACCGGGGAGGGCAATCATGTCGCGCTGTTCAGCTATTTCGCCTTGCTCAACGCCGGCATTCTCGCCATCGCCTGGTTCAAGGCCTGGCGCCTGCTTAACCTGATCGGGTTCGTCGGCACGTTCGGCATCGGTTTCGCCTGGGGCTTGCGTTCCTACGCGCCTGAATTGCTGTGGAGCACCGAGCCGTTCCTGATCCTGTTCTTCCTGATGTACCTGGGCATCGGCCTGTTGTTTGCCCGGCGCAAGTTGCTCGACATGCCCGATGCGCCAGCGGACGACGATCGCGAGGCGCTGCTGCACTGGTCGGCGCGCAAGGGCGACTACGTCGACGGCACGATGCTGTTCGGCCCGCCGATCGTTGGCTTCGGTCTGCAGTTTGCGCTGGTGCAGCACCTGGAGTTCGCCGCCGCGTTCAGTGCACTGGCACTGGGCGTGATCTACATGGGCCTGGCGCGGGTGTTGATGGGCGGTCGCGCCTTGTTGCTGGGTGAAACCTGTCTGGCGCTGGGGGTGATTTTCGCCAGCCTGGCGATCCCGCTGGGCCTCGATGCGCGCTGGACTTCGGCGGCGTGGGCCGTGGAGGGCGCGGGGATTTTCTGGCTCGGCTTGCGTCAGCAGCGACCGTTCGCCCGAGCGTTTGCCTTGCTGCTGCAACTGGGTTCGGCGCTGGCGTTCCTCAGTCAGTTGCGGGTCGGCGAAAGCAGCCTGCTCGACGGCGCACCGTTGGGCGCATTGATGCTCGGTATCGCGCTGCTGTTCAGTTTCTATCAGTTGCGCAAAGCCACGCCGGAACAGGCATCGCCGTGGGAGCGTCAGGGTTTGCCGGTGCTGGCGGCGCTGGGCCTGACCTTCCTGTACCTGCTGGCGCCGCTGTTTTTCTTGGTTCAGGCCACGGCGATCAGTTGGGCATTGGCCGGGCTGGTGACCTTGTTTGTCGGCCTGCGCCTGCAATCGCGCACGTTCCTGTTCACCGCGTTCGCTGTGCAGTTGCTCGGCGGCGCGCTGTTCCTGTTGCGTTTGCAAGGTGCGGGCGAGGATTCGGCGGCGGTGTTCAGCGCCGGGTGGAGTGGTTTGCTCAGCGCATCCGTGATTGGTCTGGCGTTGATCGGCGGCATGTTGCTGGCGGCGCGCGACGAGATGGTGCGCGGCGATGTGCGGCTGCTACGCGGGTTGTCGGTGGTGTTGCTGGCGGGGTTGGTGCTGATCAATCTGGCGGTGCTGTTCGTGCTGCCGTGGCAAACCGCGAGTGCGGTGTGGGCGGCGAGCGGTCTGTTGATCATCTGGCTGAGCCTGTACCTCAAACAGCGCGTGAGTTTTGTCTTTGGGCTGTTGTTGCAGTTGATCGGTGGCGCGGCGTTCTTGTTGGCCGGCCCCGAGTTGCTCGGGCCGCTGTCCAGCGAAGGACTGCGGCCGTTGGCCCATGGCGGTTTCTGGACGCCGCTGGTACTGGGGCTGGCCGCGCTGGTCGGTGCCTGGCGTCTGCAACTGGGCAATCACGCCTCGGCCTTCGATGCGCTGAGTTTGCAACGCCTGTCTGAAGTGCTGCTGGTGTGGGGCGCCGGTTGGTGGGCGTTGGCGTGGGTGAGTGAGGTGCTGCGTTTTGCGCCGCTGAATCTGCAGGCGACGCTGTTGCTGCTGATTGCCGCGCTGAGTGTGGCGCTGTGGACATTGTTGGCGCTGCGCCTGAAATGGCCGGCGCTGGGCCTGCTCTGCACCTTGCTGATTCCGGCGGCGGGGCTGGTGCTGCTGGCGGCGTGGCATTCGCGTTATCACCCAGCGGCGAATTTTGGTTGGCTGGCGTGGGTATTGGTGTTCGTCGTGCACTTCTTCAGCCTGCGGCGTCTGGCGCCGATGCTGCCGGCGCGGGCCTTGAGCACGGCGCACGTGCTGGGTTGCTGGCTGCTGATCGGCGTGTTGGCGCTGGAGTTGCGCTACGGCTTGCTGCTGTTGTCCGAACAATACAACGCGTGGCGCTGGCTGGGCTGGGCGATCCTGCCGAGTCTGTATCTGTTGCTGGCGGCGGCTCCGCGTAAATGGCCATGGCCGGTGGCGGCCTTTGCGCGCGAATACCGTTTGTATGCCGCTGCGCCCTTGGCAGTGCTGATGCTCGCGTGGTTCTGGCTGGCCAACGGCTTCAGCGACGGCAACGCCGAACCGCTGCCGTACGTGCCGCTGATCAACCCGCTGGAACTGGGCCTGCTGTTCGCCCTGTTCGGGGTGTACGTGTGGTCGCGTTATGCGGTGACGCAGTTTGCCCTGCGCAAGGATTACGCCGAGTACGCCACGCAACTGGTCGCCGGGGTTTCGCTGTTCGCTTTCTGCACCGCGCTGGTGACCCGTGCTGCGCACCATTGGGCGGGGATTCCGTTCGAGCTGGATCTGCTGCTTGAGTCGATGCTGGTGCAGGCCGGTTTGTCCATCGTCTGGACGCTGATGGCGCTGGGTCTGATGATCGGCGGCCATCTGCGTCACAGGCGCGAAGTGTGGCTGATCGGCGCGGCGCTGATTGCGCTGGTGGTGGCCAAACTGATTTTTGTCGAATTGAGCAACCGTGGCGGCCTCGCCCGGATCGTCTCGTTTATCGGGGTCGGCGTGTTGCTGCTGGTGGTGGGCTATTTCGCACCGCTGCCACCGAAACGCGTCGAAGCCGAACCGGTGGCGGACAAACCCGTGCCGGATACCGAAGGAGTTTCATCTTGAGTCGCATGCTGAATCTGGGGTGGTTGGCGTTGGGCGTGGTGATGGCTGCCGGCGCCCAGGAAAAACCGGCGGACTTCGCCACGCAGGTGCCGCTGACGGTGAGTGGCAATGGCCCTTGGTATCGCCTCGACCTGCCGCTGAGCGCGCAATTGCAGGCACGCCAGACCGATCTCAGTGATCTGCGCGTGTTCAACGCCGCCGGCGAACCGCAGGCCTACGCCCTGGCCCGGGAGTCGGCGCAGACCCGCGACGACGGGCAGTTGCATGAGGTGAAGTGGTTCCCGTTGTACAACGCTGCCGATGCCAGCGAGCGCGCGCCGAACGTGCGCGTGCAATCGACCACCACCGGCACGCTGGTGGAAGTGCAGCCGTCGACGCAACTGGAGGCCGGCGAAGAAGTGCTGCGTGGCTGGCTGCTCGATGCCAGTGCGATCAAGGCGCCGCTGCAGCAACTGATCCTCGACTGGACCAGCGAGCGTGACGGTTTCCAGCGCTTCAGCATCGAGGCCAGTGATGACTTGCAGCATTGGCAGGCGTGGGGCGAGGGGCAGGTGGCGCGCCTGACTTTTTCCGACGAGCGCATCGAGCAGCATGAAGTGATGCTGCCGGGGCAATCCGCGCGCTATCTGCGTTTGCTGTGGGATGCGCCAACCTCGGCGCCCATCCTCACGTCGGCGCAACTGAAAAGCAGCGATCCACACAACGTGCCGCTGCCGTTGGTCTGGTCGCAAGCGCTGGCCGGCAGCAGCACCAAGTCCGGCGAGTACACCTGGCAATTGCCGATGGGGCTGAATGTCGAGCGGGTACAGGTCGAGCTGAAGCAGCCGAACAGTCTGGCACCGGTGACGCTCGCGGGCCGGCGCGAAAGCAGCCTGCCGTGGCGGACCCTGAGCAATGGTTTGCTGTATCGCCTGACCCAGAACGGTCAGGACGTGGTGCAGAACGAATTGCAGTTGTACGGGCAGACTGTGCAGCAGCTGAAACTGAGCGTGGATGAGCGTGGCGGCGGTCTGGGCGAGCAGGCACCGAGTCTGAAATACGCGGTGCGGGCGACGCAGGTGATTTTCCTCGCACGAGGTGACGGGCCTTACAGCCTGGCGCTGGGCAATCCGACGGTGAAAACCGCGAACCTGCCGCTGAGCACGCTGATTCCGGATTTCAAACCGGAGAAACTCGCGACGCTGGGCAAGGCAACGGTGCAAGGTGAAGTGGTTGCCACACAGGCTGCGCCGGCGACTACGGCGGCAGTGGCCGAGACCAACTGGAAGAAGATCGGCTTGTGGGCGGTGTTGCTGGTGAGTGTGGTGTTCCTCGGGGCGATGGCGGCGAGTCTGCTGCGCAAACCGCCAGCCAATTCCTGAGAATGGCTGGCGCTGCGCGCCAATCGCTGGCAACCCAGCTCCCACAGGTTATTTGGTGTACGCAAAACAGGTGAGCGACCGAAGTCCTTGTGGGAGCTGGCTTGCCAGCGATGTCGGTCGATCAATCAATAAAAATCCGCAAACTGCCGCTATCAACTCAACCACCACCCGTCCCGAACCGGACTACGCTGACTGCGGTGCATGAACTCTCTCGACCCGATCACGTCTGATAGAGGCAATTGCGCCCCAATGCACGTTACCGGGCGTCATCGCTCGCTACGTTTTCAGACTCCCTGTAAACTGCGCGGGTTTTTAGCCCCCCATTCCACCGGAGCCGTCCATGTCCCGCGTTACCCTGAGTCGCTATTTGATTGAGCAGACCCGCAGCAATAACACTCCTGCCGATCTGCGCTTCCTGATCGAAGTGGTGGCGCGTGCCTGCAAAGAGATCAGCCACGCCGTGTCCAAAGGCGCCCTGGGTGGTGTGCTGGGCAGCATGGGCACTGAAAACGTCCAAGGCGAAGTGCAGAAGAAACTCGACGTGCTGTCGAACGAGATTTTGCTCGAAGCCAACGAATGGGGCGGTCACCTGGCCGGCATGGCGTCCGAAGAAATGGACAATGCCTACCAGATCCCGGGCAAATACCCGAAAGGCGCCTACCTGCTGGTGTTCGACCCACTGGACGGCTCGTCGAACATCGACATCAACGCCCCGGTCGGCACCATCTTCTCGGTACTGCGTTGCCCGAATGAATACCTGAGCCAGAACGAAGCGCTGAACGAAAAAGCCTTCCTGCAGCCAGGCACCCAGCAGGTGGCTGCCGGTTACGCGATCTACGGCCCGCAGACCATGCTGGTACTGACCTTGGGCGACGGCGTCAAAGGCTTCACCCTGGACCGCGAAATGGGCAGCTTCGTGCTGACCCACGAAGACATCACCATTCCTGAAACCACCCAGGAATTCGCGATCAACATGTCCAACCAGCGCCACTGGGAAGCCCCGGTACAACGCTACGTCAGCGAACTGCTGGCCGGCGAAGAAGGCCCGCTGAAGAAGAACTACAACATGCGCTGGGTCGCGGCGATGGTGGCCGACGTACACCGCATCCTGACCCGTGGCGGTCTGTTCATGTACCCACGCGACAGCCGTGAGCCGTCGAAGCCGGGCAAACTGCGCCTGATGTACGAAGCCAACCCGATGTCGTTCCTGGTGGAACAGGCCGGCGGCGCGTCCACCGACGGTCACCAGCGCATCCTCGACATTCAGCCCGAGGGCCTGCACCAGCGCGTAGCGGTGTTCCTCGGCTCGAAAGAAGAAGTCGCCCGCGCTACGGCCTACCACAAGGAATAAACCATGACCGCGCCTTGGCAGCCGTTGCTCGATTGGTGGTTCGGACACGCCGAATCACCGGACGAGATATCGGCTGACAAGGGCAAGTTGTGGTTCGGCAAGAAAGACAGCCAGGACCTCGAAGCGCGTGAGCGTTTCGGGGTCTTTGTCGATCAGGCCCTCGCTGGCGAATTGACCGATTGGACGCAACGTCCGGAAGGTTGGCTGGCCGTGGTGCTGCTGCTCGATCAACTGCCGCGCATGATCTTTCGCGATACACCCAAAGCATTCTCTGGCGATCTTCGTGCGCAGAAACTTGTCGCGCAGGGCATTGCCGCGGACTTCGATCGGCAACTGAAGCCGATTCAGCGGGTATTCATTTATCTGGTGTTCGAACACTGCGAAAACCTCGCGGTGCAGAACGAAGCCGTTTCGCGCTTTATCGATCTGCTGGCTGAGCAGCCGGAAAGCGAGCGGGCGGTGTTTGCCGACAATCTGGACTATGCCGAGCGGCATCGGAAAGTGATTGCGCGGTTTGGACGGTTTCCGCATCGCAATGCGGTGTTGGGGAGGGAGTCGACAGCTGAGGAGTTGGCGTTTTTGAAAGAGCCGGGTTCGCGTTTTTAGGACGATTCTCGGCAACCTCAACAACCAGCCCTCACCCTAACCCTCTCCCGGAGGGAGAGGGGACTGACCGAGGTGGTCTGTCGCTATACATCGACCTGAAGCATCCAGTCGAACTCAGGTTTGAAAAGCTTGAAGATCTACTCCCTTCCCCCCTTCCCCCCTTGGGGGAGAGGGCTGGGATGAGGGGTGGCTCTTGATCTTAGATCCGGAAGCTACCCACCAGCTGCTTCAAGCGCGCCGCCTGCTGCTCCAGATCCGAACAAGCGCGCAAGGTCGCCTGCAGGTTCTCCACACCTTCCTGGTTCAGCGTGTTGATCTCGTTGATGTCGACGTTGATCGACTCGACCACCGCGGTCTGCTCCTCGGTCGCGGTAGCCACCGACTGGTTCATCCCGTCGATCTCGCCGATGCGCTGGGTCACGCTGCCCAGACGTTCGCCGGCCTGGTTGGCGATGCCGACGCTGCTTTCGCTCTCGCGCTGGCTCTCGGTCATGATGCTCACGGCCTGACGCGCGCCGACTTGCAGTTCTTCGATCATCTTTTGCACTTGCTGCGCCGAGTCCTGGGTGCGGTGGGCGAGGTTGCGCACTTCGTCGGCGACCACGGCGAAGCCACGGCCAGCCTCACCGGCGCGGGCGGCTTCGATCGCAGCGTTGAGCGCCAGCAGGTTGGTCTGCTGCGAGATACTGGTGATCACTTCCAGAATCTGCCCGATGTTCACCGTGTTGCTGTTGAGGGTTTCGATGTTGCCGCAGGAGTCGCTGATTTTTGCCGACAGCTGCTGCATGGCGTGGATGGTTTTATCCACAACCTGCTGACCATCGACCGCCAGGCTGCGCGCATCGCTGGAGTGCTGCGAGGCGAGGGCGGCGTTCTGGGCGATTTCCTGGGCGGCGGCGCCGAGCTGGTTGATCGCCGCGGCCACGCTGTTGGTGCGGGTTGCTTGCTGGTCGGAGTTGTACATCGACGAGTTCGACGCCGCGACCACGCGCAGGGCGACTTCGTTGACTTGGCCGGTGGCCGAGGACACTTCACGGATCGAGGTGTGAATACGCTCGACGAAACGGTTGAACGACAGGCCCAGCGCGCCGAATTCATCATGGCCGTGGATCACCAGGCGTTTGGTCAGGTCGCCTTCGCCTTCGGCGATGTCATGCATGGCGCGGCCCATGGTCAGCAGCGGTTGCATCAGCACGCGAATCAACATGCCGAGCAAGGCGATGATGATCACCACCGCGATCACCATGGCGATCAGCGCCGAGGTGCGGAACTCGCTGAGCATCGAGAACGCTGTGTCTTTGTCCAGCACCAGCGCCACGTACCAGTCAGCCGAAGGCACGCCGTTGACGCGGGTGAAGGAAATCAGTTGGGTCTTGCCGTCGAACTCGACCTCTTTCAGGCCCGGGCTGACTTTCGGTGCGCCGTTCGGGTAGGCCTCGGCGAGGGTTTTCAGGACCAGTTTGCTGTCCGGGTGAATCAGGATCTTGCCGTCGGCGCTGACAATGAACGCATGGCCGTGGCCGCCAAAGTTGAGCGAGTTGATGATCGCGCTGACGCTGGTCAGATCGATGTCGGCACCGGCCACACCGATCATCTGGCCCTGGCGCTGCACCGGGGTGGCGACGGTGATCACCAGTTTGCCCGACGATGCGGCGATGTAGGGTTCGGTGACGATGGTCTGCTGGGCGCTGTTGGCGGCCTTGTACCAGCCACGGGCGCGCGGGTCGTAGTCCGGCGCGCGGTTGCCGGCGGGCACCGAGAACATCACGCCGTCAGCGCCGCCGAAGTAGCTGAGCTGGAAATTGCCGGTGTAGGCGGGCAGGTCGATGATGCGCTTGAGGCTGGCCGGGGCGCTGCCGTCTGCGGCGACTTGCTGCGACAGCGATTGCAGCAACTGGATGCGGCTTTCCAGCCAGGTCTGGATGTTGCTGGTGGTCAGGCTGCCCAGTTCCTGCATCGAGGCCTCGGTGCTGCTGCTCAGGGCTTCGCGTTGTCGATAGTCGTTGAACAAAATGAAACAGGCGAACGCAACGGCCACCACGAGGGCGGCAGCCAACAAGATCTTGTGGCTGAATTTCATGTTTCTGGTCATCGAATGAACTACCGCGAAGGGGCTGGTCGAGAAAGGGCGGCAATTTGCCACACTCGGGGGCTTTGCGCTGCTCTTATTTCGACCGCCGTGCGCCAAAGATTAGGCGTCTTTCGGGAAATGCGACGAAATGCTCAGTTGCCCTGCAAAGTGTCTGATTTAAAGGTAAAAGCCAGACGAGCGGGCAAATAAATAGCCTTCCCCGCACGGAACCAGATGAGGGTTTTCTCTTCTAAGCTTCTGGTTGGCACCATGCCATCCCCCCTCGTTCCAGGAGTTACTTCATGTCGCTGCGATCTATCGCCCTTCTGACTTTTTGCGTGCTGCTGGCCGCGTGCAGCAAGGTCAATCAGGAAAACTATTCCAAGCTTTCGGCCGGCATGGCCAAGGCCGAAGTGGAGACGCTGCTCGGCAAACCCACCGACTGCTCGGGCGCGCTCGGCATGTCCAGTTGCACCTGGGGCGACCAGAAAAGCTTTATCAGCGTGCAGTACGCCGGTGACAAAGTGTTGATGTTTTCCGGCCAAGGCCTGAAGTAAACCGGGGCCAAGCGCCCACGGGAGAAAAATAATGAAGCGGTTATTGTTTGTTCTTTTTGCCGGCCTGGTACTGGCCGGCTGTGCCACGCATGGTGAAGATCCGCTGGCGCCCAAGACAGTCCACAGCGTCAACCTCAAGCGCTATCAGGGCACCTGGTATGAACTGGCGCGCCTGCCGATGTATTTCCAGCGCGACTGCGCACAATCCGAAGCGCATTACTCGCTCAAGCCGGACGGCAACGTCGATGTGCTCAATCGCTGCCTGACTGCGGACTGGCAATGGGAAGAGGTCAAGGGCACGGCTTATCCACAGGTGCCGGGCAAGACCGACAAATTGTGGGTCGAGTTCGATACCTGGTTCTCGCGCCTGATTCCGGGGGTGGCGAAGGGCGAATACTGGGTGTTGTATGTCAGCGACGACTACAAGACCGCCATTGTCGGCGACCCGAGTCGCAAGTACATGTGGTTGCTGTCGCGCACGCCAACGGTCAATGGCGTAGTGCGTGAGGAGTTGCTGAGCAAGGCGCGTCAGCAGGGTTACGATACTACGCGGTTGATCTGGCGGGCGTCGGATCGGCAGATGGCCAAGACTTCGAACTAAAGGTCACCACAAAATCAATGTAGGAGTGAGCCTGCTCGCGATGGCGGTGTGTCAGTCACATATTTATGTCTGACACACCGCCATCGCGAGCAGGCTCACTCCTACATTTTGCTTTGTGTCAGCCCAGCAGTTCGTGCAAAACCTGGGTGAAGGCGCATGTGCTTTGCTCTTCGCCCGCATGCCGCCCATCGCGCACCACCCACTGGCCGTTGACCAGCACGTCGCGCACCTGACGATCGCCACCGGCGAACAACCAGCGATTCAGAATCCCGTCGCCACTGGCGGTGGCCAGATACGGGTCATTGCCATCGAGCACAATCCAGTCCGCCCGCTTGCCGACTTCCAGCGCACCAATCGGCTGTCCCAAAGCCTGGGCCCCGCCGTCCAGTGCTGCGTCATACAACGTGCGCCCGACCATCGGCTGATCCGCGCCATACAAACGGTTACGCCGCTGATCACGCAGACGCTGGCCGTATTCCAGCCAGCGCAATTCCTCGACCACGCTGAGCGACACATGGCTGTCGGAACCGATGCCCATGCGCCCGCCCTGGGCGAGGAAATCTACTGCCGGGAAAATCCCGTCGCCCAGATTCGCTTCGGTGGTCAGGCACAGCCCGGCGATGGCGCGACTCTTGGCCATCAGCGTGACTTCTTCGGGATTGGCGTGGGTCGCGTGGACCAGGCACCAGCGCTGATCAACCTCGGTGTTTTCGTAGAGCCATTGCAACGGACGGCGACCGCTCCAGCTCAGGCAGTCATCGACCTCTTTCTGCTGCTCGGCGATGTGGATGTGCACCGGGCACTGCTTGTCGCTGGCGGCTAGCACTTCGCTGATCTGCTGCGGGGTGACCGCGCGCAGCGAGTGGAAGCACAGACCCAGCGATTGCGCTTTTTGCTGAGCCAGTAATGGCTGCAAGCGCGATTGCAGGTTCAGGTAATTTTCGGTGCTGTTGATGAAGCGACGCTGACCGTCGTTCGGCGTCTGGCCGCCGAAACCCGAGTGGCTGTAGAGCACGGGCAGCAGGGTCAGACCGATGCCGCTTTCGCTGGCGGCCTGACTGATGCGCAGCGCCAGCTCGGCCGGATCGGCATAAGGCTGGCCGCTGCTGTCGTGGTGCACATAGTGGAACTCAGCGACCGAGGTGTAACCGGCCTTGAGCATCTCGATGTACAGCTGACGGGCGATAACGCCGAGTTGCTCGGGGCTGATTTTTCCGACCAGCCGATACATCAGGTCGCGCCAGGTCCAGAAACTGTCATTGGGATTGCCGGCTACTTCGGCCAGGCCCGCCATCGCGCGCTGGAAGGCGTGGGAGTGCAGATTGGGCATGCCCGGCAACAGCGGACCGCTCAGCCGTTCGGCGCCGTCTGCAGTGGAATCGGCCAGGATTTGGGTCAGCACGCCATCGGCGCTGACCTCAAGACGTACATTGTTGGCCCATCCGTTAGGCAGCAGCGCGCGTTCGGCAAAGAAAGCGGACATGGTTCAGCACCCCATCGTGTGTTATTTGTATATACATATACAGACGTTTGCCTGCCCGGTAAACTCCGGCAAGCTAGCAACCTTCATCCAATGAACAGGGATCAACCGTGCCGACTCCGCCTCCAGTCTCCCCGTTGGCCGCGAACATGGGCGACAGTCCGGCGCCCTTGTACGCCCGCGTCAAGCAGATGATCACCCAGCAGATCGACAGCGGTAACTGGCCGCCGCACTACCGCGTGCCGTCGGAAAGCGAACTGGTCAGCCAGCTCGGTTTCAGCCGCATGACCATCAACCGTGCCTTGCGCGAGATGACTGCCGACGGCTTGCTGGTGCGCATGCAAGGCGTCGGTACGTTCGTCGCCGAACCGAAAAGCCAGTCCGCGCTGTTCGAAGTGCACAACATCGCTGACGAAATCGCCTCCCGTGGCCATCGCCACACCTGCCAGGTGATCACCCTCGAAGAAGAGGCTGCCGGCTCCGAGCGCGCGCTGGCACTGGACATGCGCGAAGGGCAGAAGGTCTTCCATTCGCTGATCGTGCATTACGAGAACGACATTCCGGTGCAGATCGAAGACCGTTTCGTCAACGCGCTGGTCGCCCCGGAATACCTCAAGCAGGACTTCACCCTGCAGACGCCTTACGCCTATCTCAACCAGGTTGCGCCACTGACCGAAGGCGAGCACGTGGTCGAAGCGATCCTCGCCGAGCCGTCCGAGTGCAAGTTGCTGCAGATCGAAAAAGGCGAGCCGTGCCTGCTGATCCGTCGCCGCACCTGGTCGGGGCGTCAGCCGGTGACCGCCGCACGTTTGATTCACCCAGGTTCCCGTCATCGTCTGGAAGGACGCTTTCATAAATGAGTCAGGTAAAGGTTTTACGCGCTGAAGGCTTCCCGCGCATGCCGTGGAAAAACGGCGGCGGCAGCACCGAGGAAATCACCCGTGACGCCGGTGCAGGTCTGGATGGTTTCGGCTGGCGCCTGTCGATTGCCGACATTGCCGAGTCCGGTGGTTTCTCGACCTTTGCCGGTTACCAGCGGGTGATCACGGTACTGCAGGGCGACGGCATGACCCTGTGCGTCGACGGCGACGACACCCGGCCACTGTTACCGCTGGACCCGTTTGCCTTCAGCGGTGAGAGTCAGGTGTCCTGCACCTTGCTCGGCGGCGCGATCCGTGACTTCAACCTGATCTATGCGCCGCAGCGTTACAGCGCGCGGCTGCAGTGGCTGGATGGCGAGCAGCGGTTCTTCAGCTCGGCATCGACGGTGCTGGTGTTCAGTGTCAGTAAGCTGCTTGAGGCGACAGTCGCTGACAGCGTCGCGCAACTGGGGCGCCATGATTGCCTGCAACTGGACGGTAACACCGGCCTGCTTGAAGTTGCGGTGAATGCAGCGTGCTGCGTGATCGAGCTGACTGCACGCTGATCCTTCTGCTCATATAAAACACATTGTGGCGAGGGAGCTTGCTCCCGCTGGGCTGCGAAGCGGCCCCATTTCGGTAAATGCCGGAATGGGAGTCCTTCGGCCTCCAGCGGGAGCAAGCTCCCTCGCCACAATTGCGTTCACGCAGGCTGTTTCCCTTCACGCACCAACTTGTTACCGAACGCCCCAGCGTGGCGCAAAACCACGGGTTCGTAACGATCCTCCGCTACCTCAATTCCTCCCCGCAAAAATTTTCATCCACGCTGCAACCCTTGTCTCAGGCGCTCTGCAGCCCTGTCCGCCATTTTTCCTGAACGCGCCTCCAACATGTTGGCCGCTTGATTGCATATGCTTGTATGTACAAGTAAAGACGTATGCGTATGAGTCCGCAGCGTCCACTGATTCGCTTGTCGCGCATTGAGGCGCACAGGCTGCTTGCCCACTGCCAGGGTTGGTTTGAATTGATCGCTGAGGAGTCTTTTTCGTGACTGACACAAAACCTACTAAATACCGTGACGTCGAGATCCGCGCTGCCCGCGGCAACAAGCTGACCGCCAAGAGCTGGCTGACCGAAGCGCCGCTGCGCATGCTGATGAACAACCTCGATCCGGAAGTGGCCGAGAACCCGAAAGAGCTGGTGGTCTACGGTGGCATCGGTCGCGCGGCGCGTAACTGGGAGTGCTACGACAAGATCGTCGAGAGCCTGACCAATCTGAACGACGACGAGACCCTGCTGGTGCAATCCGGCAAGCCGGTCGGCGTGTTCAAGACTCACAGCAACGCTCCGCGCGTACTGATCGCCAACTCCAACCTGGTGCCGCACTGGGCGAGCTGGGAACACTTCAACGAACTCGACGCCAAAGGCCTGGCCATGTACGGCCAGATGACCGCCGGCAGCTGGATCTACATCGGCAGCCAGGGCATCGTTCAGGGCACCTACGAAACCTTCGTTGAAGCCGGTCGCCAGCACTACAACGACAACCTCAAGGGCAAGTGGGTGCTGACCGCAGGCCTGGGCGGCATGGGCGGCGCACAGCCATTGGCTGCCACCCTGGCTGGCGCCTGCTCGCTGAACATCGAATGCCAGCAGGTGAGCATCGATTTCCGCCTGAAAAGCCGCTACGTCGACGAGCAAGCCAAAGACCTCGACGACGCCCTGGCGCGCATCGCCAAATACACCGCTGAAGGTAAGGCAATCTCGATTGCCCTGCTCGGCAACGCGGCAGAAATTCTGCCGGAACTGGTCAAGCGCGGTGTGCGCCCGGACATGGTCACCGACCAGACCAGCGCCCACGACCCACTGAACGGCTACCTGCCGGCGGGCTGGACCTGGGACGAGTACCGCGCCCGCGCCAAGACCGAGCCGGCTGCCGTGATCAAAGCCGCCAAGCAATCGATGGCGGTCCACGTCAAAGCGATGCTGGCGTTCCAGAAGCAAGGCATCCCGACCTTCGACTACGGCAACAACATCCGTCAGATGGCGCAGGAAGAAGGCGTGGAAAACGCATTCGACTTCCCAGGCTTTGTACCTGCCTACATCCGCCCACTGTTCTGCCGTGGCATCGGCCCGTTCCGCTGGGCGGCGCTGTCGGGTGATCCGCAGGACATCTACAAGACCGACGCCAAAGTCAAAGAACTGATCCCCGACGACGCGCACCTGCACAACTGGCTGGACATGGCCCGCGAGCGCATCAGCTTCCAGGGTCTGCCGGCACGTATCTGCTGGGTGGGCCTGGGCCTGCGCGCCAAGCTCGGTCTGGCGTTCAACGAAATGGTGCGCAGCGGCGAGCTGTCGGCACCGATCGTGATCGGTCGCGACCACCTCGACTCCGGCTCGGTCGCCAGCCCGAACCGCGAAACCGAATCGATGCAGGACGGTTCCGACGCCGTGTCCGACTGGCCACTGCTCAACGCTCTGCTGAACACCGCGAGCGGTGCGACCTGGGTCTCGCTGCACCACGGTGGTGGCGTGGGCATGGGCTTCTCCCAGCACTCGGGCATGGTGATTGTCTGCGACGGTACTGACGAAGCGGCCGAGCGTATTGCGCGCGTGCTGCACAACGACCCGGCCACCGGTGTCATGCGTCACGCCGATGCCGGTTACCAGATCGCCATCGATTGCGCGAAGGAGCAGGGTCTGAACCTGCCGATGATTACCGGCGGCAAGTAACACAGATTCCTGTGGGAGCTGGCTTGCCAGCGATAGCGGTGGCACTGCCGGAATTGATGTTGAAGGTGCCGACGTCATCGCTGGCAAGCCAGCTCCCACAAGGGTTCGAGTAGGCTCGAGAGAACAATTAAAACAATCCACAGAGGTTGAATCATGGCTGTAACCCCCGATCGTGCAGGCAACAAACCGTTGATCGAAAGGCGTTCGATCGACTACATCCCGGAAGCGGAAAGACACGGTCGTCTGTTGAGCCAGTTCACCCTGTGGATGGGTGCGAATCTGCAAATCACCGCGATTGTCACCGGGGCCCTGGCCGTGGTGCTGGGCGGTGATGTGTTCTGGTCGTTGATTGGTCTGTTGCTCGGTCAATTGCTGGGCGGCGGGGTGATGGCGCTGCATGCGGCACAAGGGCCGAAACTTGGCTTGCCGCAGATGATTTCCAGCCGCGTGCAATTCGGCGTCTACGGCGCGGCGATCCCGATCGTGCTGGTGTGCCTGATGTACCTGGGTTTCACCGCCACCGGTACGGTGCTGTCCGGCCAGGCGCTGGGCCAGTTGTTTGGCGTCAGCGACACCGTCGGCATCCTGCTGTTCGCCAGTGTCATCGTGGTGGTCACGGTGCTCGGTTATCGGGTGATCCACTGGATCGGCCGGGTTGCCAGTGTCATCGGCGTGATTGCCTTCGTGTATCTGTTCAGCCGTTTGCTGAGCCAGGTGGATGTTGGCGCGCTGTTGCAGATCCGTCACTTCAGCTGGAGCAGTTTCCTGCTGGCGGTGTCGCTCGCGGCGTCCTGGCAGATCGCGTTCGGCCCTTATGTGGCGGACTATTCGCGTTACCTGCCGAGCAAGGTTTCCTCGGTGAAAACCTTCTTTGCCGCTGGCGCAGGTTCGGTCATCGGCGCGCAGGTGGCGATGGTCCTCGGCGTGTTCGCGGCAGCTTCGGCCAACGGCCAGTTTGCCGGTCACGAAGTGGCTTACATCGTCGGGCTGGGCGGCACCGGTGCTACCGCGGCGCTGCTGTACTTCAGCATCGCCTTCGGCAAGGTGACCATCTCGACACTGAACTCATACGGCAGCTTCATGTGCATCGCCACCATCATCAGCGGCTTCCGTGGGCATCTGACGGTCTCGCGCCTGCAGCGTCTGGTGTTCGTGCTGGTGATCGTCGGCGCGGCAACCCTGATCGCCTTGCTCGGCCAGCACTCGTTCCTCGGTGCATTCAAGTCGTTCATCCTGTTTTTGCTGGCGTTCTTCACGCCATGGAGTGCGATCAACCTGGTCGATTACTACTGCATCACCCGCGAGCGCTACGACGTGCCGGCGCTGGCCGATCCCAACGGTCGTTACGGGCGCTGGAACCTGCTCGGGATCAGCGTCTATGTGTTCGGCGTGCTGGTGCAGCTGCCGTTCATCTCCACCAAGTTTTACACCGGCCCGCTGGTGGCCGCCCTCGGTGACGTGGATATCTCCTGGATCATCGGTCTGGTGCTGCCTGCCGCGCTGTATTACCTGTGCGCGAAAAAATGGCACGGCTCGGTGCCCGATCACCTGATTCTGCCGGTCGAGCAGAACAGCGTTGTACCACCTGAAAAAAGTAGGGCCGGGCGCGCTGCGGCGCAGGCCTGATTGGACGTGGACAGGGCTGGATGCCTCTTGACTGCCGTAAGCCAATTCATGATTAGGAGCGTCGCAACAATGAAATCGAACAAGACCCTGCTCACCACACTGCTGTCCATGGGCCTGTTGGCCAGTGCCGGCGCCACCCAGGCGGCCGGCTGGTGCGAATCCGGCAAACCGGTGAAATTCGCCGGCCTGAACTGGGAAAGCGGCATGCTGCTGACCGACGTGCTGCAAGTGGTGCTGGAGAAAGGTTACGACTGCAAGACCGACAGCCTGCCGGGCAACTCCATCACCATGGAGAACGCCCTGAGCAGCAACGACATTCAAGTGTTCGCCGAAGAGTGGGTTGGCCGCAGCGAGGTCTGGAACAAGGCCGAGAAGGCCGGCAAGGTGGTCGGTGTCGGCGCCCCGATCGTCGGCGCGATCGAAGGCTGGTACGTGCCGCGCTACGTGATCGAAGGCGA
The DNA here is from genome assembly GCF_044753325.1 of Pseudomonas sp. NPDC088414. Classification (NCBI taxonomy): domain Bacteria; kingdom Pseudomonadati; phylum Pseudomonadota; class Gammaproteobacteria; order Pseudomonadales; family Pseudomonadaceae; genus Pseudomonas; species Pseudomonas sp. NPDC088414. The sequence goes on along the minus strand of NZ_JBIVMY010000027.1, from coordinate 59,825 downwards.
CGCCAAACGCAAGATCGAGGCAAAAGCCCCGGACCTGAAAAACATCGCCGATCTGGGCAAATACGCGGCTGTTTTCAAAGACGCCGAAGAGCCGTCCAAGGGCCGTTTCTACAATTGCCCGGCGGGCTGGACCTGCGAGCTGGACAACAGCGAAATGCTCAAGAGCTACGGCCTGGAAAACACCTACACCAACTTCCGCCCGGGCACAGGACCTGCGCTGGATGCGGCGGTGCTGTCGAGCTACAAGCGTGGCGAGCCGATCCTGTTCTACTACTGGTCGCCAACCCCGCTGATGGGCCAGATCGACGCGGTCAAACTCGAAGAAAAGCCGGGCGTCGACAAAAGCGTGAGCATCAAGGTGGGCCTGTCGAAAACCTTCCACGAGCAGGCACCGGAACTGGTGGCCGTGCTGGAAAAGGTCAACCTGCCGATCGACCTGCTGAACCAGAACCTGGGACGTATGGCGAAGGAACGTATCGAGTCGCCAAAACTGGCGAAAATCTTCCTCAAGGAACATCCTGAGGTCTGGCACGCGTGGGTCAGTGACGACGCAGCCAAGAAAATCGACGCGGCGCTGTAGGTCGATACCTCCCGGTCAACCGTGAGGCTGGCCGGGAGATATGCCGTAAATCGCTTGATTGAGATTTCTGATTGAGAGCCGCTTATGTTTCCCGAAAGCTTTACCTTTTCCATCGCCGACTGGGTCAACGGTTGGGTCGATTCGCTGGTTACCAACTACGGTGATGTGTTCCGCCACATCTCCGACACCCTGCTGTGGGCCATCGTCAACCTCGAAGGCCTGCTGCGTGCGGCGCCGTGGTGGTTGATGCTGGCGATCGTCGGTGTGGTCGCATGGCACGCCACGCGCAAAGTCGTCACGACTGCGGTCATCGTCGGTCTGCTGTTCCTCGTGGGCGCTGTCGGCCTGTGGGACAAACTCATGCAGACCCTGGCGCTGATGATGGTCGCGACGATCATTTCGGTGCTGATCGGCATTCCGCTGGGGATTCTCTCGGCGCGCAGCAACCGCCTGCGTTCGGTGCTGATGCCGCTGCTCGACATCATGCAGACCATGCCCAGCTTCGTGTACCTGATTCCGGTGCTGATGCTGTTCGGTCTGGGCAAGGTCCCGGCGATTTTCGCCACGGTGATCTACGCCGCGCCGCCGCTGATCCGCCTCACCGATCTGGGCATCCGCCAAGTCGACGGGGAAGTCATGGAAGCGATCAACGCCTTCGGTGCCAACCGCTGGCAGCAACTGTTCGGCGTGCAATTGCCGCTGGCCCTGCCAAGCATCATGGCCGGGATCAACCAGACCACCATGATGGCCCTGTCGATGGTGGTGATCGCCTCGATGATCGGCGCCCGGGGTCTGGGTGAAGACGTGCTGGTGGGGATTCAGACCCTCAACGTCGGACGCGGCCTCGAAGCCGGTCTGGCGATCGTGATTCTCGCAGTGGTCATCGACCGCATTACTCAGGCGTACGGTCGGCCACGGCATGAGGTGAGCAAATGAAAAACGCAACCGTGAGCAAGATCGAAGTCAAAAACGTCTTCAAGATTTTTGGCAACCGCGCCAAGGACGCACTGGCGATGGTCGGCCAGGGCAAGACCAAGGATCAGGTGCTGAACGAAACCGGTTGCGTGGTCGGGGTCAACGACCTGTCGCTGAGCATCGGCACTGGCGAGATTTTCGTGATCATGGGCCTGTCCGGCTCCGGCAAATCGACCCTGGTGCGCCACTTCAATCGTTTGATCGACCCCACCAGCGGCGCGATTCTGGTCGACGGCGTGGACATCCTGCAATACGACATGGAAGCGCTGCGCGAATTTCGCCGGCACAAGATCAGCATGGTGTTCCAGAGCTTCGGCCTGCTGCCGCACAAGACCGTGATCGAGAACGTCGCCTACGGTCTGAAAGTGCGCGGCGAAAGCAAACAGTTGTGCGCCGAACGTGCGCTGCACTGGATCAACACCGTGGGCCTCAAAGGCTACGAAAACAAATACCCGCACCAGCTCTCTGGCGGCATGCGTCAGCGCGTGGGCCTGGCCCGCGCCTTGGCGGCCGACACCGACATCATCCTGATGGACGAAGCGTTCAGCGCGCTGGATCCGCTGATCCGCGCCGAGATGCAGGACCAGTTGCTGGAGCTGCAAAAGACCCTGCACAAGACCATCGTCTTCATCACCCACGACCTCGACGAGGCCGTGCGCATCGGCAACCGCATCGCGATCCTCAAGGACGGCCGCCTGATTCAGGTCGGCACGCCAAGAGAGATCCTGCATTCGCCGGCGGATGAGTATGTTGACCGGTTCGTGCAGCGGCGGGCGGCGGTGGTTTAGTGGACTAAGGGTGAGACTGCTTTTGTGGCGAGGGAGCTTGCTCCCGCTCGAGCGCGCAGCGGTCGCAAAAATTTTGGGCCTGCTTCGCAGTCCAGCGGGAGCAAGCTCCCTCGCCACAGGTTGGTGTATCAACAGAATTGGCATGAGGTTTTAGATGTCCCAGGCTGAAAAAATCATCATCACCGGCAACCCCCTGCGTTGGCAGGACGTGGTCGCCGTCGCCCGTCACGGCGCAAAACTTGAGCTGTCGAGCGAGACCTGGGCGCGCATCGAAAATGCTCAGGGCATCGTTCAGCGTATCGTCGAAAGCGGCGAGCGTGCCTATGGCGTCAACACCGGTCTGGGCGGTTTGTCCAACGTGTCGCTGAAGGACGAGCAACTCAGCCAGCTCTCGCGCAACACTTTGCTCAGCCACGCCTGTGGCGTTGGTCCGGTGCTGCCCGATGAGCAGACCCGGGCGATCATCTGCGCGGCGATTCACAACTACAGCCACGGCAAATCCGGCATTCATCGCCGCGTGGTCGAAGTGCTGCTGGCGCTGCTCAATCGTGGCATCACCCCGCAGGTTCCATCGCAAGGTTCGGTCGGTTACCTGACGCACATGGCGCACATCGGCATCGCATTGCTGGGCGTGGGCAATGTCAGCTATCGCGGGCAGATCACCTCGGCGCAACAGGCGCTGGCCGAAGAAGGTTTGCAGCCGGTGCAATTGGGTGCGAAGGACGGTTTGTGTCTGGTCAACGGTACGCCGTGCATGACCGGCCTCAGCTGCCTGGCGGTTGCCGACGCGACACGCCTGGTGCAATGGGCTGACGTGATCGGCGCCATGAGTTTCGAAGCCCAGCGTGGGCAGATTGCCGCGTTCGACGCCGAGATCATCGCGCTCAAGCCGCACCCGGGCATGCAACAGGTCGGGAGCAATCTGCGCGCCTTGCTCGATGGCAGTGAAGTGATCGCGACCAGCAAAGGCATTCGCACTCAGGATGCGTTGAGCATCCGCTCGATTCCGCAGGTGCACGGCGCGGCGCGCGATCAACTGGACCATGCGATCAAACAGGTGGAAGCCGAGCTCAACGGCTGCACCGATAACCCGTTGCTGTTGGGCACGCCGGAGAATTTCCGGGTGATGTCGCAGGCCAACCCGCACGGCCAGTCAGTGGCAATGGCAGCGGATCTGCTGGCGATTGCCATGGCTGAAATAGGCTCGATTGCCGAGCGCCGCCTCGATCGTCTGGTCAACCCGCACGTCAGCGGTCTGCCGGCGTTTCTGGTGGCCAACCCGGGGGTGAACTCCGGAATGATGATCGTGCAATACGTCGCCGCTTCGCTGTGTGCCGAGAACCGCCAATTGGCGCAACCGGCAGTGCTCGACAACTACGTCACCTCGGGCCTGCAGGAAGACCACCTGAGCATGGGCACCAGCGCTGCGCTGAAGCTGCACCGCGCCCTGGAAAACTGCACGCAGATCCTCGCCATCGAATACCTGCTGGCGGCGCAGGCCTTCGAATTCCTCAAGGAGCAGCGCTTTGGCGCAGGCACCGACCGGGCGTGGCGCCTGCTGCGGGAAACCGTCCCGGCCTACGATCAGGATCGCTGGCTGGCGCCGGATATCGCCGCCGCCGCCAGCGTTCTGAAAGCCCCGAATTCGCTGCACAACGTATTACCGAATCTGCACTGACAATTACCTATACCAGCGTGCCAAGGCGCGGATCGTCCACAAGACGAGAAACGACGGATAACGGAATGCTCCGGAGCGACTGGTAGTTAATAACAATGTTCAAAAGGAGCATTTTAATGACTGCGCTGAACCTGATTCCGGGCCAACTGAGCCTGGCCCAACTGCGTGACGTTTATCAGCAACCGGTCAAGCTGACCCTCGACCACAGCGCTGCGGCGCAGATCGAGGCGAGCGTCGCCTGCGTCGAGCAGATCCTCGCCGAGAATCGCACCGCCTACGGCATCAACACCGGTTTTGGCCTGCTGGCTTCGACCCGCATCGCCAGCGAAGACCTGGAAAATCTCCAGCGTTCACTGGTGCTGTCGCACGCCGCCGGCGTCGGCCAGCCGATCAGCGACGAGCTGGTGCGCCTGATCATGGTGCTCAAGGTCAACAGCCTCAGCCGTGGTTTCTCCGGCATCCGCCGCGTGGTGATCGACGCGCTGATCGCGCTGATCAACGCCGAGGTGTATCCGCACATTCCGCTCAAAGGTTCGGTGGGCGCTTCTGGCGATCTGGCACCGCTGGCGCACATGTCGCTGGTGCTGCTGGGTGAAGGCAAGGCGCGCTACAAGGGTGAATGGATGGAGGCGACCGAAGCGCTGAAAGTCGCCGGTCTGACCCCGCTGACCCTGGCGGCGAAAGAAGGTCTGGCGTTGCTCAACGGCACTCAGGTGTCCACTGCATTCGCCCTGCGCGGTCTGTTTGAAGGTGAAGACCTGTTTGCCGGTGCACTGACCGTTGGCGGGCTTACGGTGGAAGCGGTACTCGGTTCGCGCTCGCCGTTTGACGCGCGCATTCACGCCGCCCGTGGTCAGAAAGGTCAGATCGATGCTGCAGCCGCATATCGCGATCTGCTCGGCGAGCGCAGCGAAGTCTCCGATTCGCACCAGAACTGCGAAAAGGTTCAGGACCCGTACTCGCTGCGTTGCCAGCCACAAGTCATGGGCGCCTGCCTGACCCAGTTCCGTCAGGCCGCCGACGTGCTGGTGGTCGAAGCCAACGCCGTCTCCGATAACCCGTTGGTATTCGCCGCTGAAGGTGATGTGATTTCCGGCGGTAACTTCCACGCCGAACCGGTGGCCATGGCCGCCGACAACATGGCCCTGGCCATCGCTGAAATCGGTTCGCTGAGCGAGCGCCGCATCTCGCTGATGATGGACAAGCACATGTCGCAACTGCCGCCATTCCTGGTGGCCAATGGCGGTGTGAACTCCGGCTTCATGATCGCTCAGGTGACCGCCGCAGCATTGGCCAGCGAGAACAAAGCGCTGTCCCATCCGCATTCTGTCGACAGCCTGCCGACCTCGGCCAACCAGGAAGACCACGTGTCGATGGCTCCGGCCGCCGGCAAGCGTCTCTGGGAAATGGCTGAAAACACCCGCGGGATTCTTGCGGTGGAATGGCTGGCGGCGGTGCAGGGACTGGATCTGCGCAACGGTCTGAAGACCTCGGCCAAGCTGGAACAGGCGCGGGCGATTCTGCGCCGCGAAGTGCCGTTCTATGAGAAGGACCGCTTCTTTGCGCCGGACATCAATGCGGCGACCGAGTTGTTGGCTTCGCGCTGCCTGACTGAGCTGGTTCCGGCGAAATTGCTGCCTAGTTTGTAAGTGTTTTTCAGGGGGAGTTTTGTTGTTGCTGAAATCGATCCCCCTCACCCCAGCCCTCTCCCCCAAGGGGGAGAAGGAGAAGGGGAAGGGAGCCGATCTTCATTGTTTTCAGAGCCGGAGTTCGGCTCAAGATTCTCAGGTCGATGTATCTCGACAGAACAACCCGGTCAGTCCCCTCTCCCTCCGGGAGAGGGCTAGGGTGAGGGGCTTTTGAAGGCTCCCCACCAAACCAATTCCAACGGAGGCCAACAGTGAAAACCCTCTGGCAACACTGCCACGTCGCAACCATGGCGCAGGGCGTCTACTCGATCATCGAGGATGCGGCCATTGTGACGTCCGGTGCGCACATCGAGTGGGTCGGTCCGCGCAATCTGCTCCCGTCCGGTGAATACCCGGCGGTCAACGATCTGCAAGGCGCGTGGGTGACCCCCGGCCTGATCGACTGCCACACCCACACGGTGTTCGGCGGCAACCGCAGCGGCGAATTCGAACAGCGTCTGCAAGGCGTCAGCTATGCCGAGATCGCGGCGCAGGGCGGCGGCATTGCCAGCACCGTGCGCGCCACCCGTGAAGCGACTGAAGACGAGCTGTTCGTCAGCGCTGCCAAGCGCCTGAAAAGCCTGATGCGCGACGGCGTGACCACGGTCGAGATGAAGTCCGGCTACGGTCTGGACCTGGCCAGCGAGCGCAAGATCCTGCGCGTCATTCGTCGCCTGGAAAAAGAGCTGCCGATCAGCGTGCGCAGCACCTGTCTGGCCGCCCACGCGCTGCCGCCGGAGTACAAGGATCGCGCTGACGACTACATCGAGCACATCTGCGCCGAGATGCTCCCGGCATTGGCCGCCGAAGGGCTGGTCGATGCGGTGGATGCGTTCTGCGAGTACCTGGCGTTCTCGCCGGAGCAGGTCGAGCGGGTGTTCATCACCGCGCAAAAACTTGGTCTGCCGGTAAAGCTGCACGCCGAACAACTGTCGTCGCTGCATGGTTCCAGTCTGGCGGCGCGGTATCACGCGTTGTCCGCCGATCATCTGGAATTCATGGATGAAGACGACGCCATCGCCATGGCCAAAGCCGACACCGTCGCGGTGTTGTTGCCGGGAGCGTTCTACTTCCTGCGCGAAACCCAGCTGCCGCCGATGGACGCGTTGCGCAAGCACAAGGTGAAAATCGCCATCGCCAGCGACCTCAACCCCGGCACCTCACCGGCGCTGTCGTTGCGCTTGATGTTGAACATGGCCTGCACCTGTTTCCGCATGACCCCGGAAGAAGCCCTGGCCGGTGCGACCATCCATGCCGCACAAGCGCTGGGTATGGCTGACACCCACGGATCGCTGGAGGTCGGCAAGGTCGCCGACTTCGTTGCCTGGCACATCGATCGTCCGGCGGATCTGGCCTATTGGCTCGGCGGTGATCTGGACAAACGCGTCGTGCGTCACGGCGTCGAATCAAGTCTGTAGGAGAGCGGTTGTGGATAAGGTTCTGAGTTTCAAACAAGGTCGCGTGCCCCTGCTGATCAGCATGCCGCATGCCGGTGTGCGCCTGACGCCTGTGGTCGAGGCCGGGCTGATAGCGGATGCGAAAAGCCTGCCGGACACCGACTGGCACATTCCGCAGCTCTACGATTTTGCCGAAGAGCTGGGCGCCAGCACCCTGGCGGCCGAGTACTCGCGGTTTGTCATCGATCTGAACCGTCCGTCTGATGACAAGCCGTTGTATGCAGGCGCCACCACAGGCCTGTACCCGGCGACGTTGTTCGATGGCATTCCTCTGTTCCGCGAAGGGCACGAGCCTTCGAAAGAAGAGCGCGCGACCTATCTGGAACAGATCTGGACGCCGTACCACCGCACCCTGCAGCAAGAGCTGGCGCGGCTGAAGGCCGAGTTCGGCTATGCGCTGCTGTTCGACGCGCACTCGATCCGTTCGATCATCCCGCACCTGTTCGACGGCAAACTGCCGGACTTCAACCTCGGCACCTTCAACGGCGCCAGTTGCGATCCACAGCTGGCGACGCAGCTCGAAGCGATCTGCGCGCGGCATGGCAATTACAGTCATGTGCTCAACGGACGCTTCAAGGGCGGCCACATTACCCGCCATTACGGCAACCCGGCCGAGAACATCCACGCCGTGCAACTGGAACTGGGCCAGTGCACCTACATGGAAGAGTTCGAACCGTTCCGCTACCGCGCCGATCTGGCCGAGCCGACGCGGGTGGTGTTGAAGGAGTTGCTGCTGGGCTTCTTGAACTGGGGCAAATCCCGCTATACCACCTGACTCGCAGAGAAAATTGTGGCGAGGGAGCTTGCTCCCGCTCGACGGTGCAGCCGTCGTAAACCGGCAATCCGGATTCAACCGGAACACTCGGCTGACTGTTTTGGGGCTGCTCCGCAGCCCAGCGGGAGCAAGCTCCCTCGCCACAGATTTTGATTCATGGCCTCAGGCATGCTCATTGACGTAAATCGGGTTTATGATGCCGAACGGCAGAATAATAGAAGTCCCCCCAGGGATGACCTCGACCCCTTACGGAGCGCGCAATGCAGACATTGTTTCCGCAGATCAAACCCCACGCCCGGCACGATCTGGCTGTCGATGACACCCATACGCTGTACGTCGACGAAAGCGGTTCGCCGGAAGGCTTGCCGGTGGTGTTCATCCACGGCGGCCCGGGTGCCGGTTGCGACGCGCAGAGCCGTCGCTATTTCGATCCGAACCTGTATCGCATTGTCACCTTCGACCAGCGCGGCTGCGGACGCTCCACCCCGCACGCCAGCCTGGAAAACAACACCACCTGGGATTTGGTCGCCGACCTCGAGCGTATCCGCAAGCACCTGGGCATCGACAAATGGGTGCTGTTCGGCGGTTCCTGGGGTTCGACCCTGGCGCTGGCCTACGCGCAAACCCACCCGGAGCGCGTACACGGTCTGATCCTGCGTGGGATCTTTCTCTGCCGTCCGCAGGAAATCGAGTGGTTCTATCAGGCCGGTGCCAGCCGTCTGTTCCCCGATTACTGGCAGGATTACATCGCGCCGATCCCGCTGGACGAGCGCGGCGATCTGCTCAGCGCTTTCCACAAGCGCCTCGTCGGCAACGACCAGATTGCCCAGATGCACGCGGCCAAGGCCTGGTCGACCTGGGAAGGGCGCACTGCGACCCTGCGCCCGAACCCGCTGGTGGTCGACCGTTTCTCCGAGCCGCAGCGCGCCCTGTCGATCGCGCGGATCGAGTGCCACTACTTCACCAACAACGCGTTCCTTGAGCCGAATCAGCTGATTCGCGACATGGGCAAGATCGCCCACCTGCCGGGGGTGATCATTCACGGTCGCTACGACGTGATCTGCCCGCTGGACAACGCCTGGGAACTGCATCAGGCCTGGCCGAACAGCGAGCTGCAGGTGATTCGCGACGCCGGTCACGCCGCGTCCGAGCCGGGCATCACCGATGCGCTGGTGCGTGCCGCAAGCAAAATGGCTCGCCGCCTGCTCGACCTGCCGCCCGAAGAAGCATGAAGGGGCTGATACAGCGCGTGCGCGGTGCACGGGTCGAAGTGGCGGGCGAGATCGTCGGCGCGGTGGATCAAGGATTGCTGGTACTGGTGGCGGTCGAACCCGACGATACCCGTACCAGCGCCGACAAACTTCTGCATAAGCTGCTTAACTATCGGGTATTCAGTGACGCCGAGGGCAAGATGAATCTGTCCCTGGCGGATGTGGGCGGCGGGTTGCTGCTGGTCTCTCAGTTCACCCTGGCTGCCGACACCAAGAGTGGGTTGCGTCCGAGTTTCTCGACCGCGGCCCCCCCGGCATTGGGCGAGGAATTGTTCGACTATCTATTGGGCAAAGCGAAACAGATGCATGGCACTGTGGCATCAGGTAGATTCGGCGCGGATATGCAGGTGCACCTGGTCAACGATGGCCCGGTCACCTTCCTGTTACAGACATGAAAGCGCTTGAAACATCTTTTCAAGGGCTTTTCGACTGAAAACAGGCGTTTTTCGCGATAAATACTTTGTTACCCCTGATGCGTTGTCACGCGGGCTACTAGATAATCGCGCGCTATGGGGATCAGCGTTCGCTGGTCCATTTTTGACTTAGGTAGAGACTTGTCCGGATCCGATTGGGGAATCATTTTGCCCCAGCGGAGTCGGAACAATGCTCGCCAACTTGGCAAGGGTGCGCTGGGAGGTCGGCTTTTCAAAGTCGAAAACCCCACAGGCACTTAATCTGGCCGTTGGTTTTTTGATCTGTTTTCGGCGAGGGTTGCTCGTGATTGTTAGTCCCTGTAATGCAGCAAAAATGTCTGCCAAACGCATGCGAAGTGCCCTGGTAGCGGGTTCGGCGCTCCTGTGCCTGCTCAGCGCCGGCCAGCTTTGGGCGTTCAATCTTGACGATGTATCAGCCAAGGCTAAAGAGCTCGCCGGGCAGAAATTCGAAGCCCCGCGCAGCAACCTGCCGAACGAATTCCGTGACATGAAGTTCGCGGATTATCAGAAAATCCGCTTCCTCACCGAAAAGGCTGAGTGGGCCGATCAGAAGACGCCGTTCAAGCTGTCCTTCTATCACCAGGGCATGCACTTCGATACGCCGGTGAAAATCAACGAAATCACGGCGAACACCGTCGAAGAGATCAAATACGATCCGACCCGCTTCGATTTCGGCGACCTCAAGTTCGATCCTAAGGCTACCGAGCAACTGGGCTACGCCGGTTTCCGTGTGCTGTACCCGATCAACAAGGCCGACAAGCAAGACGAAATCATGACCATGCTCGGCGCGAGCTACTTCCGCGTCGTTGGCAAGGGCCACACCTACGGTCTGTCGGCCCGTGGTCTGGCAATCGATACTGCGCTGCCGTCGGGCGAAGAGTTTCCGCGTTTCCGCGAGTTCTGGATTCAGCAACCGAAGCCGGGCGACAAGCATCTGGTGATCTTCGCCCTGCTGGATTCGCCGCGCGCCACCGGTGCCTACCGCCTGATCCTGCGTCCGGGCAGCGACACCATTGTCGACGTCAAGGCGCAGATGTTCCTGCGTGACAAGGTCGGCAAACTGGGCATCGCGCCGTTGACCAGCATGTTCCTGTTCGGCGCCAACCAGCCGTCGAAAGTCCTCAACTACCGTCGTGAACTGCACGACTCCAGCGGTCTGTCGATCCATGCCGGCAACGGCGAGTGGATCTGGCGTCCGCTGAACAACCCGAAACACCTGGCCGTGAGCAACTTCAGCGTCGAGAACCCGCGTGGTTTCGGTCTGCTGCAACGTGGCCGTGATTTCAGCCACTACGAAGACCTCGACGACCGCTACGACAAGCGCCCAAGCGCCTGGATCGAGCCGAAGGGCGAGTGGGGCAAGGGCACCGTTGATCTGGTAGAGATTCCGACCGCCGATGAAACCAACGACAACATCGTTGCGTTCTGGAGCCCGGAAACCATGCCGGAACCAGGCAAGCCGCTGGACTTCGCCTACCGTCTGCACTGGACCATGGACGAAGCGGCGATTCACGCCCCCGACAGCGCCTGGGTCAAGCAGACCCTGCGTTCGACCGGTGACGTCAAGCAGTCGAACCTGATCCGTCAGCCAGATGGCAGCGTTGCCTACCTGGTCGACTTCGAAGGTCCATCATTGGCGGCTCTGGCCCCGGATGCCGACGTGCGCAGTCAGGTCAGCGTTGGCGATAACGCCGAGCTGGTCGAGAACAGCGTGCGCTACAACCCGGAAACCAAGGGCTGGCGCCTGACCCTGCGGATGAAGATCAAGGACGCGAGCAAGTCCACCGAGATGCGCGCCGCCCTGGTTCAGCCAGTGGTCACCGCTGATCTGGCCAAGTCTTCGGTACCGGCGTCGAATTCGTCGGTGGCCAAGGCGGACAAGGTCGCGGCCAAGCAACAAGAGAAGGAAGAGAAGGAAGCCAAGGCAGCCGAAGCCAAACAGGCCGACGCCAAGCCAGCCGCAGATGCCAAGGACAAGGCCAACAAAGACGCCAAGCAGCCAGCGGCTGCCAACGCGGCCCCAGCCACACCGGAATCGGCACCGACTGAAGAAGTCCTGACCGAGACCTGGAGCTATCAGTTGCCTGCCGATGAGTAACTCTCAAGTACAGCCAGAGACTCTGTCCGAGTATCTGGCGCATCTGCCGATGACCGACGAGCAGCGCGCGGAACTCGCGGGCTGCCAGTCGTTCAGCGAATTACACCAGCGCCTGTCGTCGTCAACGTTCGACGCGCCTGCCGAAGCCGCCCAGGCTTCGGTGGGCAAGCGCCTGACCCTGAGCACCGCCGAAGAGCTTGAAGACGCGGAGATGCTGGTGCTCGACTCCAGCGGTCGGGTCAGCATGAAGGCGACACCGCCGATCCGTCGGACCAAAGTCGTGCCGGAGCCATGGCGCACCAATATTCTGGTGCGTGGCTGGCGCCGCCTGACCGGGCGCACCAATCCGCCGCAGCCGCCGAAGGACGAAAACGTGTTGCCGGCAGCGCGCTGGCGCACGGTCGGTTCGATCCGTCGCTACATTCTGTTGCTGCTGATGCTTGGCCAGACCATCGTTGCCGGCTGGTACATGAAAGGCATCATGCCGTACCAGGGCTGGTCGTTCGTCGATCTGGACGAAGTGCTGCACCAGCCGCTGCTGCAAACCGCCACGCAAGTGCTGCCGTATGCGCTGCAGACCAGCATCCTGATCCTGTTCGGGATTCTGTTCTGCTGGGTATCGGCCGGTTTCTGGACGGCGCTGATGGGCTTCCTCGAGTTGCTCACCGGCCACGACAAATACCGTATCTCCGGCAAAAGCGCCGGCAACGAGCCGATTCCGAAAGACGCCCGTACTGCGCTGGTCATGCCGATCTGCAACGAAGACGTGCCCCGGGTATTCGCCGGTCTGCGCGCCACCTTCGAATCGGTCGCCGCTACCGGTGATCTGGATCGCTTCGACTTCTTCGTCCTCAGCGACAGTAACGACACCGATATCTGCGTCGCCGAGCAGCAGGCCTGGCTGGACGTCTGCCGCGAAGCCAAGGGCTTCGGCAAGATCTTCTATCGCCGCCGCCGTCGTCGCGTGAAACGCAAGAGCGGCAATCTCGACGACTTCTGCCGTCGCTGGGGCGGTGACTACAAGTACATGGTCGTGCTCGATGCCGACTCGGTGATGAGCGGGGAATGCCTGACCAGTCTGGTACGCCTGATGGAAGCCACGCCGGACGCCGGGATCATCCAGACCGCGCCGCGTGCGTCGGGCATGGACACCCTGTATGCGCGCATGCAGCAGTTCGCCACCCGCGTGTACGGTCCGCTGTTCACCGCCGGTCTGCACTTCTGGCAGTTGGGTGAATCCCACTACTGGGGTCACAACGCGATCATCCGGATGAAGCCGTTCATCGACCACTGCGCTCTGGCGCCGTTGCCGGGCAAAGGTGCGTTCTCCGGGGCGATCCTGTCTCACGACTTCGTTGAAGCCGCGCTGATGCGCCGTGCCGGTTGGGGCGTGTGGATTGCCTACGACCTGCCGGGCAGTTACGAAGAGTTGCCGCCGAACCTGCTCGACGAGCTCAAGCGTGACCGTCGCTGGTGCCACGGCAACCTGATGAACTTCCGCCTGTTCCTGGTCAAAGGCATGCACCCGGTGCACCGCGCGGTGTTCCTGACCGGCGTGATGTCGTACCTGTCGGCGCCGTTGTGGTTCTTCTTCCTGGTGCTGTCCACCGCGCTGCTGGCGGTGAACACGCTGATGGAGCCGCAATACTTCCTGGAGCCGCGTCAGCTTTATCCGTTGTGGCCACAATGGCACCCGGACAAGGCGATCGCGCTGTTCTCGACGACCATCGTGCTGCTGTTCCTGCCGAAACTGCTGAGCATCATCCTGATCTGGGCCAAGGGCGCGAAAGAGTTTGGTGGCAAGTTCAAGGTGACCCTGTCGATGCTGCTGGAGATGCTGTTCTCCATGCTGCTGGCGCCGGTACGGATGATTTTCCACACCCGTTTCGTTCTCGCCGCGTTCCTCGGCTGGGCCGCAACCTGGAACTCGCCGCAGCGTGACGACGACTCCACGCCATGGAGCGAGGCGGTCAAGCGCCACGGTCCGCAGACCCTGCTGGGCTTCTGCTGGGCGCTGCTGGTGATCTGGCTGAACCCGAGTTTCCTGTGGTGGCTGGTGCCGATCGTCGGTTCGCTGATGCTATCGATCCCGGTGTCGGTGATTTCCAGCCGTGTCGGTCTGGGCCTGAAGTCCCGTGACGAGAGCCTGTTCCTCATCCCCGAGGAATACAATCCGCCACAGGCGCTGCTGGCGACCGACCAGTACACCCACGAAAACCGCTGGCATGCACTGAATGACGGCTTCATCCGCGCCGTGGTCGATCCGCAGCAGAACGCCCTGGCGTGTTCGCTGGCGACGGCCCGTCACGGTCAGGCCGAGCCGATCGAGTGGCTGCGTCAGGAGCGTGTGCGTCACGCCCTGAAGGCGGGTCCGGCAGCCCTGAGCAACCATGATCGCCTGCAATTGCTGAGCGATCCGGTAGCCCTGGCGCGTCTGCACGAGCTGGTCTGGGCCGAAGGTCACAACGAGTGGCTGGACGCCTGGCGCGCTTCGGTGAAAGCCGATCCGCATGCGCCGCTGTTGCCGCTCAAGCCAGTGAGCTTGCAGGCGCAACCGGCCTGATGAAGAAACCCCGCTAACTAGCGGGGTTTTTTTATGGCGCTGAAAAGCCCCCTCACCCTAACCCTCTCCCGGAGGGAGAGGGGACTGACCGGATTGGATATTCGAGTTGCATCGACCTGAGAAATCGAGTCGAACTTAGCTTTCGAATATTTCCCCGATCGGCTCCCTTTCCCCCTCTCCCCTCTGGGGAGGGGGCTGGGGTGAGGGGTGGCCTTTGAATGTTAAACAAATCGTCCATTAAACCTTGTGCAAAAAATCGAGTGCGTTAGCATCCGTCCCCGAATTGGCGCGCCCGGACGATCTTGTCCATTTCAGTCGGTTTTCGCGCCGCAATTGCAATGGTTTTGGGGACTTGAAGATGAAGAAGTATCTGTCGATGCTGCTGGTCGGCGTCACGGCACTGGTTGCAGTCAATGCGGCGCACGCCGGTGCAATCGATGACGCGGTCAAGCGCGGCACGTTGAAAGTCGGTATGGATCCGACCTACATGCCGTTTGAAATGACCAACAAGCGCGGCGAGATCATCGGCTTCGAAGTCGACATCCTCAAAGCCATGTCCAAGGCCATGGGCGTCAAGCTCGAGCTGGTCTCCACCGGTTACGACGGGATTATCCCGGCCCTGATGACCGACAAGTTCGACATGATCGGCAGCGGCATGACCCTGACTCAGGAGCGCAACCTGCGCCTGAACTTCAGCGAACCGTTCATCGTGGTCGGCCAGACCCTGCTGATCCGCAAGGAACTGGAAGGCACCATCAAGTCCTATAAAGACCTGAACACCGCTGACTACCGCATCACCTCCAAGCTCGGCACCACCGGTGAGATGGTTGCCAAGAAGCTGATCGCCAAAGCCAAGTACCACGGCTACGACAACGAGCAGGAAGCCGTGCTCGACGTGGTCAACGGCAAGGCTGACGCGTTCATCTATGACGCGCCGTACAACGTGGTCGCGGTGAACAAGGTCGGCGCCGGCAAACTGGTGTTCCTCGACAAGCCGTTCACCTACGAGCCGCTGGCCTTCGGTCTGAAGAAGGGTGATTACGACAGCATCAACTTCATCAACAACTTCCTGCACCAGATCCACGAAGACGGCACCTACGATCGCATCCATGACAAGTGGTTCAAGAGCACCGAGTGGCTCAAGGACATGGAATAAGTCCGGTCGTTGTGGCGAGGGAGCTTGCTCCCGCTCGGCTGCGCAGCAGTCGTAAACCGGTTGACTCGTTCTACCCGACGTTGCGCGGTGGCTGATTTCAGGGCTGCTGCGCACCCCAGCGGGAGCAAGCTCCCTCGCCACAGAGGGAGCGAGCATCCTGATCGATATGGATTTGCTCTAGATGAAACAGAAAAAAGCCCAATGGCCCTGGCACGTCCTGACCGTGCTGGTGCTGGTCGGCCTGGCGGGCGCGTTGTATTACGCCACGTCGCTGATGTCCTACGAATGGCGCTGGAACCGTGTGCCGCAGTACTTCGCCTATCAGGCCGAAGAATCCCAGCGTGCCACCGATATCTCCACCGTCACCGAACTGGTGCGCAAGGGCGGCAGCGCGCAAGTCACTCTGCGCAACGACGCCGGTGACGAGCAGCACCTGACTGTCGACGAAAACAGCCTGCAATTCGCTCAGGGCGACGATGTGGCCGAAGGCGACGTCGTGGGCGTGACCCGGCATTGGGCGGCAGGGCCACTGCTGTGGGGCCTTTGGACGACGCTGTGGCTGTCGGTGGTGTCCGGCGTACTCGGTTTGCTGATCGGTCTGGTCACCGGGCTGTGCCGCCTGTCGAGCAACCCGACGCTACGCGACCTGTCGAGCATCTACGTCGAGCTGGTGCGCGGCACGCCGCTGCTGGTGCAGATCTTTATCTTCTACTTCTTCATCGGCACGGTGATGAACCTGTCCCGCGAGTTCGCCGGGATCGCCGCGCTGTCGCTGTTTACCGGCGCCTACGTGGCCGAGATCATCCGTTCCGGCGTGCAGTCGATTGCTCGCGGGCAGAACGAAGCTGCGCGTTCGCTCGGTCTGAGCGCCGGCCAGTCGATGCGCCACGTGGTGCTGCCGCAAGCGTTCAAACGCGTGCTGCCGCCGTTGGCCGGGCAATTCATCAGTCTGGTCAAAGACACCTCTCTGGTGTCGGTGATCGCCATCACCGAACTGCTGAAAAGCGGCCGTGAAGTCATCACCACCTCGTTCTCGCCGTTCGAAATCCTGTTCTGCGTTGCCGGCCTGTACCTGTTGATCAACCTGCCGCTGTCGAAAATCGCCAGCCGGCTTGAGCGGAGGCTCGCGCAAAGTGATTGAAGTCCGCGATCTGGTAAAAGTCTTCGACACCCGGGGCCAGGTAGTCCGGGCGGTGGATAACGTCACCACGTCTGTCGCCAAGGGCGAAGTGCTGGTGGTGATCGGCCCGTCCGGCTCGGGCAAGTCGACCTTCCTGCGTTGCCTCAATGGCCTGGAAGAATTCGACTCGGGCTCGGTGAGCATCGACGGTCTGCAACTGGCTGACCCGAAAACCGACGTCAACGCCTACCGCCGTGAAGTCGGCATGGTGTTCCAGCATTTCAACCTGTTCCCGCACATGACCGTGCTGGAAAACCTCTGCCTGGCGCAGAAGGTCGTGCGCAAGCGCGGGCAAAAGGAAAGCGAGGCCAAGGCCTTGGCGTTGCTGGAGAAGGTCGGTATTGCGCAGAAGGCGCGGGAATACCCGTCACGCCTGTCCGGCGGTCAGCAACAGCGCGTGGCAATTGCCCGGGCGCTGGCGATGGACCCGAAAGTGATGTTGTTCGACGAACCGACTTCGGCCCTCGATCCGGAAATGGTCGGTGAAGTGCTGGACGTGATGAAGAACCTGGCCGTGGAAGGCATGACCATGGTTTGCGTGACCCACGAAATGGGTTTTGCCCGGGAAGTGGCGGATCGGGTGCTGTTCTTCGATCACGGCAAACTGCTGGAAGATGCCGCGCCGGCGCAATTTTTCGATGCGCCGAAGGATCCGCGCGCTCAGGCGTTCCTGCGGCAGGTGTTGTAACGGCGGCGTTCTTTCGGACGCCATCGCTGGCAAGCCAGCTCCCACAGTGAATGGGTTGAACACAAACTTTGTGAACGACTAGAAACCTGTGGGAGCTGGCTTGCCAGCGATAGCATCACCTCGGTCCACAGTGAACCGAGGTCGATGCATCACCTCAGACCTTGAACCGCCCCACCAGCATCTGCAGATGCGTCCCCAGCCGCGCCAGCTCAACACTCGACGCCGCCGTTTCTTCACTCGCCGCCGAGGTCTGATCCGACACATCCCGCACATTCAGCACACTACGGTTGATTTCTTCAGCCACGGCACTCTGCTGCTCGGCCGCCGCGGCGATCTGCTGGTTCATCGCCTGAATCGCCGACACGGTGCGGGTGATGCTTTCCAGTGAGCCACCGGCACGGCGGGTCAGTTCGACGCTGCTGTCGGTCAGGCTGCGGCTGTTGTCCATGATCGTCGCCACTTGCTGGGTGCCGTTCTGCAGGCCGACGATCAGCTCTTCGATCTCTTCGGTGGACTTCTGCGTGCGCTGGGCGAGGCTGCGCACTTCATCGGCAACCACCGCAAAGCCACGACCAGCCTCACCGGCACGGGCCGCTTCGATCGCGGCGTTGAGCGCCAGCAGGTTGGTTTGCTGGGCCACGGACTTGATCACGTCGAGCACGCTGCCGATCTTGTCGCTTTCGCGCTTGAGTTCGCCCATGGCTTCGGTCGAATGACCGACCTCAACGGCCAGACGCTCAATCTGCGCGATGGCTTCACCCACCACTTTGTCACCTTCGCGGGCCTGCTGGTCGGCGGCCACGGCGGCTTCGGAAGCCTCCTCGGCGTTGCGTGCGACTTCCTGCACGGTGGCGGCCATTTCGTTCATGGCGGTGGCGACCTGATCGGTCTCGATTTTCTGATTGTTGACCCCGGCGCTGGTCTGCTCGGTGACCGCTGACAGCTCTTCGGCGGCGCTGGCGATCTGCGTGACGCCGTCGCTGATGCCTCCGATCAACTCGCGCAGGCCTTGGGTCATGCTCTGCATCGAGCGCTGCAGTTGGCCGAGTTCGTCGCGGCGTTGCGAGATCAGATTGTGGGTCAGGTCGCCGGCAGCCACGCGCTCGGCGACTTTCAGGGTCTGGTTCAGCGGGATGATGATCTGCCGGGTGATCGCCCACGCGGCCAGCAAACCGAAAGCCACGGCGAGCAGGGTGGCGATGATCAGCATGTTCTTGGCGTGCGCGGCATCGGTATCGCGCACCACGGTTTGTGATTCGGTGAGCTTCTTGCTGACGTCGAGGAGGATGTCGCCCTGAGCGGTCATGGTTGCCCCGGCCTTGGCATTGTTCACCTGCGAGTCGCGGAACTGAGCGACCGCCGCGCGATAAGCCTTGATCGAGTCGGTGGCCTGTTGCAGGTTGGCAATGTGCTGTTCGGGCAGTTTCGCCGGCAGGCTGTCGAGGTTTTTCAGCGCATTGTCGATGGCGTCCAGCGCGGGCTGCTCCGCCTCGGCCTTGCCGCTGTAGGTGTAGCCGCGCACCTGATAGCGCGCTTGCTGCAACAGTTTGCTCAATTCGATCACGCTGTTGAATTGCGCGACGCTGTCACCCTGCAGCATGGATTTCTCGACTTCCGAGACTTTAGCCACGGCATTGTCGGCACTGGCGCCGAGCTTGCTGCGCGCGTCTTCACGCTGCACGGTGGCCTGTGTCATGTCGGCGAAGGCACGTTTGTACTCGGCGACAGCGGCCAGTTGCTGATCGACCATGGCCGCATCTGCGGGCTGCTCGATCAGGCCGCGCGCGGTTTGCAAGCCGCTGGCGAGTTTGGCCAGCAACTCGTTGACCGCGCCCGGGCCTTGTTCGCCACGACGCGCTTCATAGTCCAGACGCGCCAGGCGCAGGTCCTTGGTCAGCTCGTTGAGGCTGGAAATGAAGCCGAGCTTGTCGCCACGGCTGATGATGCCGCCCATGCCGGTCCAGCCGGTAAAGGTAATCAGCAGGGTGAGCAACAGCACCAGGCCGAAACCGATGCCCAGCTTGCGTTTGACGCTGACGTTCCCAAGATTCTCGGCTAACCAACGGTACATGCGACGACTCCCCTCGGACCACTAATTGGACTTATGGGGACTGTATCGGCGGGGTGATGGCAATCTGTAACCCGATTTGTCTGAAGCGCAGCGACATTGTGGCGAGGGAGCTTGCTCCCGCCCGGCGGCGCAGCCGTCGCAAAACTGACAAACACATTTTCATCTGAGGGAAGAGCAATGGCCGCTTCGCGCCCAAGCGGGAGCAAGCTCCCTCGCCACAGTACTTTTAGAACAGGCGGGCGAGCAGGGCGGTGACGGCGGTTTCGACGCGCAGGATGCGCTCGCCCAGTTGCACCGGTTGCAGGCCGGATTTTCCCAGCAGGTCGATTTCGTAGGGGATCCACCCGCCTTCGGGGCCGATCGCCAGCGTTACCGATTCGCTTAATGCCCGTGGGCATGGCGGGTAGTTGCCGGGATGGCCGACCAGACCGAGTGTGCCTTCGCTGATCGCGGGCAGGCGATCTTCGACGAACGGTTTGAAGCGTTTCTCGATGATGACTTCCGGCAGTACGGTATCGCGGGCCTGCTCGAGGCCGAGGATCAGATTCTCGCGAATCGCCTCCGGCTCGAGAAACGGCGTCTGCCAGAAACTCTTCTCGACCCGGTAGCTGTTGACCAGAATCAGCTTCGACACGCCCATGGTCGCCACGGTCTGGAACACCCGTCGCAACATCTTCGGGCGTGGCAGGGCCAATACAAGTGTCAATGGCAGCTTGGCTGGCGGTGATTGATCGAGGGTGACACGCAACTCGGCTTCGCCAGCCTCAAGGCGCAGCAGCTCGGCCGAACCCATCAAGCCATTGATGCGTCCCACGCGCAGGCTGTCACCGACTTCCGAGCGGTGCACTTCCTGCATATGAGTCAGGCGCCGGTCACGCAGCACGACGCGGTCGGCCGCGATGAAGTCGGCCTCTTCGAGCAGCAGCAGGTTCATGCCTGGGTCGCTGGCGGCTGGTCGTTGTGATCGTCGGCTGGCGTTTCGTCCGGGCGTTCGCGCTTGCTGATCAGGCCGCCGAACAGAATGCCGATTTCAAACAGCATCCACATCGGTACCGCCAGCAGGGTCTGCGAGAAGATGTCCGGCGGGGTGAGGATCATGCCGACCACGAAGCAGCCGATGATCACGTACGGGCGAATCTTCTTCAGGTATTTGACGTCGACCACGCCGATCCACACCAGCAGCACCACGGCCACCGGAATTTCGAACGCGACGCCGAAGGCGAAGAACAGCGTCATGACGAAGTCGAGGTAACTGGTGATGTCGGTCATCATTTCCACGCCGGCCGGGGTGGCGGCGGCGAAGAACTTGAAGATCAGCGGGAACACGAAGTAATAGGCGAACGCCATGCCGGTGTAGAACAGCAGGATGCTCGACACCAGCAGCGGCACGGCGATGCGCTTCTCATGCTTGTACAGGCCCGGCGCGATGAAGCCCCAGATCTGATGCAGGATCACCGGAATCGCGAGGAACAGCGAGACCATCATCGTCAGCTTCAGCGGCGTCAGGAACGGCGACGATACGTCAGTGGCGATCATCGTCGCGCCGACCGGCAGGTACTGGCGCAGCGGCGTCGAGACGAAGGTGTAGATCTGCTGGGTGAACGCGAACAACCCGGCGAAGATAATGAACACCGCCGCCACACAACGCAGTAGACGGGTGCGCAACTCGGTGAGGTGCGATACCAGCGGCATGTGCTGGTCGTTTTCGGGAAGATCGCTCATGGTGCTCGCGGCGGCAATGTAGGGTCGTGAGGCGCTGGTGTGGTCGGCGCGGCGGTTGGGGCTACGTGTTCAACCGAAGTATTTGCGGCAGCGGACACTGGTTCTGTCGGCGCTGCAACAGGTGCAGTTGCAGGCGCAGCAGGCGCATGAATCGTCTGCTCACCCACATGCTCAACCGGCGTCGGCTCCTGCTGAACCGGCGTGAAAATCTTCCGCGCCTCCTGCTCCAGCGACAGAATGTGCTCGTTGTGCAGTTGCCGACGGATCTCGTCGGCACCGATTTCACGTTCAACTTCCTGTTTGATCGCGTTGAAGCTGCGCTTCAGCCTGCCGACCCACAGGCCGGCGGTGCGCGCAGCGCCCGGCAGACGCTCGGGGCCCAGCACCAGCAGGGCGACGAGGCCGACGAGCAGCAGTTCAGAGAAGCTGATACCAAACATTAGTCAGTGCTCACACGTCTTTGCGGATCGGCTCTTCGACTTTCTGCGCCTGCACGTCGATGGTGTGCGGCGGGTTGGCCTGAGCGGTGGCTTGCGGCTGCACCGGTGGTACTGGCTGCGCAGGCGTCACGGTCGGATCGGCGGCCGGCTTTTCGTCATCGTTCATGGCTTTGCGAAAGCCCTTGATCGACTCGCCGACGTCGGTGCCGAGGTTTTTCAGTTTCTTGGTGCCGAACACCAGCACCACGACTACCAGAATGACGATCCAGTGTTTCCAGTCAAAAATGCCCATGTTGCTGTTCCTCTCTAAAAATTGTTCAGGCGGACGGACGCGAGGCTTTCTCGACGTGTCCGGACAGACCGAAGCGACGATCCAGTTCATCCAGCACGGCCTGCGGATGCTGCCCCAACTGGGCGAGCATGACCATGCTGTGGAACCACAGGTCGGCAGTCTCGTAGATCACATCGCTGCAGTCACCGCTGATGGCGGCGTCCTTGGCGGCAATAATGGTTTCGACCGACTCTTCGCCGACTTTCTCCAGAATCTTGTTCAGGCCCTTGTGATACAGACTAGCTACATATGAGCTGTCGGCCGCTGCGCCTTTGCGCTCTTCGAGCACTTCGGCCAGGCGAGTCAGGGTGTCACTCATGTTTGTGTCCTGCGGAGTAAATGGCGTGCGGGTCTTTCAGAACCGGGTCGACCGTTTTCCAGTCGCCGTTTTCGTAGACGCGGTAAAAGCAGCTTTGACGGCCGGTATGGCAAGCGATGTCGCCGATCTGTTCGACCATCAGGATGATCACGTCGGCATCACAGTCCAGGCGCATTTCATGCAGGGTCTGTACGTGGCCGGACTCTTCGCCCTTGCGCCACAGCTTGCCACGGGAACGTGACCAGTAGATTGCACGGTTTTCCGCAGCGGTCAGTTCCAGCGCTTCGCGGTTCATCCAGGCCATCATCAGCACGCGTCCGGTCTTGTGATCCTGGGCAATCGCCGGCACCAGGCCATCTGCGTCCCACTTGATCTCGTCCAGCCAGTTTTTCATCTTCGACTCCGACAGCGAACCCGTACTTCAATTGTCAGGTTCAGGCGTTGAAACAGTGTGCCAGCCGATCAGCGAACTGGCTATCGGCGAACGACCAGATACAAGCCGACTGCCACCATGATGCCCGCCGGCCAATGCCCCAGTTCGTGCAGCGGGCCACCCGCGGCGAGGATCGTGCCGCCGGCCAGATGTGCGCAACCGAGCAGGCGCAGGAACCAGTCGTCCTTGCGTTTGTGCCACGGTGGTGGCGGGTCGTAGGCGTGCGGTTGCGACATGCGTTCGAGCAGATCGCGAGCCATGTTGGCCAGGTGCGGCAGTTGTTCGAACTGGCTCTGCACGTTGCCGAGCAAGGCTTTCGGGCTGACGCGCTCGCGCATCCAGCGCTCGAGAAACGGCTGCGCGGTGTTCCACAGATCCAGATCCGGGTACAGCTGACGGCCAAGGCCTTCGATGTTCAGCAGGGTCTTTTGCAGCAGCACCAACTGCGGCTGCACTTCCATGTTGAAGCGCCGCGCAGTCTGGAACAGGCGCATCAGCACCTGGCCAAATGAAATATCTTTTAACGGTTTTTCGAAGATCGGTTCGCATACGGTGCGGATCGCCGCTTCGAATTCGTTGAGTTTGGTTTCCGCCGGCACCCAACCCGAATCGATATGCAACTGCGCCACACGGCGGTAATCGCGCTTGAAGAAAGCGAACAGGTTGCGTGCCAGGTAGTCCTGGTCTTCCGGGGTCAGGCTGCCGACGATGCCGCAGTCGATCGCGATGTACTGCGGGCTCCACGGGTTGACGGTGCTGACGAAGATATTGCCCGGGTGCATGTCGGCGTGGAAGAAACTGTCGCGGAACACCTGGGTGAAGAAGATCTCCACGCCACGCTCGGCGAGCATTTTCATGTCGGTGCGCTGGTCGGCGAGGGTCGCCAGATCCGTCACCTGAATCCCGTAGATGCGCTCCATCACCAGCACTTTCGGCCGGCACCAGTCCCAATAGACTTGCGGCACGTAAAGCAGCGGCGAGCCTTCGAAGTTGCGCTTCAACTGGCTGGCGTTGGCCGCCTCGCGCAGCAGGTCGAGTTCGTCGTAGATGGTTTTTTCGTAGTCCTGCACCACGTCCACCGGGTGCAGCAGGCGGGCGTCGGCGGAGACTTTCTCGGCGGCGCGGGCGAGGATGAACAGCCACGCCAGATCCTGGGCGATCACCGGTTTCAGGCCCGGACGGATCACCTTGACCACCACTTCTTCGCCGGTCTTCAGTTGCGCAGCATGCACTTGCGCCACCGAGGCCGAGGCCAGCGGTTCGACGTCGAAACGGCTGAACACTTCGCTGATTTTTTTGCCTAGCTGTTCTTCGATCAGCTTGATCGACAGCTGCGAATCGAACGGCGGCACGCGGTCCTGCAGCAGCATCAGCTCATCGGCGATGTCTTCCGGCAGCAGGTCGCGGCGGGTCGAGAGAATCTGCCCGAACTTGATGAAGATCGGTCCCAGATCCTGCAGCGCCAGACGCAGGCGCGCGCCACGGCTCAGCTCCAGCGGCTTGCGCGGCAACCAGCGCCACGGCAGCACGTAGCGCAGCGCCAGGAGAAACCAGGGCAGCGGCAGATCGAACAGCAGGTCATCGAGGCGGTAGCGGATCACGACGCGCTGGATGCGCAACAGACGGCGGACGGCAAGCAGCTTCATGCGTTATCGCTTGGGTCGAGGGATCGGGAAAGGCGCTCGAAGCGCGCCTCGAGACGTTCCAGATCAACTTTGATCCGGTCCAGTTCGCTGAACCGCGCTTCGGCTTCGCGCTGACCGACGAGGGTGCGCGATTCTTCGGCGAGGTATTCGGCGAGGTTCTGGTTGAGGCTGGCAAATCCTTGTTGATACCAGCGTGCGCGGCTGCGCAGATGACCGCCGACCAATTGCGTGGCGACCGGGCCGAGCCAGCGCGAGAGTTCGTACTCCCAGTCCAGCTCCAGGTCCTGCAGCACGCCGGCCAGCTCCAACAGCACGCCGCTGTCACCGTCGAGCTCGACTTCCGGGGCGTGCAGCACCGCGGTCTTGTCTTTGCTCAGGGCCAGTTTCACCAGGCTCGAGGCCGGAGCGCGCAGGGTGCAGTCGACGCCGGTTTCCCAGTGCGAGGCGAGCATCAGGCCCTCATCGCTGGGCAGGATGAACAGTTGCAGCGCCGGGCTGCGGCAATCGACGGCAATCACTTTGCCAGTCAGATGCGTCAGCCGCGGCAGCGCCGTGCTGTCGAGACGCAGCACCCGGTTGAGGCCGAGTTCGACGCTGGCGAGCAGCCCGGTGAGCAACATCAGGGCTTGATGCCACGGTGCAGGGCAACGATGCCTGCGGTCATGTTGTGATAGGTCACGCGGTCGAAACCGGCGTCGACCATCATCGACTTCAGGGTTTCCTGATTCGGGTGCATGCGGATCGATTCGGCCAGGTAGCGATAGCTTTCCGAGTCGTTGGTGATCAGCTTGCCCATCAGCGGCATGAAGGCGAACGAGTAAGCGTCGTAGGCTTTTGACATCAGCGCGTTGGTCGGCTTGGAGAACTCCAGCACCAGCAGGCGACCGCCGGGCTTAAGCACGCGCAGCATCGAACGTAGGGCGTCTTCTTTATGGGTCACGTTGCGCAGGCCGAAGGCGATGGTCACGCAGTCGAAGTGATTGTCCGGGAACGGCAGCTTTTCCGCGTCCGCCTGAACGAATTCGACGTTGCCCGACACACCCAGATCCAGCAGGCGGTCACGACCGACCTTGAGCATGGATTCGTTGATGTCGGCCAATACCACCTGGCCGGTAGGGCCGACCAGATGCGAGAACTTTTTGGTCAGGTCGCCAGTGCCGCCGGCGATATCGAGCACGCGGTTGCCTGCACGCACACCGGACAGTTCGATCGCGAAACGCTTCCACAGACGGTGCATGCCGCCCGACAGAAGGTCGTTCATCAGGTCGTACTTGGCGGCTACGGAGTGGAATACCTCAGCGACTTTTTCCGCTTTCTGGCTTTCCGGAACGTTTTTGAAGCCGAAGTGTGTGGTGGTTTCGTCATCGCTGCCTTTGCGCTGATCAGTCATATCGCTGTCACCAAAAGAGAATGCGCGACATTCTAATCCCCAAGCCATGCTTTGTCTTGGAATGGCTAAAGGTAAGATGGGCAACCTTCGGGACGATTTGCCGCAGACGCGGTCAAGATTTACCGTCACCTATTCATCAAGCAGGAGTCATTCGATGGCCAAAATCAGTGTTGAGCGTGCCCATAGCCTGGGCAAGGAAGCCGCCCGCGAGAAGGCCGACAAGCTGGCGCAGAAACTCTCCGATCAATATGGCCTGGAGCCGCAGTGGTCGGGCGACACCCTGAACCTCAAACGCTCGGGCGTGAAAGGCGCGGTGCATGTGGCTGACGATTCGATTCGCGTCGACGTGGAGCTGGGCATCATGATGTCGGCCATGAGCGGCATGATCAAAGCCGAGATCGAAAAGGCGCTGGACAAAGCGCTGGTCTGATTTCTGCCTGAAATACGGTCCCCTGTAGGAGTGAGCCTGCTCGCGATAGCGTCGTGTCAGCCAACAATTCTTTGAATGACACGACGCTATCGCGAGCAGGCTCACTCCTACATTTGTTTTGTGGTGCTCCCGGGCTTTTATGTCAGTTGTTAGGGTGCCGTTTCTAATTTTTCTCCCTACTTTGTGCCTGAGCCCGACACTTTTGCGGGCAGTTCCTCAAACCTTCTGCGCGTGAGGTGCACCATGGCCAAAGTCATTCTGAAGAAAAAAATCGACGCATCGACTTCTGCTCTGAGCGACGTCAAATCCTATGCTCGCAAGATCTGGCTGGCAGGCCTGGGTGCCTACACCAAGGTCGGCCAGGAAGGTAGCGACTACTTTCAAGAGTTGATCAAGGCTGGTCAAACTGTTGAAAAGAAAGGCAAAAAAGCCGTCACCGAAAAACTCGAAGCCGCCAACGCCGAGATCGACGAAGCCAAGGATGAAGTCAGCTCGTTCAAAGGTCGCGTCGAAGTTCAGCTCGACAAGGTCGAGAAGGCGTTCGACTCCCGTGTAGCAAGCGCCTTGAATCGTATCGGCATTCCGTCTAAACATGACGTTGAGACACTCTCTGCTAAGCTCGATGAGCTGACGGCATTGCTCGAACGCGTCGCGCGTAAATCTTAAGGAGAACGGGATGGCTGGTAAAAAGAACACCGATAAAGAAGGCAGCTCGTGGATTGGGAAAGTCGAAGACTACTCCCGCAAAATCTGGCTGGCTGGTTTAGGCGTGTACTCGAAGATCGACACTGACGGCAGCAAGCTCTTCGATACATTGGTCAAAGACGGCGAGAAAGCCGAGAAGCTCACCAAGTCTGCAGTCGGCAAAAAAGTCGATGCCGCCAAGGATTCCGCTTCTTCGGCCAAATCGCGCATCAGCGGCGTGAAAGATCGCGCACTGGGCAAGTGGGACGAGCTGGAAGGGGCTTTTGACAAGCGCCTGAACAGCGCGATTTCGCGCCTCGGTGTGCCTAGCCGCAATGAAGTCAAAGCGCTGCACAGCAAGGTCGAAACCCTGACCAAGCAGATCGAGAAACTCACTGGCGAGAAGGCACGTCCGGTAGCGGCGAAAACCGCTGCGGCCAAACCAGCCGCTAAAACTGCAGCGGCAAAACCGGCAGCCAAAACTGCTGCCAAGCCATTGGTCAAAGCGGCTGCCAAACCGGTGGCGAAGGCTAAAACAGCCGTTAAATCCGTAGCGAAAACGGCTGCCGCCAAACCTGCTGCGAAAGCAGCGGCCAAGCCGGTTGCAGCCGCCAAGGCCGCTGCGAAGCCTGCCGCTAAAACCGCGGCGAAGCCAGCAGCCAAGCCAGCAGCGAAAACCGCTGCCGCCAAACCTGCTGCCAAGCCAGCGGCCAAACCGGCTGCGGCGAAAAAGCCGGCAGTGAAAAAACCGGCCGCGCCGAAAGCCGCTGCGCCAAAACCGGCAGCTCCGGCAGCCAAGCCTGCTACCCCGGCAACCCCGGCGAGCGCGTCGAATTCGGCCGCTGCACCGACTCCGGTAGCCACCCCGACTGCTGCATCGACCCCGTCGACGCCAACCAGTCAGTCCTGATTTTTCAGGGCAAAACAAAACGCCCGGCCTTTGAAGGTCGGGCGTTTTTGTTTGTGCTTTTAAAAACTTACCCTCACCCCAGCCCTCTCCCCGAGGGAGAGGGGGCCGATTCGGGGATGCTACAGCCTTACACCGACCTGAAAGTGTCGTATTGAATCCATAATCGACTGGATTTTTCAGGTCGCCGTATCGCGTAAGACAATAAGGTCAGTCCCCTCTCCCTCTGGGAGAGGGTTAGGGTGAGGGGCTCTTGATTTCATTCGTGATCTTCGAGGTATTGCAGGGCCATCCGCTCCGTCGCCACCTTCACCGGCGGCAGCAGATGCGGCGCCACCAGCATCATGATCTGGTACACCACCAGTTTGACCTCGCCCTCGCGATCGAGAATCCGCTGATAGTCCAGCGAGAACAGCAGGGTCATGGTGATCTGCTCCACCAGTTGCCCCAACGCCTGGGTATCACTGACCAGTTGCCCGGATGCCTTCAATCGCGCCAGCAATGACGCCAGCGTGCGCTTGAGCGCGTTGAGTAGGCTGCGGATGCCCTTGGCCAGCTTCGGCAGGCGCCCGGCGAGGTTCGACAGGTCCTGGAACAGAAAGCGGTACTGCGCCAGGCGCTCGACGATCAGGTGCAGGAACAGCCAGTAATCCTCCGGCGCCAGCTCGACATCCGACGGCGGGTCGAGCAGGGGCGCCAGTTCGTTCTGAAAGCGTTCGAACAGGCCGAGAATCAACGGCTCCTTGCCGTGAAAGTGGTAGTAGAGGTTGCCGGGGCTGATCCCCATTTCGTTGGCAACCTCCATGGTGGAGACGTTGGGCTCACCCTTTTCGTTGAACAGTTGCAGGGCACATTCGAGAATCCGGTCGCGGGTCTTCATCCAGTCTTCTTAGAAAAGTTCGGTTAAGCGTCAGCGCACATGCACGTAGGTGCCGGGTGCCGCCTCCATCGGTGGATAGTTCGGATTGCCGAGGGTAAACGTGGTCTCGTGCTGTGTGCCGGAGCGTTGCTGTATCCATTCCAGCCACTGCGGCCACCAGCTGCCATCAGTGCGTTTGGCGTCGTAGTACCAGGCGCGCGGATCGCTGCTCAGCTTGCCGTTCTCGACGTAATTGGCCTTCGTGTTGCTCGGCGGGTTGAGGATGCTCTGCACGTGCCCGCTGTTGGACAGTACAAAGCGCCGCTCGCCACCGAGCAGCAGGGTCGAGCGGTACACCGCATCCCACGGCGTGATGTGGTCGTTCATGCCAGCCACGCTGAAGCTGTCGACGGTGACTTTCTGCAGATCGATCGGCGTGCCGCAGACTTCCAGCCCGCCCGGATGGGTCAGCGGGTTGTGCTTGAAGAAGTCCAGCAGGTCGCCGTGGAAGGCGGCGGGCAGGCGGGTGTTGTCGTTGTTCCAGTAGAGAATGTCGAAGGCCGGCGGCTCCTTGCCGAGCAGGTAGTTATTGACGAAGTAGCTCCAGATCAAATCGTTGGGCCGCATCCAGGCGAACACCTTGGCCATGTCGCGACCGTCGAGCACGCCTCTCTGGTAGGAACGGCGTTTGGCCGCTTCGATGGTTTGTTCGTCGGCGAACAGCGTGGTCGGGGTTTCGATCTCGCTGTCGAGCAGGCTGACCAGATAGGTCGCACTGGAGATCCGCCGCAGTTGCCGTTTGGCCTGCAGATGACCCTGCAGCGCGGCGATGGTCAGGCCGCCGGCGCAGGCGCCCATCAAGTTGACCTCGCGCGCGCCGGTGATCGCCCGGCAGATGTTCATCGCTTCTTCCACCGCCTCGACGTAGGTCGACAGGCCCCATTCGCGGTGACGCACGTCCGGGTTGCGCCAACTGATCATGAAGGTCTGCAGGCCGTTTTTCAGCGCGTACTGGACGAAGCTGTTGTGCGGGCTGAGATCGAAAATGTAGTACTTGTTGATTTGCGGCGGCACCACCAAAAGCGGCTTGGCGTACTGCTTTTCGCTCATCGGCTTGTACTGGATCAGCTCGAGCATCTCGTTGCGAAACACCACGGCGCCGGTGGTGGTGGCGACGGTCTTGCCGACCTCGAACGCCTGCTTGGTGACCTGACGCGGCAGGCCATCGTTGTGCAGCAGATCATCGAACAGATGGCTCAGGCCGCGCACCAGACTCTGGCCGCCGGAGTTGAACAGTTCCTTCACCGCCAGCGGATTGAGCAAGGTATTGGAGGGCGCCACGGCATCGTTGAGCAAAGTGAACGCGAAATGCGCGCGGGCGCGGTCGTCCTCGCTCATGCTGCTTTCATCGATCCAGCTCTTGACCTGTTTCTGCCAGGCCAGATACGCCTGCAGGCTGCGCCGGTAGAACGGATTGAGGCTCCACGCCGGGTCGGCGAACCGCGCATCCTGCGGGTTGGTCGGGTGCAGCGTTTCACCGAGCAGCACCCGACCGAGCTGGCCGCCGAGTTTCAAGGCGTGTTTCGCACTGTGGAGCGGGTTGCGCAGACCGTGGGCGGCGACACTGCGCAACGTGGAGAGCAAGTCGCGGCCACGCAGGCCGGTCATTGCACTCTGTGCATTGATGAACACGGCGGGACTGGGCACCACGCCCGTCGCAGGTTTGTCGCGCATGACTCAACACTCCTTCGTCTTCAGGTCAAAAACAAACTCACCGAACCAGAACACCATAGTCGCTGTTACGGGTTGCTGCCTGCGCGGCGTCCTGCCGCGCGCATTGTTCAAAACCCTGCATAAAGCCTGCCGCCGTGATTTATCCGCCCAGCGGGGTCGGATGCGGGTGCATCACGGCGCGCTGCCGCTCCTCCTCAAGGAATTTCATGATGATCGGCGCCACGGCTTCGGCGCGGGTGATCAGGAACAAATGACCGTCGTCGATGATGTGCAGCTGGGCGTTGGGAATCCGCCAGGCGAGCATGCGCATGTTGATCAGCGGGATCAGCGGATCGTCGTCGCCGGCCAGCACCAGGGTCGGCTGATGGATCTTGTGCAGCCAGTGAATGCTGGTCCAGCCGAGTCCGGCGAACAGCTGCCAGTAGTAACCGAGCTTGCCCGCCGAACGCACTTTCGCCGCATGGCTGGCAGCCAGCGTCGGGTCGCGGCGGAACGAGCCGCCGTAGATCAACGGCGCAATCCGGATCACGTGCGATGGCTGGATGTAACGGCGTGGGCTGGCCATCATCCACAGCACTTTCGGCTTGCCCGGCACCATGAAGGCGCCGGCTGCGGTCGCCGCCAGCACCAGTTTCTTGCAGCGTTCGGGATAGTCGTGGGCGAATTGCTGCGCCAGCGCGCCGCCCCACGACACGCCGATCACGTTGACCTGACCGTAGTCGAGGTAGTCGAGCATCCGCGCCGTCAGCTTCGCCAATCCGGGAAAGCGATACGGCCGGTTGGGCGTCGACGAGCCGCCGACACCGGGCACGTCAAAGGCGATCACTTCCAGATCCGGGTCCAGCGCCGCGACAAACGGAAACACCAGCTCCAGGTTGGCGCCGATGCCGTTGAAAATCAGCAAGGGCGTCAAATGAGGCTTGCCGGGGCGTACCGCGGTGCGGAGGGTCTGCCCATCCAGATCGACGGTACGGAATATGAACGGTTGCGGCATGCTTCAGGCCCTGTGGATTAATTCATCCCCGCCCCCCCCCTGTATGAGTGAGCCTTGTGGTGAGGGGATTTATCCCCGATCGGCTGCGCAGCAGTCGCAAAATCATTACGCACGGTTTTTCAGAACTACCGCGTCAGATGGTTTTGGGGCCGCTTCGCAGCCCATCGGGGATAAATCCCCTCACCACAGTTTCACCCCACAGTTCGGGGAGCCGAGGTGTGTCAGTTACCGCTCATGTACGTAAGTGCCCGGCGAGGCCTCGCCTGCCGGATACGCCTTGTTGCCCAGTTTCAGTGGTGCCTTTTTCAGATTGCCCGAGCGCTCGGCCTGCCATGCCTGCCAGTACAGCCACCAGGAATCGGTGTGCTTGGTCGAATTCTCCTGCCAGTCGTCGGCATTGGCGGCCATGCCTTCGCTGGTCATGTAGCGCGATTTCGGGTTGCCCGGCGGATTCAGGATGCTCTGGATGTGCCCGCTGCTCGACAGCACGAACTCGACCTTGCCGCCAAACAGCTGCGCCGACTTGTAGCAGGACCTCCACGGGGTGATGTGGTCGTTGGTGCCGGCCAGCGAGAAGATGTCGGCGGTAACCTGCTTGAGGTCGATCGGCGTACCGCACACTTCCAGTGCATTGGGGCGAATCAGTGGGTTGTTTTTGAACATCTCGATCAGGTCGCCGTGAAACGCGGCGGGCAACCGAGTGGTGTCGTTGTTCCAGAACAGGATGTCGAACACCGGCGGCTCGTTGCCGAGCAGGTAGTTGTTGACCCAGTAGTTCCAGATCAGGTCGTTGGGACGCATCCACGCGAAGACCTTGGCCATGTCTTTGCCTTCGAGCACGCCGGCCTGGTACGAGTGGCGCTTGGCGGTCTCGAGGGTCTGCTCGTCGACGAACAGGGCGACGTCGCTATCCAGGGTGGTGTCGAGCACGCTGACCAGCAGGGTCAGCGCGTTGACCTTGTTCTGGCCGAGGGCGGCGTAGTGGCCGAGCAGCGCGGTGCAGGTGATGCCGCCGGAGCAGGCGCCGAGCATGTTCACGTCTTTGCTGCCGGTGATGGCGGTGACCACGTCGACTGCTTCTTTCAGTGCATCGATGTAGGTCGACAGGCCCCACTCGCGCTGGGCCTTGGTCGGGTTGCGCCAGCTGACGATGAAAGTCTGCACGTTGTTGCGCAGGCAGAAGCGCGCCAGACTCTTGTCCGGGCTCAGGTCGAACACATAGAACTTGTTGATCTGTGGCGGCACCACGAGCAGTGGACGCTCGTGCACCTGCTCGGTGATCGGCTTGTACTGGATCAGTTCCAGCACGTCGTTGCGAAACACCACCGCGCCTTCGGTCACGCCCAGGCTCTTGCCGACCTCGAATGCGCCCATGTTGACCTGGCTCGGCATGCCGCCGTTGTGCACCAGATCCTTGGCCAGATGCGAGAGGCCGTCGAGCAGGCTTTTGCCGCCGGTCTCGAAGAAGCGTTTGACCGCTGCCGGGTTGGCGGCGGTGTTGGTCGGGGCCATGGCTTCGGTCATCAGGTTGATCACGAAGTGGCCGCGCGCGATGTCTTTGGGTGACAGGCTGCTGTCGTCGATCCAGGAATGGAGCTCCTTGCGCCACGCCAGGTAAGTTTGCAGATAACGTTTGTAGAGCGGGTTCTGACTCCACGCCGGATCAACGAAGCGACGATCATCGCTGGCCGGTTGCAGTTCGGATTTGCCGAACAGCACGTTCTTCAGTTCAAGACCGAAATGGGTCACGTGCTTGACGCTATGGATCGGTTGTTTGATGGCCTGGGTCAGCACCATTCGAGCAGAGGCCAGCAGATCCTTTCCGCGCAGCCCAACGACGGGATTAAGCCCCAGGGTGTTTTCCGAGGCTTGGTACTTCAGGTCATCGTTATTCTTGTTACTCATCTACGACGCTCCATTGTCCTGAGACGAGTACCCGTTTTCTGCTGTGCAGTTCCACAGCGAATGCCAGGTACTACTGCTCGGGTGACCGTTAATTCTGCATAGCTGCTTTACAGTCGTAGAGCACTGCAGGGAACTTGCCAGCTCCATTGGTTACCCGAGTTTAATTTTTTTCGCAAGCAGGCCGATCCTCGGCCACACAGCAGAGCATTCAAACAGATGAATTTAGAAAATGCCCTCTAAAGAGCAAGAGTCTCGGACTAGAGCATCAGCTTGACGATTGACTGGTCCGGATCGCGGGTTTTCCCGGCCGCTTTGAGCTCGGCCAGATAATCGGCCCAGAGTGCGTCATGACGTCGCCCCAGCTCGTAGAGATAATCCCAGGTGAACAGGCCGCTGTCGTGACCGTCGTCGAAGGTCAGTTTCAGTGCGTACTGACCGGCCGGTTCCAGGCCGCTGAGGCCGACATTGAGCTTGCCGAATTGCAGGATCGGTTTGCCGTGGCCCTGGACCTCGGCGGAAGGGGAATGCACGCGCAGGAATTCGGCGGGCAGGGTGTACTCCTCGCCGGACGCGTATTTGAGCGTCAGGGTTTTCGAGGCTTTGTGCAGTTTGATGTCGGTAGGAATAGTGGTCATTGCAGGTCATCCGACTGTGATGAACCCCTGTAGGAGCTGCCGCAGGCTGCGATCTTTTGATCTTGTCTTTTATGAATCAAAATCAAAAGATCGCAGCCTGCGGCAGCTCCTGCAGGGAAGGTGACCTACAGGATATAACGGGACAGGTCTTCGTTCTGCGCCAATTCGCCCAGATGGCTGTTGACGTACGCAGCGTCGATCAGGATCGGTTTGTCGTCATGCGCGCTGGCCAGGTCACCGGCACTGAACGACACCTCTTCCAGCAGGCGCTCGAGCAGCGTGTGCAGGCGACGGGCACCGATGTTCTCGGTCTTCTCGTTGACCTGCCAGGCGATCTCCGCCAGACGCTTGATGCCTTCCGGCTGGAACTGGATGTTCAGGCCTTCGGTTTTCAGCAGTGCGCAATATTGCTCGGTGAGCGAAGCGTGCGGCTCGCTGAGGATGCGCTCGAAGTCTTCCGGGCTCAGCGCCTTGAGTTCGACGCGGATCGGCAGGCGACCCTGCAGCTCCGGCACCAGATCGCTCGGCTTGCTCAGGTGGAACGCACCGGAGGCGATGAACAGGATGTGGTCGGTCTTGACCATGCCCAATTTGGTATTGACGGTGCAGCCTTCGATCAGCGGCAGCAGGTCGCGCTGTACGCCTTCACGGGACACATCGGCGCCGCCGACATTGCCGCGCTTGGCGACCTTGTCGATTTCGTCGATGAACACGATGCCGTGCTGCTCGACCGCTTCCAGCGCCTTGGCCTTCAACTCTTCTTCGTTGACCAGACGCCCGGCCTCTTCGTCGCGCACCAGTTTCAGCGCTTCTTTGACCTTGAGCTTGCGAGCTTTCTTCTTGCCCTTGCCCATGTTGGCGAACAGGTTCTGCAACTGGCTGGTCATTTCTTCCATGCCAGGCGGCGTGGCGATTTCGATGCCGGCCACTTCAGCGACTTCGATCTCGATTTCCTTGTCGTCCAGCTGGCCTTCGCGCAGGCGCTTGCGGAACAGCTGACGGGTGTTGGAGTCGCTGCTCGGCGCTTCTTCATTGCTGAAGCCCATGCGTGCCGGTGGCAGCAGTGCGTCGAGGATACGGTCCTCAGCAGCGTCTTCGGCACGGTGGCGCACGCGGGTCATTTCCTGCTCGCGGAGCATCTTGATCGCGGCGTCGGCCAGGTCACGGATGATCGATTCGACGTCACGGCCAA
This sequence comes from Pseudomonas sp. NPDC088414, assembly GCF_044753325.1. Lineage (NCBI taxonomy): Bacteria > Pseudomonadati > Pseudomonadota > Gammaproteobacteria > Pseudomonadales > Pseudomonadaceae > Pseudomonas > Pseudomonas sp. NPDC088414. Next base: position 24,802 of record NZ_JBIVMY010000027.1, on the reverse strand, counting down.
CGTAGCCGACTTCGGTGAATTTGGTCGCTTCGACCTTGATGAACGGCGCGTTGGCCAGTTTTGCCAGGCGACGGGCGATCTCGGTTTTACCGACACCGGTCGGGCCGATCATCAGGAGGTTTTTCGGAGTCACTTCAACGCGCAGCTCTTCAGGCAGCTGCATGCGGCGCCAGCGGTTGCGCAGGGCAATCGCGACGGCGCGCTTGGCATCGTCCTGGCCGATGATATGGCGGTTGAGTTCGTGGACGATTTCGCGGGGAGTCATGGACATAATAATTGACGGTCCTCAAGCAGAAACAAGCCGTGGCACTTAGGCCGCGTCAGGCTTATTCAGCGAGATCCTGCTCCTCAATGGTCTGGGTGTGGTTGGTGAATACACAGATGTCGCCGGCGATACCGAGGGCGGTCTCGACGATCTCGCGAGCCGACAGGTCGGTCTTTTTCAGCAGCGCGCTGGCTGCGGCTTGCGCGTAGGCGCCGCCGGAACCCATGGCGATCAGGCCGTCTTCAGGTTCGACCACGTCACCGTTGCCGGTGATGATCAGCGAGGCGTCCTTGTTGGCAACCGCGAGCATGGCTTCGAGGCGGCTCAGGGAGCGGTCGGTGCGCCATTCTTTGGCGAGTTCTACAGCGGCGCGGATCAGGTGGCCCTGATGTTTCTCGAGCTGGCCTTCGAAGCGTTCGAACAGGGTGAAGGCGTCGGCGGTGGCACCGGCGAAACCGGCGATGACCTGGCCGTGGTACAGGCGACGCACCTTTTTGGCGTTGCCTTTCATCACGGTGTTGCCGAGAGAAACCTGGCCGTCGCCGCCCATGACGACTTTGCCGTGGCGGCGGACTGAAACGATGGTGGTCAAGGGAAGAGTCTCCACGCAGCGGGCGAAAATGCCTTATGCCCATTCATATGGGGGTGCTGGAGAGGATTTCAACCGGGGAGGGTAATGGGAGACGAATGGTGTTTGATGACTGTGGCGAGGGGATTTATCCCCGATGGGGCGCGAAGCGGCCCTGAAACCTGCGGTTGCAGTCGGTCTGACGCACCGCGAATGCCGGATTTACGACTGCTGCGCAGCCGGTCGGGGCGGTGCGACGTTTCGCTAAATCCCCTCACCACAAGGTTGTGGGCAACCTCAGAGTGAGGTGCCCACAGGCCAATCAGCGGCTCTGGCGTTGTTGTAACAACAGATTGCTGAAGCCGCTGCCGGCCAGTTGTTTCTGCGCCGTGGTCAGCTGTTCGCGGTTGCTGAACGGGCCAACCAGTACGCGATACCAGGTTTCATCCTTCACTGTGCCGGACTCAACCGCCACAGCCTGGCCGAGCAGAATGATCTGCGCGCGCACCTTGTCCGCGTCCGCCTCTTTGCGGAACGAACCGGCCTGGAGGAAGAACTTGGTCACTGGCGCCGCTTTCGCCACCGGTGGCGCTGGCGGCGGGGTAATGCCCGACAGCGCGGCCTGCGCGCGTGCGGTGTCGATTTTCGCCGCTTCCGCCGGGGTCACCGGTGTGGTCGGCACTTGCGGCGTCGGCAGGGTTTTCTCCGGCACGGCATCCGGCGGCACGATCACTTCCGATTCCGGCAGCAGGGTGTAGAAGTCGTACTTCGGCTTCACCGGTTGCGTCGGGCTCGGCGGGGTCTTGTTGGCCTCGGCGATCTTCGACGCTTTCTGCTGCTGCGCCTGCTCGACTTTCTCGCGCTTGACCGTGTCGCTGCCCTTGCCCGGCTCCAGTTTCATCAGGAACACGATGAACGCGCCGACCGTCAGGCCGATGGCCATCCACAGCCAGCCCGGGATCGGTTGCTTTGCAGGAGCTTGGTAACGGCTGGCGCCACGCTTGGGTGCAGGTTTTTTCTTGGCAGCCAACTTACATGCGCTCCAGAGTTTCCAGGCCCAACAGTTCCAGGCCTTGCTTGAGAGTACGACCGGTCAGCGCGGCCAGACGCAGACGGCTCTGCATCTGGGCCGGCGTTTCGGCGGCGAGGATCGGGCAGTTCTCGTAGAAGCTGGAGAACAGACCGGCGACGTCATACAGATAGGTGCAGAGGATGTGCGGTGTGCCTTTTTCCGCAACGTTGTTCAGCACTTCGCCGAACTGCGCCAGTTTCGCCGCCAGCTCTTGCTCGTGCTCGGCTTCGAGGACGATCTGGCCGTCGACTTCGCTGAAGTCCTTGCCCAGTTTGCGGAACACACCGGCGACACGGGTGTAGGCGTACAGCAGGTATGGCGCGGTGTTGCCTTCGAAATTCAGCATCAGGTCGAAGTTGAAGCTGTAGTCGCTGGTGCGGTGCTTGGACAGGTCGGCGTATTTCACCGCACCGATGCCGACAACCTTGGCGATGTTGCGCAGTTCGTCTTCGGCCAGTGTCGGGTTTTTCTCTTTGACCAGGTTGTAGGCACGCTCCTGGGCTTCGGTCAGCAGATCGATCAGCTTCACGGTGCCGCCATCACGGGTCTTGAACGGACGGCCATCGGCGCCGTTCATGGTGCCGAAGCCCATGTGCTCCATTTCCATCGGATGGGTCACGAAACCGGCCTTGCGCGCCACGGCGAACACTTGCTGGAAGTGCAGGGCCTGACGCTGGTCGACGAAGTACAGCGCGCGGTCAGCCTTCAGCTTGCCGCTGCGGTAGCGCACGGCCGCCAGGTCAGTGGTGGCGTACAGGTAACCGCCGTCAGCCTTGACGATGATCACTGGTAGCGGATCGCCGTCGGCGTTCTTGAACTCGTCGAGGAACACGCACTGGGCGCCGTTGCTCTCGACCAGCATGCCGGCGGCTTTCAGGTCGTTGACCACGTTGATCAGGTCGTCGTTGTAGGCGCTTTCGCCCATCACGTCGGCCATGGTCAGTTTGACGTTGAGCAGTTCGTAGATTTTCTGGCAGTGCGACAGCGAGATGTCTTTGAACTTGGTCCACAGCGCCAGGCACTCGGCATCGCCGGCCTGCAGCTTGACCACCAGACCACGGGCGCGGTCGGCGAATTCTTCGGATTCGTCGAAACGCTGCTTGGCGGCGCGGTAGAAGTTTTCCAGATCCGACAGCTCGTCGCTGGTGATCGGGTTTTCCTGCAGGTAAGCCATCAGCATGCCGAACTGGGTGCCCCAGTCGCCGACGTGGTTCTGGCGGATCACTTCGTCGCCGAGGAACTCGAGAACACGGGCCACGCCGTCGCCGATGATGGTCGAGCGCAAGTGGCCGACGTGCATCTCTTTGGCCAGGTTCGGCGCCGACAGGTCGACCACGGTGCGTTGCGCCGGGCCGGCCTTGCGCACGCCAACGTGAGCGTCAGCCAGTGCGGCGTCGAGGCGCGAGGCGAGGGCCTGGGTGTTCTGGAAGAAATTGATGAAGCCGGGGCCGGCGATTTCGGCTTTGGTGACGTTCTCGTCGGCCGGCAGCGCAGCGATGATTTTCTCCGCCAGATCGCGCGGCTTCATGCCCGCAGGCTTGGCCAGCATCATGGCGATGTTGCTGGCGAAGTCGCCGTGGGTCTTGTCACGGGCGTTCTCCACCTGAATCGCCGGCGACAGGCCTTCAGGCAACACACCTTCGTTGACGAGTTGGGTGAGGGCTTGTTGGATCAGCTGGCGAATGGTGTCTTTCATGGTCTTCTCTTTCGACCGCAAGCGCGGCGGCGCATCGATGCGCGGGTGGAAAAACTGGGCATTATCCGTTGCGAAGACGGGCTTGCCAACCTTAGCAGGCAGGATGTGGATATGTGGTGACAAATTACCCTGTGGCGAGGGAGCTTGCTCCCGCTCGGCTGCGCAGCAGTCGTAAAACCGGCTCGATCGGTTTGGCTGGCATTACCGTTTTGGGGCCGCTTCGCGCCCCAGCGGGAGCAAGCTCCCTCGCCACAGGTCAGCGTCAATACAAATCCACCGGATCGACATCCAGCGACCAGCGCACCGCCCGCCCGCTCGGCATCTGTTCCAGCTCCAGCAACCAGCTGGCGAGCAGTCGATGCAAGGGTGCCCGCGCCGCCGCCTGCACCAACAGCTGTGCACGATAGCGCCCCGCACGGCGCTCCATCGGTGCCGGCACCGGTCCGAGCAATTCGATCCCGCCTGGATTCTGTTCAGCCAGCAAGCGCTCGGCGGCGCTGCATGCCTCATCGAGAAAACCTTCCGCCTGCCCCGGTTTGTGCGCTTCGGCGCGTAACAGCGCCAGGTGTGAAAACGGCGGCAGCCCCGCCGCGCGGCGCTCACTCAAGGCCTGCTCGGCGAAAGCGAAGTAACCCTGTTCGGTCAGTTGCACCAGTAAAGGATGGTCGGCCAGGTGCGTCTGGATGATCACTTTGCCCGGCTCCTCAGCCCGCCCGGCGCGCCCGGCCACCTGCACGATCAGCTGCGCCATGCGCTCGCTGGCGCGGAAATCTCCGGAGAACAGCCCGCCGTCGGCATCCAGAATCGACACCAGCGTGACCCGCGGGAAGTGGTGCCCCTTGGCCAGCATCTGCGTGCCGACCAGAATGCACGGCTGACCCTTCTGAATCGTCGCGAATAATTGATTCATCGCGTCCTTGCGCGAGGTGCTATCGCGGTCGACGCGCAGCACCGGGTAGTCCGGGAACAGAATCGCCAGCCGCTCCTCGGCGCGTTCGGTGCCGGCGCCCACCGGGCGCAGATCGACCTTGTTGCACTTGGGGCACTGGCGCGGCGTGCGTTCGACGTTGCCGCAGTGATGACAGCGCAGCTCACCGTAGCGCTGGTGCACGGTCATCCGCGCGTCGCAGCGTGAACACTCCGACATCCAGCCGCAATCGTGACACAGCAATGTCGGCGCAAAGCCGCGCCGGTTGAGGAATACCAGCACCTGCTGGCCGGCCGCGAGGGTCTGGCCGATGGCTTGTTGCATCGGCCCGGAAATGCCGCTGTCCAGCGGACGGCTTTTCACGTCCAGCCGCAGGAACCGAGGTTGCTTGGCGCCGCCGGCCCGCTCGTTGAGGCGCAGCAGGCCATAACGACCGGTGTAGGCGTTGTGCAGGCTTTCCAGCGAAGGCGTGGCGGAGCCGAGGACGATCGGGATGTTTTCCTGTCGCGCGCGCACCAGCGCCAGATCCCGGGCGTGGTAGCGCAGGCCTTCCTGCTGTTTATAGGAGCCGTCGTGCTCTTCGTCGATGATGATCAGCCCCGGGTTTTTCATCGGGGTGAACAGCGCCGAGCGGGTGCCGATAATAATGTCGGCCTCGCCGTCGCGGGCAGCGAGCCAGGCGTCGAGGCGCTCGCGGTCGTTGACCGCCGAATGCAGCAGGGCGATGCGTGCGTTGAAGCGCTGCTCGAAACGCGCCAGGGTCTGCGGGCCGAGGTTGATCTCCGGGATCAGCACCAGTGCCTGCTTGCCGGCTTCGAGGGTTTCGCGGATCAGTTGCAGATAGACTTCGGTCTTGCCGCTGCCCGTGACCCCGGCCAGCAGAAACGCGTGATAGCTGTCGAACCCGGCGCGGATTGCTTCGTAAGCGGCGCGTTGTTCGGTGTTCAGCGGCAACTCCGGTTGCGCCAGCCAGTGTTCGTGGCGCACGCCAGGGGCGTGCCGGCGAATCTCCACCTGCACCAGTCCTTTTGCCAGCAGCAGGTCGAGGCTGTCCTTGCTCAGCATCAGTTTGCTCAACAACTGATGGGCGACGCCGTGCGGGTGCTGCGCCAGCGTCGCCAGCGCTTCCCGTTGCCGTGGCGCGCGGGCGACGCGCGGATCATCGAGACTGGCGCCGGGGGCGACTGACCAGAAGCGCTCCTGTCGCGCCTCGGCCAGTTCGCCCTGACGCAGCAGCACCGGCAGCGCCCAGCTCAAGGTGTCGCCGAGGCTGTGCTGGTAATACTGCGACGTCCACAGGCACAGCTTGAACAGTGCGGGCGGCAGCGGCGGCTCGGCATCGAGCAGGGCCAGCGCCGGTTTGAGTTTTTCCAGCGGTACATCGCTGGTGTCGGTGACTTCGACCAGGATCCCGATCATTTCCCGCCGACCGAACGGCACACGCAAGCGCATGCCCGGCTGCAACTGGGCACGCGATACCCCAGCCGGCGCCCGATAATCGAACAGGCGGCGCAGGGGCGAAGGCAGGGCGAGGCGCAGAATGGCGTCGGGCACGCGGGGGGATCTCTATCAACACAAAAGGAGGCTTGGCGCAGATCAAGTGTGGGAGCGAGCTTGCTCGCGAACGCGGTGTGTCAGGCACGAAGTCATCAACTGGCACAACGCATTCGCGAGCAAGCTCGCTCCCACAGGGGTGCGTTCAAGCCCGGGAGCCTAGCAGACGGTCGGTCTCAGGGACAGCTTGCGCGATTGACATTGTCTGGTAGAATCCGCGGCCTAATTACGTGCGGTATTCAACAATAGTGTTGGGTGGCGGCACGCTAGCTGAGGAAGACATCATGAAAGCTGATATCCACCCGAATTACCCAGAAGTTGCAGTAACCTGCAGCTGCGGCAACAAGTTCGAAACCCGTTCGACCTTCGGCAAAGCCCTGGCGATCGACGTTTGCAACGAGTGCCACCCGTTCTACACCGGTAAGCAGAAGACTCTGGACACCGGTGGCCGCGTTCAGAAGTTCGCCGACCGTTTCGGTGCCTTCGGCGCCAAGAAGTAAGATTGGTCATTCTGGAAAACTTCGACGGTTTCTCCAGGCTGATGAAAAAGGCGTCCCTTGTGGGCGCCTTTTTTGTGTCCGCGATTTGGCTGTCCGCAGCCCAGGCATTTTGCCCCACGCCTGCCGGCCTCAGCAGCGTCAGCGTCCAGCGCGTGGTCGATGGCGACACGCTACGCCTGAGCGATGGGCGCAGTGTGCGGATGATCGGTCTCAACACGCCGGAGTTGGGCAAGCAGGGCCGCAGTGACGAACCCTTCGCCGTGGCGGCACGTAAACGCCTTGAAGCACTGGTGGCGGACAGCCGCGGTCGGGTCGGTCTGCTCCCCGGCAAGCAGGCCAAAGACCATTACGGTCGCACCCTTGCGCATGTCTACAGCACCAACGGCACCAATCTTGAAGCGCAAATGCTCGCCGACGGCCTCGGTTTTCAGGTGGCGGTGGCACCGAATGTCGATCTTGTTGCCTGTCAGCAGGCGGCCGAACGCAGCGCCCGGCAGGCCGGTCGAGGCCTGTGGCGCCAGTCGCCTGTACTGAAAGCGGAGCAGATCCACACTGCGGGTTTCGCCGTGGTCAGTGGGCGTGTGAGCAAGGTTCAACGCAATCGCGGCGGAATCTGGATCGAGTTGCAGGACTCGGTTGTACTGCGCGTTGCACCCAATCTGGTCGGACAATTCGACAACGCCCGGTTGCAGGCGCTGCAGGGCAGACAGATCGAGGCTCGCGGTTGGATCGTCGACCGTTCGCGGCGTGGCGGGTTGAAATCGGGTCAGGCGCGTTGGTTGTTGCCTTTGACCGATCCGTCGATGCTGCAAAGCACCCACTGAAGAAAAATTGTAGACATTTTTTCTGTTGATTGTGAACAGTCAAGCCCTTGTGCGCCGTGGCTCTTGGCCCAAAGTCGTAGGACAGGGCGCTTGACAGGGGTGACCGCTCAGTCTTGTGGGGACTTTGCGAGGCGCGTATCCTCGCTGACCAGTCTGTCCAACAGTAAAAAGCGGAATGCCAAAATGTCTGATCTGAAAACTGCCGCTCTCGAATATCATGCCAATCCTCGTCCAGGGAAGCTGAGTGTCGAGCTCACCAAGGCCACTGCTACCGCCCGCGACCTGTCGCTGGCCTACAGCCCCGGCGTAGCTGAACCAGTGCGTGAGATCGCCCGCGATCCTGAACTGGCCTACAAATACACCGGCAAGGGCAACCTGGTTGCAGTCATTTCCGATGGCACCGCGATTCTGGGCCTGGGTAACCTCGGCCCACTGGCCTCCAAGCCAGTGATGGAAGGTAAAGGCGTACTGTTCAAGCGCTTCGCCGGCATCGACGTGTTCGACATCGAAGTCGATTCCGAAAGCCCGCAAGCCTTCATCGACACCGTAAAACGCATCTCCATCACCTTCGGTGGCATCAATCTGGAAGACATCAAGGCGCCTGAGTGCTTTGAGATCGAACGTGCTCTGATCGAGCAGTGCGACATTCCGGTATTCCACGATGACCAGCACGGCACCGCGATCGTGACCGCTGCGGGCATGATCAACGCCCTGGAAATCGCCGGCAAAACCCTGCCGGAAGCCAAAATCGTCTGCCTCGGCGCCGGCGCTGCGGCCATCTCCTGCATGAAGTTGCTGGTGAGCATGGGCGCAAAAATCGAAAACATCTTCATGGTTGACCGTACTGGCGTGATCCACTCCGGCCGTGATGACCTGAACCAGTACAAAGCCGTGTTCGCTCACGCCACCGACAAGCGCAGCCTGGCTGATGCTCTGCAAGGCGCTGACGTGTTCGTCGGTCTGTCCGGCCCGAACCTGCTGAGCGCTGAAGGTCTGCTGTCGATGGCGGCCAACCCGATCGTCTTCGCCTGCTCGAACCCGGATCCGGAAATCTCCCCGGAGCTGGCACACGCCACCCGCAGCGACGTGATCATGGCCACCGGTCGTTCCGACTACCCGAACCAGGTCAACAACGTTCTGGGCTTCCCGTTCATCTTCCGCGGTGCCCTGGACGTTCGCGCCAAGCGCATCAACGAAGAAATGAAAGTGGCTGCGGCCAACGCCCTGCGTGAACTGGCCAAACTGCCAGTGCCACAGGACGTGTGCGACGCCTACGGTGGTGCGCCGCTGGAATTCGGTCGTGAGTACATCATTCCCAAGCCAATGGACAAGCGCCTGATCACCCTGATCTCCGACGCCGTGGCCAAAGCTGCGATCGAGACCGGTGTGGCGACCCTGCCGTATCCGAAGAACTACCCGCTGAAAAGCGTGGATGACGTGTTCAACGGCTAAGTCGTTGTAGCGCTTCAACCAGAAGCCCCGGCTCGTAATGAGCCGGGGCTTTTTGTTAGGCAGATCAAAAGATCGCAGCCTGCGGCAGCTCCTACAGGGGGGAGCACATTCCAAATGTAGGAGCTGCCGCAGGCTGCGATCTTTTGATCTTGATCTTCACGCAATAAAAAACCCCGCTCCTCTCACGAAGGCGGGGCTTTTTGCCAAGGCTGGATCAGAACAGGTCGATCGGTGCCTGCTCATCCGCCGGCAGCGGACTGCCCGGTACGGCGCCGTTGCCCAGTTCATTCACCGAGGGCGGCGTGTCTTCCGACTTGAACAGCTCGAAGTACGCGCCCGGCGTGCTCGGCGTTGCCGCGCGACCGCTGACCGGATCCACCCGCAGGCTGAGGATGCCTTCCGGCTCAGGCTGCACGTGTGGCGGCTTATCCTTGAGCGCGGCCGACATGTAATTCATCCAGATCGGCAGCGCCACGGTGCCGCCGAACTCGCGGCGGCCGAGGCTTTCCGGCTGGTCGAAACCGGTCCACACGGTGGTCACGTAATCGGCGTTGTAACCGGAGAACCATGCATCCTTCGATTCGTTGGTGGTACCGGTCTTGCCCGCGATGTCGCTGCGGCCCATGGCCAGTGCGCGACGCCCGGTGCCGAGCTTGATCACGTCCTGCAGCATGCTGTTGAGGATGTACGTGGTACGGCCATCGACGATTCGCTCAGCGACTGCCGGCGCTTGAGGCGCGGCGGCAGTGCCCGGGGCTTCGCCCGGCACCGGCGCGGCGTTGACGGTGATCGGCTGCGACGCTGGCGCGGCGAGGCCATCCGTGGCCGACACGCCCTGAGGCACGGTCGGCGGGTTGGCGACGAACAGCGTGTCGCCGTTACGGCTTTCGATCTTGTCGATGATGTACGGGGTGATCTTGAAGCCGCCGTTGGCGAAGGTGCTCCAGCCGGTGGCGATTTCCATCGGGGTCAGGGTCGCGGTGCCCAGCGCCAGCGACAGGTTCGGCGGCAGATCCTGCTTGTTGAAGCCGAAGCGGGTGATGTAGTCGATGGTCTTGCCCACACCCATCGCCTGCAGCAGGCGGATCGACACCAGGTTACGCGACTTGTACAGCGCCTCGCGCAGACGGATCGGGCCGAGGAAGGTGTTGGTGTCGTTCTTCGGCCGCCAGACCTTGTCCAGGTATTCGTCGACGAACACGATCGGCGCATCGTTGACCAGCGTCGCGGCGGTGTAGCCACTGTCCAGCGCGGCGCTGTAGACGAACGGCTTGAAGCTCGAACCCGGCTGACGCTTGGCCTGCAGGGCGCGGTTGTAGTTGCTCTGCTCGAAAGCAAAACCACCGACCAGCGAGCGAATCGCGCCGTTCTGCGGATCCAGCGACACCAGCGCGCCCTGCGCCTGCGGGATCTGGCTGAATTTGAGCGAGTTGTTCGGCTGACGCTGCACGCGAATCAGATCGCCGACCTGCGCCACATCCGACGGCTGACGCGGTGCGGCGCCCATGCTGTTGGTATTGAGGAACGGGCGCGCCCATTTCATGGTGTCCCAGGCGACGTGTTCTTCGCCGGTACGGGTCAGTACCTGCAAGCCATTCTTGTCGACCTGGGTGACGATGGCCGGCTCAAGACTGCTGATGGTGCGCTGCTTGGTCAGCTCGCTGGCCCACGCTTCGTGGGTCTTGCCCGGCAGACGCGATTCGGGGCCACGGTAGCCGTGACGCTGGTCGTAGGTCATCAGGCCTTCGTGCAGCGCGGTGTTGGCCATTTCCTGCAGGTTGCTCGGCACCGTGGTGGTGACGCGGAAGCCTTCGGTATAGGCGTCGCTGCCATAGCGACCGACCATCTCGGCACGGGCCATCTCGGCGATGTACGGTGCGTTCACTTCCGGGGTCGGCACGTGATAGCTGGCGTTCAGCGGCTCGTTGATCGCGGCGGTGTAGTCGGCCTCGGAGATCTTGCCGAGCTTGTACATGCGCCCGAGGATCCAGTCGCGACGTTCCTTGCTGCGCGCCGGGTTGGCCAGCGGGTTGAAGCGCGACGGGGCTTTCGGCAGGCCGGCGATCATCGCCATCTGCGCCAGGCTGACATCGCGGATCGACTTGCCGTAATACACCTGCGCCGCCGCCTCGATGCCGTAGGCGCGGTTACCCAGATAAATCTTGTTCACATACAGCTCAAGGATCTCGTCCTTGGTCAGCTGCCGTTCGATCTGCAGGGCCAGAAGAATCTCGGTGGTTTTGCGCGAGAAGCTGCGTTCGCTGGTCAGGAAGAAGTTCTTCGCCACCTGCATGGTGATGGTGCTGCCGCCGGACTGAATGTGTCCGCTTTTGACCAGTTGGGTCGCCGCGCGCATCAGGCTGCTCGGATCGACGCCATAGTGATTGGCAAAATTGTCGTCTTCAGCACTTAGTAACGCATTAATGAAATTGGGCGGAATGTCGGCGAAACGGATCGGAGTACGGCGCATTTCGCCAAATTCTGCGATCAATTTGTTGTCGCTGCTGTAGACCCGGAGCGGAATCTGCAACTGAATGCTTCTCAGCGCCTCCACAGACGGCAAACCCGGGCTAAGGTAAAGAAACGCGCCGCTGAGACCTAAAAGCAGTCCGCAGAAAACGGCGACGATGGACCAACCGAAAAATTTCAGCAGACGAATCAAGGCTTTTGAACATCCAGGGCAAAGAATGAATTGGGCGACAGGGTTCCGGTAACACACAGAACAGCCTGGGCCGGCAGTAAAAAGCGGAAAAAAACGCTGGGCATTATAAGCACTTTTCTGCTGGGGGCGTCATTTGCGCTTCTGTCAAGGCGGGGTGAAGGAACGCAATGCGTATTACAGAGTCCGTAACTCACGGAAAGTCATAGGGAATTGGTAGTGCTGGGACTCTTCAATAAAAAGACCAATACGTTACTGGGGATCGACATCAGCTCCACTTCGGTGAAGCTTTTGGAATTGAGCCGTCAGGGTGACCGCTACCGGGTCGAGGCGTACGCGGTTGAGCCGCTGCCGCCCAACGCCGTGGTCGAGAAGAACATCGCCGAGCTCGAAGGCGTGGGCCATGCCTTGTCCCGGGTGCTGGTCAAGGCGCGCACCGGGCTCAAGAGCGTGGCGGTGGCGGTGGCCGGTTCTGCGGTGATCACCAAGATCATCGAGATGGACGCCGGGCTGACCGACGACGAGCTGGAAAACCAGCTCAGGATCGAGGCCGACCAGTACATTCCCTATCCGCTGGACGAAGTCGCCATCGATTTCGAGGTTCAGGGCGTTTCCCCGCGCAACCCGGAGCGGGTCAACGTGCTGCTGGCCGCATGCCGCAAGGAAAACGTCGAAGTGCGCGAGGCGGCACTGGCGCTGGCCGGGCTGACCGCGCGAGTGGTCGATGTCGAAGCCTACGCACTGGAGCGCTCGTTCGGCCTGCTCGCCACGCAACTGGCGGCATCGCAGGAGCGCCTCACCGTGGCGGTGGTGGACATCGGCGCGACCATGACCACCCTCAGTGTTCTGCACAACGGCAAAATCATTTACACCCGCGAGCAACTGTTCGGCGGGCGGCAGTTGACCGAGGAAATCCAGCGTCGTTATGGCTTGACCATCGAGCAGGCCGGTCTGGCGAAAAAACAGGGCGGCTTGCCCGATGACTACGTCAGCGAGGTGTTGCAGCCGTTCCGGGAGGCGCTGGTGCAGCAGGTCTCGCGTTCGCTGCAGTTCTTCTTTGCCTCGGGTCAGTACAACGCGGTGGATCACGTTCTGCTGGCGGGTGGTACGGCATCGGTGCCGGGGCTGGATCGCCTGATCGAACAGCGCCTGGGCACCCCGACCCAGGTCGCCAACCCGTTTTCCGACATGGCCCTGAGCAGCAAGGTCAACGCCGGGGCGCTGGCCAGCGACGCGCCGGCCCTGATGATTGCCTGCGGGCTCGCGCTCAGGAGTTTCGACTGATGGCGCGGATCAACCTTCTCCCCTGGCGCGAGGAGCGCCGCGAAGAGCGGCGCAAACGCTTTCTGCTGATCCTGATCGGGGTCTTCGTCGGTTCGGTGGGCGCAGTGTTCATCGCCGATCAGATCGTCGGTACCGCCATCGAGCGGCAGACAGCACGCAATATCTATATTGGCAAACAGATCGCCGTGGTCGACGAACGGATCAAGCAGATCAGCGAGCTCAAGGCGCGGCGCCAGCAACTGGTCGAGCGCATGCGCATCATCCAGGACTTGCAGGGCAACCGGCAGATCAGCGGGCGGATCTTCGACCAACTGGCGCGCACGCTGCCGGACGGGGTGTATTTCACCAGCGTGAAATTGCTCGGCAAGACGCTGTCGATCAGCGGCGCGGCGGAGTCGAACAACCGCGTTTCGGAGCTGATGCGCAATCTGGATGCTTCCGACTGGTTCGATGCGCCGAGTCTTAATGAAGTGAAAGCGACGACTGCCGGTCAGGTGGATCAGGCCAACGTCTTTCAGCTGACCGTGCGTCAGACCCAGCCAGCCGCGACGGAGGGCGACAAATGAAGCCGTCCGAATGGCTGCAAAGTCTGCGCAACATCGACTTCAACGATCTGGACACCAGCAATATCGGCTCCTGGCCGGCCGCGGTGAAAACTATCGCGGGAGCATTGCTGGCGGTACTGGTGTTGGCGCTTGGCTATAACTTTTTCATCAGCGACATGGAAAACCAGCTGGAAGCCAAGCGTCAGGAAGAGGACACCTTGAAGGAGCAGTTCGCCAGCAAGGCGCACATGGCTGCCAACCTGGAGCTTTACACCCAGCAGATGAAGGAGATGGAGACCTCCTTCGGCGTGCTCCTGCGGCAGTTGCCCAGCGACACCGAGGTCCCGGGATTGCTCGAAGACATCACCCGCACCGGGCTGGGCAGCGGTCTTGAATTCGAAGAGATCAAGCTGCTGCCGGAGGTGACCCAGCCGTTCTACATCGAGCTGCCGATCCAGATCACTGTCACCGGGGCTTACCACGACCTCGCGACCTTCGTCAGTGGCGTCGCCGGGTTGCCACGCATCGTCACCTTGCACGATTTCGAACTGGCACCGGCCAATCCCGACGGCGGGACGAAGCTGCGCATGAGCATTCTCGCCAAGACCTACCGCTATAACGACAAGGGGTTGGACAAATGACCCCGATCCGTTATTTCGCCCTGTCGGTGCTGTTGCTGGGTCTTGGCGGATGCTTTGGTGGAGATGACTTCAGCGATCTCGACGCCTACATGAATGAGGTGCGTCTGCGGCCGGCGGGCAAGATCGAGCCGACGCCGACGTTCCGTTCCTATCCCACGTTTACCTACAGCGCGGCCAACCTGCGCAGCCCGTTCTCGCGTCAGGTGCGCGTCGATCTGGCCGGGCAGCAACGTGGCTCGCGCAACGTCAAACCCGACCCCAACCGGGTCAAGCAATACCTCGAAGGTTTCAACATCGAGCAGTTTGAAATGGTCGGCACGATCTCCAATGCCTCCGGCTCCTTCGCCCTGCTGCGCGGAGCGGGGGCGGTGCATCGGCTGAAAGTCGGCGACTACCTGGGGCGCAACGACGGTCGCATCGTCGCCATCAGCGCCACTCAGGTCGATGTGGTCGAAATCGTGCCCGATGGCGAAGGCGCCTGGCTGGAGCGTCCGCGCACCATTCCTTTGAAAGAGCACTCATAGTGGAAGTCGAACAATGAACAGGATTTTCTTTAGCCTCGGTTTTTCGCTATGGATAGCGCTGCTTTCACCGATGGTTCAGGCGGCCAGCCTCAAGACGCTGGATGTCGCGGCGTTACCGGGTGATCGCATCGAGTTGAAGCTGTCGTTCGACAGCCCGCCACCGCAACCCAAGGGCTACACCACCGAATCGCCGGCGCGAATCGCCCTCGATCTGCCGGGTGTCGCCAGCCAACTGGCAAGCAAGACCCGTGATCTGGGCAGCGGCAACGCGCGAACCGCTACAGTGGTCGAGGCCAACGACCGCACGCGCCTGATCATCAACCTGACGCAACTGACGCCCTACACCTCACGGGTAGAGGGCAACAATCTGTTCGTGGTGGTCGGGCAGGGCGCCAAGCCTGCGGCGCCGCGTCCCGCCGCTGTTGCGCCGCGACCGGTCGCGGCGCCGGCGAAGGTTTACACTCCCGTCGCCAAAACCATTCGTGGCGTCGACTTCCAGCGCGGCACCGCGGGTGAGGGCAACGTGGTCATTGACCTTTCGGACCCGACCATCGCCCCGGACATCCAGGAGCATGACGGCAAGATCATCCTCAGCTTTGCTCGCACGCAGTTGCCCGACAGGCTGCGGGTGCGCCTCGACGTCAAGGACTTCGCCACGCCGGTGCAGTTCGTCAACGCTGCCGCCACCGGTGATCGTGCGGTCATCACCGTCGAACCCAGTGGCACGTTCGACTATTCCACCTACCAGACCGACAACAAACTCACCGTCAGCATTCGCCCGATGACGGTCGATGACCTGCAAAAGCGCAACGCCGACCGCAACAGCTACAGCGGCGAAAAGCTTTCGCTGAATTTCCAGGACATCGACGTGCGTTCGGTGCTGCAACTAATCGCCGACTTCACCAACCTCAATCTGGTGGCCAGCGATACGGTGCAGGGCGGGATCACCTTGCGTTTGCAAAACGTGCCGTGGGATCAGGCGCTGGACCTGGTGCTGAAAACCAAAGGCCTGGACAAGCGCAAGATCGGCAACGTGTTGCTAGTGGCCCCGGCCGACGAAATCGCTGCCCGTGAACGCCAGGAACTGGAGTCGCAAAAACAGATCGCCGAACTGGCGCCGCTGCGCCGCGAGCTGCTGCAAGTGAATTACGCCAAAGCCGCGGATATCGCCAAACTGTTTCAGTCAGTGACCAGCGCCGAGGCGAAAATCGACGAGCGTGGCTCGATTACCGTCGATGAGCGCACCAACAACATCATTGCCTACCAGACCCAGGATCGCCTCGACGAACTGCGGCGGATCGTGGCGCAACTGGATATTCCGGTGCGCCAGGTGATGATCGAGGCGCGGATCGTCGAGGCCAACGTCGATTACGACAAGAGTCTGGGCGTGCGCTGGGGCGGCTCGATCCAGAACAAGGGCAACTGGAACACCTCCGGGGTCAGCAATGGCTCGTCGACCACCATTGGCACGCCGGGCAGTACCAGCACCAACTCGCCGTTCGTCGACATGGGCACGGTCGGTAACACGTCCGGGATCGGCATAGCCTTCATCACCGACAACGTGCTGCTCGATCTTGAGCTGACTGCCATGGAGAAGACCGGCAACGGCGAAATCGTCTCCCAGCCGAAAGTCGTCACCTCCGACAAGGAGACGGCGAAGATCCTCAAGGGCACCGAGATTCCGTATCAGGAAGCCAGTTCCAGCGGTGCGACGTCGGTGTCGTTCAAGGAGGCTTCGCTGTCGCTGGAAGTGACGCCGCAGATCACCCCCGACAACCGCATCATCATGGAGGTCAAGGTCACCAAGGACGAACCGGACTACCTGAACAAGGTGCAGGATGTGCCGCCGATCAAGAAGAACGAGGTCAACGCCAAGGTGCTGGTGAACGACGGCGAGACCATCGTGATTGGCGGTGTTTTCTCAAATACTCAAAGCAAGGTTGTAGATAAGGTGCCATTTCTTGGCGATGTGCCGTATCTTGGCCGCCTTTTCCGGCGTGATGTGGTTTCTGAGAAAATATCCGAGCTGCTGGTATTTCTCACTCCGCGTATCATGAATAACCAGGCGATTGCTGTGAGTCGTTGATTCTGTGCGAAATTTGATTCTTGTAGGACCGATGGGCGCTGGCAAAAGCACCATCGGCCGGTTGCTGGCCA
The DNA here is from genome assembly GCF_044753325.1 of Pseudomonas sp. NPDC088414. Lineage (NCBI taxonomy): Bacteria > Pseudomonadati > Pseudomonadota > Gammaproteobacteria > Pseudomonadales > Pseudomonadaceae > Pseudomonas > Pseudomonas sp. NPDC088414. The sequence continues at coordinate 8,133 of NZ_JBIVMY010000027.1, read as the reverse complement.
AAGAGCTGCGCCTGCCGTTCAAAGATTCCGACAAGGAAATTGAACTGCGCACGGGCGCCAATATCCCGTGGATCTTCGACAAGGAAGGCGAGCCCGGCTTTCGTGACCGTGAGCAGGCGATGATCGCCGAGCTGTGCGCGTTCGACGGCGTGGTGCTGGCGACCGGCGGCGGCGCGGTGATGCGTGATGCCAACCGCAAGGCCCTGCACGCGGGCGGACGGGTGGTGTATCTGCACGCCTCCGTCGAGCAGCAGGTCGGGCGTACGTCGCGCGATCGCAATCGTCCTTTGCTACGCACCGCCGATCCGGCGAAAACCCTGCGAGACCTGCTCGAGATCCGCGATCCGCTTTATCGGGAGATCGCCGATCTGGTGGTGGAAACCGACGAACGGCCACCGCGCATGGTGGTGCTCGACATTCTCGACCGTCTGGCACAGCTGCCACCCCGTTAAAGCGCCGCCGGAAATGCGCTATCCTCGGCGTCCTGTCACAGCCGCCGAGGTTGTGGCGGATGGCGTGCGGGCGGCGTCAGATTCGCTACAGGCCGCAGACAACCAATAATTCAGGGCAGGACGCCTGCTTCCATCTTCACTGTGGGGACACATGCAGACACTCAAGGTCGATCTAGGCGAGCGCAGCTACCCGATTCATATTGGCGAAGGTTTGTTGGATCAGCCTGAGCTGCTGGCGCCGCATATCCACGGGCGGCAAGTGGCAATCATCTCCAACGAGACCGTGGCGCCGCTCTATCTCGAACGTCTGACCCAAAGCCTTGCGCAGTTCTCGGTGATCTCGGTGGTGCTGCCGGACGGCGAAGCCTTCAAGAACTGGGAAACCCTGCAACTGATCTTCGACGGCCTGCTGACCGCCCGTCACGACCGCCGCACCACGATCATTGCCCTCGGCGGCGGTGTCATCGGTGACATGGCCGGTTTTGCCGCCGCCTGCTACCAGCGCGGTGTCGATTTCATCCAGATTCCTACCACGCTGCTGTCCCAGGTCGATTCGTCGGTGGGCGGCAAGACCGGCATCAACCATCCGCTGGGCAAGAACATGGTCGGCGCGTTCTATCAGCCGAACGTGGTGCTGATCGATACTGCATCGCTGAAAACCCTGCCGGAGCGCGAGCTGTCCGCGGGTCTGGCGGAAGTCATCAAGTACGGTCTGATCTGCGACGAGCCGTTCCTGACCTGGCTCGAAGACAACGTCGACGCCCTGCGCGCGCTGGACCAGATAGCCCTGACCTACGCCATCGAGCGCTCCTGCGCGGCCAAGGCTGCGGTGGTCGGCGCCGACGAGAAGGAAACCGGCGTGCGCGCCACGCTCAATCTCGGCCACACCTTCGGTCACGCCATCGAGACCCACATGGGCTATGGTGTCTGGTTGCATGGTGAGGCGGTCGCCGCTGGCACCGTGATGGCGCTGGAAATGTCCGCGCGTCTGGGCTGGATCAGCGAACAGGAGCGTGATCGCGGCATTCGTCTGTTCCAGCGTGCCGGTCTGCCGGTGATTCCGCCGGAAGAAATGACCGAAGCCGATTTTCTCGAACATATGGCAATTGATAAAAAAGTGATCGACGGTCGTCTGCGCCTGGTGCTGCTGCGCCGGATGGGCGAAGCGGTGGTGACCGCCGATTATCCGAAAGAGGTTCTACAGGCCACGCTGGGAGCGGATTACCGCGCTCTGGCTCAGCTTAAAGGTTAATAAGATTCCGATGACTAGTTTGCATGCCGACGAGGCGTTCCTCGGCCATTTCCAGTTAAGTCACGACCCTTTCGCGCCGCGGGTGCCGGGCTTCAAATTTTTCCCGGCCCAGCGCAAGCCGGTGCTGGGGCAACTGCATCACCTGGCGCGTTACAGCCAGTTGCTGCTGGTGGTCACCGGCCCGCAGGGCAGCGGCAAGACCTTGCTGCGTCAGGCGCTGGTGGCCAGCACCAACAAACAATCGGTGCAAAGCGTTGTCGTGTCGGCCCGTGGCGCCGGCGATGCCGCTGGCGTGCTGCGTCAGGTTGCCCAGGCGCTGGACGTGGCGCAGGCGGAAGTCGGCGCGATTCTGGCGCAAGTGGTGCAGCTGGCACTGACCGGGCAGGAAGTCTATCTGCTGGTGGATGATGCCGAGCAGCTCGACGAATCCGCCCTCGAGGCGCTGATGGCGCTGGGTGCCGGTGCGCCGGAAGGTCGTCCGCACGTGTTCCTGTTCGGTGAGTCGTCGCTGATCGCGCAACTGGAGGCCTTGCACCTCGAGGAAGAGCGCTTCCACGTCATCGAACTGCAGCCGTACACCGAAGAAGAGACCCGCGAATATCTCGACCAACGGCTCGAAGGTGCGGGCCGGGGTGTCGAACTTTTCACTGCGGATCAGATCTCTGAGATTCACGAAAGCGCCGAGGGTTGGCCTGGCAACATCAACCAGGTCGCTCGCGATGCACTGATCGAAGTCATGATTGCCAGCCGCTCTGCGGTCAAGCGTCCAAGTATGGGGTTCAACATGCCGAAGAAACACGTATTGGCGATATCCGCCGTCGTTGTGGTCGCGGTCGCCGCCGCCTGGCTGATGCCGGGTCGCAACAAGGCGCCAACCACTGGCGCACCGGCCAATGAACAGGCACAACTGCCGTTGGGCCAGGGCGCCAAGGGTGGCGCGCCGAACGTCGAGTTCGCCGGCAATACCCAGCCGATGCCGCTGCCGCTGGTCGGCAACTCGCAACCGGTCATGCGCGGCCCGTTGGCTGAAGCCGCTGGCGGCATCACTGAAGGTGACGACGGCGTGCCGGTTGAAGGCTCCAGCGCGACGCCGCCGACCGTCACCACTTCCGCGCCACCGGCAGGTGTTCCGGCCGGCCCGGCTCCGACGCCAGTACCTGTTCCGGCGGCCAAGCCGACCCCGGCACCGACTCAGGTCGCCACCGCCAAGCCTGCTCCGGCAGCGCCAGCGGCCAAACCGGCTCCTGCCCCGGCCAAGCCAGTTGCAGCCGCCAAACCGGCCGAGAAGCCGGTTACCGTCGCCAGAGCCGCCGGTGGCAGCTGGTACGCCGGTCAGCCGACCAGCAACTACGTGGTGCAGATCCTCGGTACCAGCTCCGAAGCGACCGCACAGAACTTCGTCAAGGAGCAGGGCGGCGAGTACCGTTATTTCAAGAAAGTCCTCAACGGCAAGCCGCTTTACGTGATCACCTACGGCAACTTCGCCAATCGTGATGCGGCCGTTTCTGCCATCAAGGCCTTGCCAGCGAAGGTTCAGGCTGGTAAACCTTGGCCTCGCACTGTCGCCAGCGTCCAACAGGAACTGGCAACAACTCGCTGAAGATTCGGCGGCCTTACCCAGGCCGCCTCTCCAAGCACCTCAAAATTTCTACGAGTGCGCGCTTCCTTCCAGGTCGCGTGCCTTGTGGTGTCTGCGTCACAGTAGTCTTTGAGTCGTTGCGGTCAGAATTAAAAAAGTTTTGACTAGCACAGCATATCGCTTTAAACCTTTCACAAATGCGACATAGATTTGCGACATTTCGTCGTCAAATTTGTGAGCGTCTGTGTCGCTGTGTACAATGACCACCCTTTTGCCCCCGCAAAGCCGGCGTACGTTCGGCGCGGCAAGCAAGTGGTTGAATTGAAAAGAAATTTGCCTCGAAAAGAGGCAGCCTGGTGAGAAAGTGTCTATGAAAGCAGGTCTGTACCAACCAGATGAATTCAAGGATAACAGCGTTTTCGTACTGATAGCCCATATGCAGGGCGAACCCAGTCATACCCTATTGCATAAGGCCATCGTTGCCCTGTCCTGCATGACCCACCGCGGTG
>NZ_JBIVMY010000027.1:0-4331 GCF_044753325.1 Pseudomonas sp. NPDC088414 | reverse complement strand
AAGCCTTACTAGTTCCTGCGTGCGATTGCCCAGGAAGCCTTCAGCGTCGAGCTGCCCAAGCAATATGCCGTGGGCATGGTCTTCTTCAACCAGGATCCGGCCAAGGCCGAAGCCGCTCGCGAGAACATGAACCGCGAGATCCTCGCTGAAGGCCTGCAACTGATCGGCTGGCGCAAAGTGCCGATCGACACCAGCGTCCTCGGCCGTTTGGCCCTCGAGCGCCTGCCGCAGATCGAGCAGGTGTACATCGGCGGTGAAGGCCTGAGCGATCAGGACATGGCGGTCAAGCTGTTCAGCGCCCGGCGTCGTTCGTCGGTGGCCAACGCCGCCGACACCGACCACTACATCTGCAGCTTTTCGCACAAGACCATCATCTATAAAGGCCTGATGATGCCGGCCGACCTGGCCGCGTTCTATCCGGACCTGGGTGACCAGCGCCTGCAAACCGCGATCTGCGTGTTCCACCAGCGCTTCTCCACCAACACCTTGCCGAAATGGCCGCTGGCCCAGCCATTCCGCTTCCTCGCCCACAACGGCGAGATCAACACCATCACTGGTAACCGCAACTGGGCGCAGGCCCGTCGGACCAAGTTCAGCAACGATCTGATGGATCTGGAAGAGCTCGGCCCGCTGGTCAACCGTGTCGGTTCCGACTCTTCGAGCATGGATAACATGCTGGAGCTGATGGTCACCGGTGGCATCGACCTGTTCCGTGGCGTGCGGATGATCATTCCGCCAGCGTGGCAGAACGTCGAAACCATGGACCCGGATCTGCGCGCGTTCTACGAGTACAACTCGATGCACATGGAGCCGTGGGACGGCCCGGCCGGCGTGGTCATGACCGATGGTCGCTACGCGGTGTGCCTGCTCGACCGTAACGGTCTGCGTCCGGCGCGCTGGGTCACCACCACCAACGGCTTCATCACCGTTGCGTCGGAAATCGGCGTCTGGAACTACCAGCCGCAGGACGTGATCGCCAAGGGCCGTGTCGGCCCGGGCCAGATTCTCGCCGTGGACACCGAAACCGGGCAGATCCTCGACACCGACGCGATCGACAACCGTCTGAAATCCCGTCATCCGTACAAGCAATGGCTGCGCAAGAACGCTCTGCGCATCCAGGCGACCATGGAAGACAACGACCACGGTTCGGCGTTCTACGACGTCGATCAGCTCAAGCAGTACATGAAGATGTACCAGGTCACGTTCGAAGAGCGCGATCAGGTGCTGCGCCCGCTTGGCGAACAAGGCTACGAAGCCGTGGGCTCGATGGGCGACGACACGCCGATGGCCGTGCTGTCGCAGCGTGTGCGCACGCCGTACGACTATTTCCGCCAGCAGTTCGCCCAGGTCACCAACCCGCCGATCGACCCGCTGCGTGAAGCGATCGTGATGTCGCTGGAAATCTGCCTCGGTGCCGAGCGCAACATCTTCCAGGAATCGCCGGAACACGCCTCGCGCGTGATCCTCAGCTCGCCAGTGATCTCGCCGGCCAAGTGGCGTTCGTTGATGAACCTCGACCGCCCGGGTTTCGAGCGGCAGATCATCGACCTCAACTACGACGAAAGCGTCGGCCTCGAAGCGGCGATCCGCAACGTCGCCGATCAGGCTGAAGAAGCCGTGCGTGCCGGGCGTACCCAGATCGTTCTGAGCGACCGTCATATCGCCCCGGGCAAACTGCCGATCCACGCTTCGCTGGCCACCGGCGCGGTGCACCATCGCCTGACCGAGAAAGGCCTGCGCTGCGATTCCAACATCCTCGTGGAAACCGCCAACGCCCGCGATCCGCACCACTTTGCGGTGCTGATCGGTTTTGGCGCCTCGGCGGTCTATCCGTTCCTGGCCTACGAAGTGCTGGGCGACCTGATCCGTACCGGTGAAGTGCTGGGCGACCTCTACGAGGTGTTCAAGAACTACCGCAAGGGCATCACCAAAGGTCTGCTGAAGATCCTGTCGAAGATGGGCATCTCGACCATCGCCTCGTACCGTGGTGCGCAACTGTTCGAAGCCATCGGCCTGTCCGAAGAAGTGTGCGAACTGAGCTTCCGTGGTGTGCCGAGCCGTATCAAGGGTGCGCGTTTCGTCGACATCGAAGCCGAGCAGAAAGCCCTCGCTACCGAAGCCTGGAGTCCGCGCAAGCCGATCCAGCAGGGCGGTCTGCTGAAGTTCGTCCACGGCGGCGAATATCATGCGTACAACCCGGATGTGGTCAACACCCTGCAAGCCGCCGTGCAGCAGGGCGACTACGCCAAGTTCAAGGAATACACCTCGCTGGTGGACAACCGTCCGGTGTCGATGATCCGCGACCTGTTCAAGGTCAAGACCCTCGACACGCCGCTGGACATCAGTGAAGTCGAACCGCTGGAATCGGTGCTCAAGCGCTTCGACTCCGCCGGTATCTCGCTGGGCGCCCTGTCGCCGGAAGCCCACGAAGCCCTGGCCGAAGCCATGAACCGCCTCGGTGCGCGTTCCAACTCCGGCGAAGGTGGTGAGGATCCAGCACGTTACGGCACGATCAAGAGTTCGAAAATCAAGCAGGTCGCAACCGGCCGTTTCGGTGTCACCCCGGAATACCTGGTCAACGCCGAAGTGCTGCAGATCAAGGTCGCTCAGGGCGCCAAACCGGGCGAGGGCGGGCAACTGCCGGGCGGCAAGGTCAACGGGCTGATCGCCAAGCTGCGTTACGCAGTGCCGGGCGTGACCCTGATTTCGCCTCCGCCGCACCACGACATCTACTCGATCGAAGACTTGTCGCAGTTGATCTTTGACCTCAAGCAGGTCAACCCGAAGGCGCTGGTCTCGGTGAAACTGGTCGCGGAAGCCGGCGTCGGCACCATCGCCGCCGGTGTGGCCAAGGCCTATGCGGACTTGATCACCATCTCCGGCTACGACGGTGGCACCGGTGCTTCGCCGCTGACCTCGATCAAATACGCGGGCGCGCCGTGGGAACTCGGACTGGCTGAAACCCACCAGACCCTGCGCGGCAACGACCTGCGTGGCAAAGTCCGGGTGCAGACCGACGGCGGCCTGAAAACCGGCCTCGACGTGATCAAGGCAGCGATCCTCGGCGCTGAAAGCTTCGGCTTCGGTACGGCGCCGATGATTGCCCTGGGCTGCAAATACCTGCGCATCTGCCACCTGAACAACTGCGCCACCGGCGTCGCGACGCAGAACGAGAAGCTGCGCAAGGATCACTACATCGGTACTGTCGACATGGTGGTGAATTTCTTCACCTACGTCGCCGAAGAAACCCGTGAGTGGCTGGCCAAACTCGGCGTGCGCTCCCTCGAAGAACTGATCGGCCGCACCGATCTGCTGGAAGTCCTCGAAGGCCAGACCGCCAAGCAACACCACCTGGATCTGACCCCGCTGCTGGGCAGCGATCACATCCCGGCGGACAAACCGCAATTCTGCGGCGTTGAGCGCAACCCGCCGTTCGACCAGGGCCTGCTGGCCGAAAAAATGGTCGACATGGCGACCTCGGCGATCAACGACCTCAGCGGCGCCGAGTTCGATCTGGACATCTGCAACTGCGACCGTTCGATCGGCGCGCGGATATCCGGCGAAATCGCACGCAAGCACGGCAATCAGGGCATGGCCAATGCGCCGATCACCTTCCGCTTCAAAGGCACGGCCGGTCAGAGCTTCGGCGTGTGGAACGCCGGCGGTCTGAACATGTACCTGGAAGGCGACGCCAACGACTACGTCGGCAAAGGCATGACCGGCGGCAAACTGGTCATCGTGCCGCCGAAGGGCAGCGTCTATCAGACTCAGAACAGCGCCATCATCGGCAACACCTGCCTGTACGGCGCCACCGGCGGCAAGCTGTTCGCTGCCGGCACCGCAGGCGAGCGTTTCGCCGTGCGTAACTCCGGTGCCCACACCGTCGTGGAAGGCACTGGCGATCACTGCTGCGAGTACATGACCGGTGGTTTCGTCTGCGTCCTGGGCAAGACCGGTTACAACTTCGGCTCTGGCATGACCGGCGGTTTCGCCTACGTGCTCGATCAGGACAACACCTTCGTTGACCGGGTCAACCACGAACTGGTGGAAATCCAGCGGATCAGCGGCGAGGCGATGGAAGCCTACCGCAGCCACTTGCAGAACGTGCTGAACGAGTACGTCAAGGAAACCGAGAGCGAGTGGGGTCGTGAACTCGCCGAGAACCTTGATGACTACCTGCGTCGTTTCTGGCTGGTCAAGCCTAAGGCTGCCAACCTGAAGTCGTTGCTTTCCAGCACTCGTGCCAACCCGCAGTGATATGCGCCTGAAGAGTTTGATGAGGTTTTAACAATGGCTGAACGTCTGAATTACGACGTCCAGTTCATCGATGT
>NZ_JBIVMY010000026.1:0-81688 GCF_044753325.1 Pseudomonas sp. NPDC088414 | reverse complement strand
GGAAGAAGTGCAGTTCACCTACCGCAAAATCACCTGGACCCACGAAGTATCCGGTACTTCGGGTTCCGATGACTGGCGTGCTCCAGTCGTTTAATTACGGCTGATCGTTACAAGCATCGACCAGCCCTGCTGGTCGATGTTGTTTACGCCCCTCCAGAATTTCGCGTACGTTGAGCCGCTTTTTTTGCGGCCGTCGACGAGCGCCGCTGTACAGCACGAGGAACAAGGGATGTTCGCGCCGGCCAATGAAACCCACTTTGCCCTGACCATCGAAGGGCTCTCCGCCGATTTTCAGGTATTCACCCTGACCGGCCGGGAAGCCATCAGCCAGCCTTTTGTTTTTGAGGTGGAGCTGGTCAGTGAGCAGCCGTCGCTGGACCTCGAAACCCTGCTGCACAAACCGGCCTTCCTGCAGCTGTCGCCCGATGGCAGCGGCATCCACGGCCAGATCTACCGCGCCGCCCAGGGCGATTCCGGCAAGCGCCTGACGCGTTATTCGGTAACCCTGCGCCCGCAACTGTCGTACCTGGCGCACCGCGTCAACCAACGCATCTTCCAGAACCTCACGGTGCCGAAAATCATCGGCATGGTTCTCGAAGAGCACGGCATCCAGAGCAACGCCTACGAATTCAAGACCGGTTCGATCTATCCCGAGCGCATCTACTGCGTGCAATACGATGAGTCGGACCTGCATTTCATCCAGCGCCTGTGCGAGGAAGAAGGTATTCACTACCACTTCCAGCACAGCGCCACAGCGCACAAGCTCGTCTTCGGCGATGACCAGACGGTGTTTCCGAAACTCCAGCCTGTGGCCTACCAGCAAGACTCCGGCATGGTCGCCAGCAACCCGGTGATCAAGCGTTTCGACCTGCGTCTGGAAACCCGCACCAGCCGCACCACCCGCCGCGACTACGATTTCGAAAAACCACGCCTGACGCTGGAAAGCGAAAACCGCGGCGACGCCCTGCCCGACCTCGAAGACTACGACTACCCGGGCCGTTTCATCGACCGCGAGCGCGGCAAACACCTGGCCAAACGTGCCCTCGAACGCCACCGCAGCGACTTCCAGCTCGCCGAAGGCAAGAGCGACCAGCCGCTGCTGGTCAGTGGCCATTTCCTCGCCCTGACCGAACACCCGAAGGCCAAGTGGAACGACCTGTGGCTGCTCACCGAAGTCCTGCACGAAGGCAAGCAGCCGCAGGTGCTCGAAGAGTCGGTGACCAGCGACACCACCGCACTCAAAGACGATTTCCACCAGGGCTATCGCAACCGCTTTCAGGCGACCCCGTGGGACGTGCCCAACCGTCCACCGCTGCGCCACCCGAAACCGCGCATCCTCGGCAGCCAGAGCGCCGTGGTCACCGGCCCCAAAGGCGAAGAGATCCACTGCGACCAGTACGGCCGGGTCAAAGTGCAATTCCACTGGGACCGCGAAGGTCAGGCCGACGACAAGACCAGCTGCTGGCTGCGCGTCTCCAGCGCCTGGGCCGGCGCCCAGTACGGCGGCATCGCCATCCCGCGCATCGGCATGGAAGTGCTGGTCACCTTCCTTGAAGGCGACCCCGATCAACCACTGATCAGCGGCTGCCTGTACCACAAGGAAAACACCGTCCCGTACGATCTGCCGGCAAACAAGACCCGCAGCACGTTCAAGACCCTGAGCTCGATGGGCGGCGGCGGTTACAACGAACTGCGCATCGAAGACAAAAAAGGTCAGGAGCAGATCTTCCTCCACGCCCAGCGTGACTGGGACGAAAACATCGAGCACGACCAGAAGATCCGCGTCGGCAACGAACGCCACGACACCGTCGAGCAGAACAGCTACACCGAATTCAAGGCCGAAGAACACCACACCGTCTACGAAGACCGCAAAGTCGAAGCCCGCGCCAACGACCACCTGACCGTGGGCGTGAACCAGCACATCAAGATCGGCACCGGCCAGTTCATCGACGCCGGCCAGGAAATCCACCTGAGCAGCGGTATGAAAGTCGTGCTCGAAGCCGGCGCCGAGCTGACCCTGGTCGGCGGCGGCAGCTTCATCAAGATCGACGCCGGCGGCGTGACCATGAGCGGCCCGACGATCAACATCAACTCCGGCGGCAGCCCCGGCAGCGGCACTGGCGCCGCGCCGCTGATGCCCGGCATTCTCAAACAGGCCGACGCCGACAAAGCCGGCCAGGTCCTGACCCCGGCCCAGATCAACACCCTCAAACGTAACGCGCCGTTCTGCGAAGAATGCGAAAAATGCAAGGCAGGTGCCTGTGCCATCTGATCGACTGACACCCAAGGACTGGCTGGCGCAACAGCCGCTGCAAAATGGCGAGCGTTTGTACCTGATCATCAGCGCAGCGAGCGATGCCGACGCCCTGAAAACCCTGTACCTGACCGAACCCACCGCCCAGCTCCTGCCAATCTGGGGCGGCACGCCCTACTCCACCTGGCAACCGGTGATGCCCTACGTCACCGAACTCAAACCGAACTCGGCATTCCTGCCCTGGATCGCCGAAACCGACGCCCTCGACTGGGGCTGGCTGGCCATCTCACGCGCCGAACCAAACGAGGTGTTCGAACATCTGCGCAGCCTGACGCAGGTGAAGATGCCGGATGGGACCGAGGTGTTTTTCCGGTTTTGGGATGGGCGGCATATCTACCCGATTCTGAAGGGGCTTGGGGAGAAGGCTGGGGAAGTACTGCCGGTGTTTGAGCGGTATCTGATTAATGGGCAAACGCTGGAGGTTGGGACGCGGGTGTTGCCGAAGGTGAAGGATTGGCCGTGGTGGGAGGTGCCGAAGGAGTTGCTGGATGGCTTAGCCAAGGAGAACCCGACGACACTGATCAGCAACCTGATGCAGTGGCTGGAAGAAGACCGCCCGGATATTTACAGCGCTTGGCCTGAGAACAACCTGAAGCTGAAAGTCAGCCGTTTCGTGCGCCGCCCGGATGCGCCGAAAAACCTTAAAGAAGCACTGTTAAACCACCTGATTCTGGAGCAAGGCTGATGGATCGCGTTGCCTTTGTTGATAAACAACTCTCTACCTTCCCGGACAGTTTGAAGGACTACCGAGAACTGACTGAAAGCAAATATGCGGAATGGCTGGACAAGGGGCCTCAATTTCTCGATAGACCAGCATTTTTTGGGTTGAGCAGATCCATCAAGCTCGGGAGCGCGAACGCTACCGTCAGTGTGAAAGACGATGAGTTCGAATCCACGGTTGCACAGTGCCCCAAGGATGGCAGACTGCTGATCGAAAGTAAGTTTGTCTCCGTCAACGACATTCCCGTTGGCAATATAACGGTCGAGGTCACTCCCAAAGAAGGCGGCACAGCAACTTCTATCACTCTCGATGCTGAAGGAAAAGGTGTTTACAAGGGCGTACCAGGAAAAAAATACTTCGTTCGGGTACAAAGCTCAGTAACAAAAAATCAGCTAAATCAGCTATTTAGCTCCTACGACGGGTTCACCGCACAGTTAAAAGACTGGCTCGACTTAGAATGGAGAAAATACAGACCACTTTGGCCGAAGGAAACACTTGCCTCTCCCTACCTCGCCCAGATGAAGGGAACGCTCATTGGAAGTTGGGAGGCGATCAAGGCAGCATTTGACGGCATTAAGCGAATCTTTGAGATCCTGAAGGACCCGAAACAATTCGCAAAGGAATTGGGAGAAAGCGCGAGCGATTTGTTGAGACTAGCGAAAGAAACACCAGCGATGATGGAAAAGCTGATGTTGCTAGCCAGCGACCAAGCGGCACTTTTTCTTATTCTGAAGGCGTCAGGAATCTGGCTACTACAACTCCCTCCCAGCGTAATATCCGGAAAAACCGCAGAACAAATATCCAACGCCATCGTAACTATTTTAATAGATATTCTTCTGGCGATCGTTCTCACGTTCGCTGCAGAGGGCTCAGGTATTGCCTACCTCGGCGTGCGCTTGGTTAACTACGGTGCAAGAGTTATCGAAGCTGTCTCTGGGTTTGTAAAATCCATATTCAGTATTGTTAAAAATTTCATGGAAGCGATCGAGCACTACAAAAAACTCGCTACAAGGGCGATCGCTGGGACTTTTGAAAAGGGCAAGGTCAAACTTGGCTGGGACCGACAAGACCATGCAAAAGTTGGCAGTTCAGAGCATGTTGATGACAAATCAAAACAGTCAACCAACCACGACGATAAAAACGTCGCCTGCACCAGGGAAACTTGTGTTAACGGCTGCCCAGTATCGATGGTTACAGGGGAGGAACTGCTAACGCTTACTGACGGCCAGTTAAATGGACTGTTTCCATTCGAATGGACCCGCCTATATCGTACTAGCGCAGCAGAAGTAGACTGTGGACTAGGCTACGGGTGGAGTCACGCTCTTGCGCAGCGAGTTCAAGTGAATGACGACGGGATTGTCTGGACAGATCATGAAAATCGCATCACCAACTTTCCGCTTCCTAGCGAACAACGGTCAGCAATAACCAATAGCCTAGCAAAAGCGGCTATTTTCATTGGTGATGATCCATCTGAACTCATTCTGACCCAGGCAGGCGAGCGCCCACTGTTCTATCACTTCAGGTACAACAGCGAAGGCGCAACACTTATTGCAATTACTGACCGGTATCGTAATCGGCTTCATATTACTCGCGACATTCATGGACGAATCAAACGTGTAGATAACGGTGCGGGACGAGCATTATTAATTCGCTATGATCGCAAGCACATTGTATCTGTCGATTATCAGCAGTTCATCCCTGCAGACAACCTGGAAGATGCTTGGGCCACCATTCAAACACTTGTCACTTATCGATACGACGAGCACAGTCGCCTCGTGGAAGCGAAAAACGCCGCGGGTGAAAGTGAGCTTTATTCCTATAACCACCAAAACGTAATTCTCGAAAGGCAACTAGCTGGTGGTGCGAGCTTCTTCTGGGAATGGGAGAACGAAGGAAAATCCTCTCGATGCATCCATCATTGGGCAAACTTTACACAGATGGATGCCCGCTACACTTGGGACGATAATGGAAGCGTTACTGTTACTAACGCTGATGGCAGTGAGGAAATCTACACTCATGACGATCACGCCAGACTCATCAGCAAAGTCGAACCGGGTGGAGCGGAACACAGCAACATCTATGACGAAAAGGGCCGTCTTGTTGCCGAAAAGAATCCATTAGGCGCAATCACGGAATACCAGTACAACGACGCGGGTCGATTGGAAACAGTAATTCCGCCAGAGGACACACCTACACTTTACGACTACAAATTCGGCTTTGTGTCCGAAGTTCGTCGTGGCGATGCGATCTGGAAATATATACGAAACAAACAAAGTGATATCACTCAACAAATTGATCCCGACGGTAATTCAACGTATTACTCTTACGATGATCAAGGTCGTCTTTTAGAGATTCTAAACCAGGATGGCAGCCGCCATAGGTTAGGTTGGAACAACCTCGGCGAATTGCTTGAAGAGCAGTTACCGGATGGTGGGAAACGTAAATACCGTTACGATGCACTTGGGCGGCAAATCACTCGCCAAGATGAAACGGGCGCCATTACTCAATACCAATGGGATGCCGTTGACCGTCTGATTCAGGTGATCCTACCCGGTGGCGCCAGCCGTGCCTTCACCTATAACCCGTATGGTCGCGTCACCGCCGAGCGAGACGAACTTGGGCGCATTACTCAGTACGAATATGCTGACAACCTGCATCTTGTCAGTCGTCGCATCAATCCGGACGGCAGCCAACTGCGCTACCGCTACGACAATTCGGGACTGCTGCTTACCGAAATAGAGAACGAGCGCGGCGAGCAATATCACCTCGACTACTACGCCAACGGCCTGATCCAACAGGAAACCGGCTTCGACGGTCGTCGCACTGCCTACGAGTACGACCTCAACAGCCAGTTGGTCAAGAAAACCGAATTCGGCGATGACGGCAGCGAACTCGTTACCGAATACCAGCGCGATGCTTCTGGCCGCCTGTTGGTAAAAACCCTCGCCGATGGCGAAGAGATTCACTACAGCTACGACGGACTGGGTCGTTTGGTAAATGTCGACGACGGCAATTGGCCACTCGCCTACGAATACGATGTGCAAGATCGCCTGATCACTGAACACCAAGGCTGGGGCACCACACGTTATGAATATGACAGCGTTGGCCAACTGAACCACTGCCGCCTGCCCGATGGCAGCAAACTTGACTACCGTCACCTGCCCGGCGGACGTCTGAGCAGCATCGACCTCAATGGCTCTCGCCTGACCGCTCACCAGTTCAGCGCCGGACGCGAACAGCAACGCCAACAAGGTCTGCTGCTCAGCCAATACCAGTACGATGAGCAGGGTCGCTTGCAAGCCCACACAGTCGGCCAGCGAGACAAGAACCTGTTTCAGCGTCGCTACAACTACGACGCCAACGGCAATCTCGCCGGTATCGATGACAGCCGCAAAGGCAAGCGCAGCTATCACTACGACCCGCTCGACCGACTCATCAGAGTGCGCGGCGCCACACCGGAAAGCTTCGCCCATGATCCAGCCGGTAACCTGCTGGGTCAAAACAACGAAGGCACAGCGAACCTGGCCAACGTCAAAGGCAACCGCCTGCTGATGCAGGGCGACCGCCATTACGACTACGATGCCTACGGCAACCTGATCCGCGAACGCCGTGGTGCCGGCCAGAAACTCGTCACCGAATACCGCTACGACTGCCAGCACCGCCTCATCGGCGTCAGCCTGCCGAGCGGCAAAACCGCGTCCTACAAATACGACGCCTTCGGCCGACGCATCGAAAAAACCGTCGAAGGCCAGACAACCGAATTCTTGTGGCAAGGTGAACGACTGATCGCCGAAAGCGCGGAAAACCGCTACCGCAGTTACATTTACGAACCGGGAAGCTTCCGTCCATTGGCGATGCTCGACGGCGAAGGCCCGCGCAAAGCCACGCCGTTTTACTACCAGCTCGATCATCTGGGCACACCGCAGGAACTCACCGACTACAGCGGCGAGATCATGTGGTCGGCGAAGTACCGCGCCTACGGTAACCTCGCCGCGCTGGACGTCAGCGAGATTGATAATCCGCTGCGCTTCCAAGGTCAGTACTTCGATGCCGAGACGGGGTTACATTACAACCGGCACCGCTACTACAATCCGGGCACTGGGCGGTTTTTGACGCCGGATCCGATCAAGCTCGCGGGTGGGTTGAACAACTATCAGTACGTGCCTAATCCTACGGGTTGGGTAGATCCTCTTGGTCTGAGTACTTGTCCAGGCGGCGAGAATTGTACGCCTGGAGTGGGGGCTGACGATGCTGCAACAAAACCACAAGTAAATGAGGGCGATCAAAAAGCACCTGAAACAGGAGGCGCAGCTCGAGCTGCTCAATACTCTGCAAATTGGCCTAAAGCAAATTTAAATAATGCTGTGGAAAAATTCGCCGGCAACAATCCTATAATCAGCACCACTGATAAGGGTAAGAAAATATACAAAAACCCTCAAAATGGAGTAGAAGTAGTAGAAGACATGAATGGAAACTATTTTAGAGTTTACGACCCCTCACTTCCCGGAAAACGTAAATATCTGAATCTTGACGGAATTGTACCTAGCAACAAAACGCTTCCGAACGGAAAGCAAACAGGCAGATCGCAAAGCGAATACAACGAAGTTACGCACTTTAACAAGGAACCATAGAAGTGAAAACAATTTCAGTGCCAGTAACCGTGGAAGCAATGAATCGATTAGACTTTGATGAATGTTTACCGGGAGATCTGGAAGAAATTTTTCTTTCCGAAGATGAATTCACAACTCTTGCAAAGACCGGAGCAATTGAAAAAATTAACTCAACACTAGGAATACTTATAGACGAGTACGAAGACGAAAAAATACAGGGCATCTCAGAATTACAAACATCCCTCAACATATTTCAAGAAGCATTAAAAACCACCAACAATGAAATAATAAAAAAAATCTTAAAGCTTAATGAATCAGCAATAAAACATAATACTGGGCTGTTTTTTTACTTCTGAATTTTTCTCAGAAATGTATAAACTGATAAAAACCACAAATCCATATTCAATACTAAACCAAAAGAATATCGGAAAACCACTCCTTATTCTATGAAAATGGCGACTCAACATAAATGAATTACATAAACACATAAACACTTCCAACTTATAAAAATAATGGATTTCTATTTCTGGTGAAATCACTCACCAAAAAACTGAGCATACCTATACTGCTTCAGCTTGCCACTTTTTGATCAAAAGGGATTGAACGCCCTCCCTTTGGCATTCTTTTCAGAAAATAAATCCGCCCCCCTTTTTCATGATTGAATTCGCCAAGGGTTTATAAAATGACCAAAATTGATCGACACGATGCTATAAAAAAAATCTCAAAGGCAACTATAATTTTGCTTGACCATGACGAGCGAGAATCTCATCTCCTCGATTGGTGGAGTATTGATGAGAGCAATCCTGAATTCTTCACGCTGTCAGAGCAACTGCAGAGCCTTATTGCCAGCGAGGACGATTTACCTAGCGACATCGATGATAAAAAATATGACGAACTTATCATACTTGCGCTAACATCAAGCTACAAAGGCGTAACAAACGCATTCCTATCGAAAAAATTAAAACAATTGAATATTGGAGAGTACGAGGTATCTGGAGAAATTGAAACTCTGATGCCTTGCCCGTGCTGTAAATATCGCACGCTTTTAGTGCTTGGTAATTATGAAATTTGCGACCTATGCATTGGGAAGACAATGGAGCTAGCAACCTTGACACTTATAGCGGCCCAAACCACATGACTCTCCGGGAAGCAAAAGAATTGTTTGCAAAAAAAACTGAGAAACTTCCTTTGGATAAATGGGTGAAAGAATAACATTGAGATGAGTCATTCGCGTGTCAGGATAGTCGAAATTGCGACTATGGCGAAGTAATCAGATCACCGATTTTACAGACGAGACTAAGGGGGACAGGTTTATTTTCCGGCTTACCCCCTTTTTGATTCAAAAGGGAGTGAAAATCCCCCTGTTCTAGCCGCCTTTTTCAGAACCAGAGCCGTCTCCTTTTTCCGGAAGAACGCCTGCCGGACGGCGGTCAACGCAAGTATCGCTACGACGCACTGGGTCGTCAGATCACTCGTCAGGAAGAATCCGGCGCCATCACCCACTACCAATGGGATACGGCCAACCGCCTGGCACAAGTCACGCTGCCGGGCGGTGCAACACGTGCCTTCACCTACAACGCCTATGGCAACGTCACCGCCGAACGTGACGAACTCGGCCGCATCACTCGCTACGAATACGCCGACAACCTGCACCTGGTAAGCCGCCGCATCAATCCGGATGGTAGCCAACTGCGCTACCGCTATGACAACTCGCGTCTGTTGCTCACCGAAATAGAGAACGAGCGCGGCGAACATTACCAACTCGATTACTACTCGAACGGCCTGATCCAGCAGGAAACCGGCTTCGACGGTCGCCGCACCGCCTACGAATACGACCTCAACGGCCAGTTGTTGAAGAAAACCGAATACGGTGATGACGGCAGCGAACTCGTTACCGAGTATCAACGCGACGCCGCTGGCCGCCTACTGGTAAAAACCCTCGCCGACGGCGGAGAGATTCATTACAGCTACGACGCTTTGGGTCGTCTGGTGAATGTCGACGACGGCCACTGGCCGCTCGCCTATGAATACGACGTACAGGATCGTCTGATTACCGAACACCAGGGCTGGGGCACCACGCGTTACGAATACGACAGCGTTGGCCAACTGAGTCACTGCCGTCTCCCTGACGGCAGTACACTCGACTACCGTCACCTGTCCGGCGGACGCCTGAGCAGCATCGACCTCAACGGCTCACGCCTGACCAGCCATCAGTTCAGCGCCGGTCGTGAACAACAGCGTCAACAAGGCCTGCTGCTCAGCCAATATCAATACGACGAACAAGGCCGCCTGCAAGCCCATACAGTCGGCCAGCGTGATAAAAACCTGTTCCAGCGACGCTACAACTACGATGCCAACGGCAACCTCGCCGGTATCGATGACAGCCGCAAAGGCAAGCGCAGCTACCACTACGACCCGCTCGACCGACTCATCAGCGTGCGCGGCGCCACACCGGAAAGCTTCGCCCACGACCCGGCGGGTAACCTGCTTGGACAGAACAACGAAGGCACCGCCAACCTCGCCAACGTCAAAGGCAACCGCCTGCTGATGCAGGGTGACCGCCATTACGACTACGATGCCTACGGCAACCTGATCCGCGAACGCCGTGGCACCGGCCAGAAACTCGTCACCGAATACCGCTATGACTGCCAGCACCGCCTAATCGGCGTAAGCCTGCCGGGTGGGAGCACCGCGTCCTACAAATACGACGCCTTCGGTCGCCGCATCGAGAAGACCGTCGACGGCCAGACCACCGAGTTTCTGTGGCAAGGTGAACGACTGATCGCCGAAAGCGAGGAAAACCGCTACCGCAGCTACATTTACGAACCCGGTAGCTTCCGCCCACTGGCGATGCTCGATGGCGAAGGCCCACGTAAGGCCACGCCGTATTACTACCAACTCGACCACCTCGGCACACCACAGGAACTCACTGATTACAGCGGCGAGATCATGTGGTCGGCCAAGTACCGCGCCTACGGTAACCTCGCGGCGCTGGACGTCAGCGAGATCGATAACCCGTTGCGCTTCCAGGGTCAGTATTTCGACGCCGAGACGGGGTTACATTACAACCGCCACCGCTACTACAATCCGGGCACAGGACGGTTTTTGACGCCGGATCCGATCAAGCTTGCTGGGGGGTTGAATAACTACCAGTACGTGCCTAACCCTACGGGGTGGGTGGATCCGCTGGGGTTGAATGGGTGTCCCGGTGCGGGAGACAAAGAGCAATCCGCGAATAACGCGCAGAAACCTGAAGAAAAAGCCAAAGTTGATGAAGGCAGTCCCGAAGCTCCATATACAGGACCGATCCCCAAAACAATGCAGGAAAAAATCCTGTATGGCACTCGGAGCCCTGGACATAACAAGCCTGTCGGTGGTCACTCCCCTCAGGTAATGAATTCACCAAACTATCAATACGATGTAGTCAGCACTAATAAAGATGGGACTACCAGTGTGAAAAATTTCAAGATGATTTTGGAGCGAAAAGATGGAACCACTGGCTGGTCCGCTGCAAAATCTCCAAATAGACATACTTTCGCACCTAAAAGCTGGAGTGACGCAAAAATACTAAAAGCTACGGATGAGGTGGCATCAGAGCCAGGCAGAGTATTGCGCAATGAACCCGGATCATTAGTTACCGAACACACTAAAATTGTTGACGGTGTTGAGTGGCAAGTAATTAAAGAGAATGGTGTAGTGACCTCATCCTACCCAACAGGAGCAACCCCATGACATTTCACCACGCAGACGAAGTTTACGAAAAGCTATGCTCATGGATTGGAGACTCTGAAGAATCAAACTGGACCGAGTACAGCACCGAGCTTGTTGCTAAAACAGTGCTTATAGACTTCAAAGACCAGCATTGGAGCCGTTTGGAGCAAGAAATACTTGAAAAGCCGGAGTATTGGCAGCAGCGTTGCGCTGTTTCATTAGGCGAAGACAGAACAGAGCACGCCATCAAAATATTAAAGCTACTGCTTTCCAACTCTGAGTACAAGGACGTAAAAATAATCGCCATATACGAGCTCGATTGGGCAGAAGTACCTATGGAAAAAAAATACTCATCACATATAAAAAAAATCATAGACTCCACACCAGCAACTGAAGTCGAAACAGAAATCTATAGCTTGTTGAAAAAATCTGAAGCAGCCCCACAATGAAAACTCAGAACTTACTTCACCAACCCATCTTCCGATGAAGCATCAACGCAGACAATAATCTAACTCATCACCAAGAACTAACACACACCTAAAAGCTCATCAAAAATATATCTATAAAAATCTATCACCAACTACAAACTCACCCTCCCCTTACAACCAAAAACATTCCTTTAATTTATATAAAATTTCGAAACCTGCCTATAACACATTGAAAACTTTCCTACCAAAGAAGTTTTTGCCGTCTAACTAGCTGTGGTGATTTCCTGAACATTCTCAATCACTCACCGCCATTACAGCAATCGGATCACACACTCAAAGGACTGTCCCCTTGAAATACCTGACTCGCCCTCTAACCCTTCTTCTCGCCCTAGCCTTCTCACTCAGCGCCACCGCATTATCCCTTCGCTCCGAACAACGCCCAGACGGAACGACGGCCCTGCTACTCACCAATGACCCAGCCCCGGACAGAGCGCCAAAGCTCAACAGGGATCCAGCCATTCGTTCGGCGCTAGTTGATTTCTTTGGCTACCAAACAGGTAGCTACACCAACGACAAAACAATGATCGTGCAACAAGTTCTGGAAGCGCTCGATTCGGAAATGTCGATGTTTGAACAGGGTGTGCCTGCCGGCAGAAAAATGATCACCGCCATGGATGATGGCAACAACGGGTTCGACCGTGGGGCTTTGTTACTGGATGACAAGGGTCAACTGATCGCTGTCGGCTTGGTGAATGGTCATTGCACGGTGAAGTCTCGTGACGAGGCTTTGACCTGTAATGATGCGCCGGACACGGTGCTGACGATCTTCCAGCCGCAAGGCGCGAAAAAAGCTGACGCAGAATCCTTGATTGGCTGGAGCAAGCAGTTGCCGCCGCTGTTGGCCATGTGGGCGGAAAGCGATAATCCGGAGCGACGGGCGGCCGCGCAGAAAATTGCGACCATTGAATACGCTGCCACTAACCCGAACCAGGGTTCCTGGACGGCGGCTCAGTTACCCTCCGATTTCCCTAAAGCGATGCTGGCAATGCTGCCGCAACGGGCGCATCTGATCGGTGCGGGTGCTCACGGCGTATTCACCACGCCGGGGATGGAGGGTTCACCGATTGAGGGTGATTGGGACAAGATTGCCGGACGTCCTCAGCATGAGTTCGAGGTCATTCTTCGTACCTTTACTGATTATGCAGATGTCATCGATTTCTATCAGCAGCATGCGAAGGATGCCGAAATCAGCGGTAATCAACGAAAAGCGCTGGTCGAGGGTTACATCGGTGGTGGTACTTACAAAATCGAAATACGAAATAAAGAGGACGAAGGAACGGTGATCACCTTATCAGCCTGGAATCAAGAGATCTGATTCATTCAATCAGAAAGAGGCGACTTTAATCGCCTCTTTCTGGTTGTATCTCAGAGCTTTTCCAATTCTTCCTTCGCTCCAGGCGCATAGCGACCCACTGCCTTGAGCATCCAGAACTCTGCCTTGGATCGGCTCTTGGGCAGTCCACCTCGCCCTTGCGCATACATCTTTCCTAATGCCAACTGAGCGTTGCCAAAGTCTGCGTCCGCTGACTAGCGGTAAAGTTTCGCAGCTTCGCGTTCATTGCGTTCAGTTCCATGCCCCTGCTCCAGCATCTGTGCCAATTCATATTGCGAGTACTGGTTACCTTGCAAAGCCGATTTGCGATACCACGCGACAGCGAGCTTTTCATCCTTTTCTACACCGCGCCCGGTGGCCAGCATCTCGGCGAAATTATTTTGACCAGATGCGTCTCCTGCCTCAGCAGCCTTACGAAACCAATTTGCTGCGGTTACGTCGCTCTGTGGAACTTCGTCACCCTCTTCGTAGATGTGAGCCAGAACATATAGGCCATGACGTAGCCGCCCTCGGCCGACTGGTTGTAGTACGCCAACGCTTTGTCCATATCCTTGAGATTTTTGATTGATCGGCCGCCGCGATGGTAGATCTGCGCCAGACTGAACTGAGCTTTGGCGTTACCCTGCTCCGCCGCTTTCAGATCCCAATAAACACCTGCATCTTCACCCTCAACACTTCGATCCCAACTAAGCTCCTCAGCAAGTCCGACTTGCGCCTCGGCATTACCTTGTTCTGCTGCCTTGCGAAACCACTCTTCCGGCATGCCCGGCGACCACTGCTCTACCACCCCGCAAAGGTTCTCCTGAATGGCTTTGCCAAACTGCGTCTGCGCTTCGAGATCACCTGCAACTGCTCGCTCATGCAGATGTTCCGAATTCGGTGCGCACTTGCCTGCCTTCATCCCGTCGTAGAGCTCACGCGGTTCTTGTGCCCACGTTTTACAGGCGATGAACATCGAAAAAAAAGCAGTACCTACTGCACCGATAGTTTTGAAACTGTTGCTCATTTGATACTTCCTTGTGGCTTAAAAAATCCAGGCAAAAAGCGTTGCGCGTCGCCGGGGGCATTGATGACGCCATCAATGGTGGCGAGAGCAATACGTCCGGTTTTCCTGAAGCGTTAAAGCGGAGCGCAGTTTAACGTGTGGACCGGATTCCGTGGGTGAGATGTCGTGTCTCGAAACACCTCGCCTCACTTCCTGAACAGCAAATTAAGCTTCAACTAAGCTTGCGTCGCTAGCATCCCGGCCCGAGAGACACCTGTCACCGATCAACCGCGGATGAGCTTCCCGAATGAGCCTGTTTGATTTACCAGCCGTTACGCAGCCGAATTTCAGTCTTGTATTGGTAAATTACAAAACCCCGGACATCACCCGGATGTGCCTGGAGTTGTTGCGCCAGCATGTTCAGGCGCAGCGCGTTCCGGTTTGGGTGGTGGACAATGACTCTGCCGACGCCAGCCTGGATTACTTGCGCTCGTTGGACTGGATCAATCTGATCGAACGTCCCTCCCCCGGCAAAGAAGCGGGACATATTGCGCACGGCAAGGCGCTGGATCTGGCGCTGGAAAAAGTTGAAACCGACTATCTATTTCTGCTGCACACCGACACCTTTGTCTACGACAAGGAAGTCTTTGCGATGATGTTGCGTGAGTGCACAACGTCTGCGGATATCGCCGCAGTCGGGTGTGTCGAGCAAATCAATCGTGGGATTGTCAGAGACACCTGGCGACTAACTTCGCGGTTTTGCAAACACTATATTCGCCGGGCGAAAACTGCGTTGGGTTTGCGTAGTAAAGAGCCGAAACCTTATCGAGAAACTCATCTCAAGAGTTTTTGCACCTTGTGGAACGCCAAGTTGATGAAATCCCATGGACTGCACTTTTGCATGGATGACCGAGTTCCCGGTTATACCCTGCAGGATCGAATGGTCGCTCTGGGCTACGTCATCAAGCTGCTGTCACCGCGCAAGATTTTCCGCTATCTGGATCACATCCAGGCAGGAACTGTTGCCGCCGCCGGCACGTACGGTAAAAACCACCGCCGCACCAAGATGTATGAAGCCACTCTCAAACGCTTTGCGGGTCAGGCATCGACATAATCGCGAACACAAAAAAGGGCGACTGCAAAGTCGCCCTTTTTTTATCTGAAATTGTATACATTCGCTCCGAAGAGGTGTTCGCCCAGTGTAATGGCCTGGCAATCCATGCACCGGTAAAGAGCCCTGACACTGGGCGAACGGGAAGGATTTTAATAGAAGTTGGCGGATATGTCGTCATACACAAAGGTAAATTTTATGTACGAAGAAGTTAATAGATATTTATCGACGAAATCCTTTCTTGAAACTTTCAAAGCACGGCTCAGCTCATTTCAGATGATTGTTCTCATACAATAATCTGTACAAGAACAATCATCTTGTAGAGTTAATACTCAGCTTTCATGCTGACTGGTCACTTTTAATACATCGGTATAAGTGACTACTACGCTCTGCCCGACTTTCAGATCTTTCAGCTTGGCCTGAATTTCAGGCTTTTTGACGTCGAGGATTTTCGACTGACCTTGAGGGTTTTCCAGGGTCACCTGATTATTCTTCAAATCAATTTTGGTGATTTTCAGTTGCACCTGAATCTGCCGGTAAGCCTCGCCGCCCGGGTTTTCGCTGCCCGGCGCCTTGCGCAGTTCGCCGCTACGCTCGACGGTGCCAGGCAGACCTTTATCCACATCGGTATCGAGGTAAGCCGCCACCGAACGCTGCACTTCGACTTTTACCAGATCGCCGACCTGGAGGTTGGCGAGGTTTTTCGCCTTGTCGCTGAGCTGAACGTGAACCTGACGACCTTCGGCGCCTTCCAGCACGACCTGATGGTTGGCCGCATCGACGGCCAGCACTTTGGTCGTGACCTGATCGGCCTCGACGGTGGCGGATAGCGGAATATCGGCCGCCATTGCGCCGAAGCTGGTGGCGGACAGGACAGTTGCGAGGGTGATGGCCTTGGCCAGAGCGTGGAGCTTCATAAGCGGTACTTTCCCTGTAATGAATGGCAGCACCCGGCGCCAACGCAGGGTCGGCGGCGGATGTGCCATTGAGCATAGACGCTGTTCAGGGCTTGGCTTTCGTTTCTGCCGCGGCGGTCTCCTGCGCGGTGGATTCGCCACTGGCGGTGCCCTTGCCGCTGTCCTTGCGCTGTTTGGGATCGGTCGGGCGCAGGGCGTCGTTGTCGCGTTCGGTTTCTCCCGGTGGCCGGGGTTCGTCGGGGTGTTCGTTGGGGGATACGGGTTTCATGGCGGGGCTCCTCAGGCTTCGGGGTCATCCAGTTCATTGGCGACGTTCACGGCAGGCGAATCCTTGTGCAGGTCATCGGCCTTGGCGCGCAGGATCTGCCACTGCTCCAGATCGATCGCGCCCTGGCCGAGCAGGTCGTCGGCAATGCGTTGCAGGTCGAAATAGTGAGCGTCGGGGGATTGCTGCCAGTAGGTCTGATCGTCGAACAGACGCTGCCAGGTGGTGAGGTCTGGGGGTTGCAGGTCGTCGCTCATGGTCAATCCTCCGCGGGTATTACGTTGTAGAGGCTGCGCAATGAAACGGAGTTCAACCCAATGTAGGAGCTGCCGAAGGCTGCGATCTTTTTAAAGATCAAAGTCAAAAGATCGCAGCCTGCGGCAGCTCCTACATGAATGGCAATCAGCAGTCAGTACCCGGTCATTTCCAGATAGCCACGCCCGCCATGGCTGCCGCTGATCCGCACCGGCCCTTCCCAGTACGGGATGCGCAGGTCCATCCAGGCCTTGGGGTTAAGCGCGTCGAGGCTGATGTCGAGGTGTTTGTCGGGAATGCTGATCGACCAGCGCACCGGCATCTGGCGTCCGGCGACCTTGGCGGTGTCCTGGGGGGTGAGTTTGATCTGCTCGCTCTTCAAGGTTTCGGTCTGGCCGTTGGCGCTGATCCAGGTGCCGGTCAGAAACGGCGCACCATCGGTTTGCCGGGTGCGGAACAGCATCAGCGATTCGCCGCTGTCCAGGTGCAGGGAAAACCAGTCCCACCCGGTCTGATTGGCCGCCAGCGGCTGGCTGCTCCACTCACGGTCCAGCCACGCCGGGCCGCTGACGGTGTAGGTCTGGCCGTCGATTTGCAGGGTGCCGCTGGCCTGAAAGAACGGCTGACTGTAGTAGTACGAGGCCTGGCCTTGTTCGGATTTGCGGCTGAAACCGTTGTCGCCCTGTAACACCAGCGGCCGACTGGAGGTGAGGTGCAATTGATAGCTGAAAGCTTTGTCGCTGGCGCTGAGTTGCAGATCGGTCAGCGGATCCTGCGCCTGACTGGCGAAGCGCCAATCATCGATCCACGCCTCGAACGGCGCGACGTTCACGCCGGCTTGCCCCACTCCGCCCCGGGCATAGCGCTCGGCGGCATGGTGTGCGGTGGCCGATGTCACCGCGGCATGTCCGAGCCAGATCGTCTGGTTGGCCCAGCCCGGTTGTTCTGCCGCAGGCTTTAAGGCGCTGCGAAACAGCGTCCACTGCACGCCGAAATCGTGACCCTGCCGGTCCTTGAGATTGGCGGTGACATACCACCACTCGATGCGAAAACCATCATGCGCGCCATGATCCGCCGGGAAGCTGAACACCCGCCCCGGCACCACGGCGGTGAACTGCGCAGCCTGATCGCCAAGCCCGGCAAAACCCTTCTGCTCAGGCACAGGTTGATCGCAACCGGCCAACAGCAGCAGTGCTAACAGTAGCGCAACCCGGTTAATCCTCATGAGCAAACGTCCTCAGCAGATCCGCCGGTTGCGTGCGGTACAACGAATACAGCGGCCACGCCGAGGCCAACAGCGTCGCCAGCAACGCCAGCCCGAGCAACTGCAGCAGTTGCAGGGGAAAAACCCGCAACGGCAGACGCCAGCCGAACGCCTGCACGTTGATCACCGCGTCCAGACACCACGCCAAGGCGATCCCCAACGGCAACGCCAGCACCAGCGTCAGCACCGCCAACAGCCAGGTCTGACCGAGATTGAGCAGCATCAACTGGCGGCGCGTCACACCCAAGGCCCACAGCGGCGCCAGTTGCCCGAGACGGCTCTGGCTCTGGGTCAGCAAACTGATGAACAGCGCCACACCAGCCACCGCCAAAGTGAGGCTGTTGAGCGCGGCGGTGGCGGCGAAAGTGCGTTCGAAAACCTGCACCGACCACCCCTTGAGCCGCGCCTGATCGACGATGCGGCTGTCATCGAGTTGAAAGCGCGTCTGCAGCGTGGTCAAAAACGGCGGGATATCGGGCGGTGCGATGCGCAGGTTGAAACGGTTCGGCGTCAGTGACGGCCACAACCGCAGCAAATGATTGCTGTTGACCAACACGTGCCCCTTGGGATTGCCGTAGTCGGCGTAGATCCCGACGATCCGCGGTGACCACGCCCCGCCCGGCGTCGGCACGCTCAGATGATCCCCCGCGCGCACCTTCAGCCGTCGCGCCAGTTGTTCGCTGAGCATCACCGCGTCGTCCGTTGCCAGATGCGCCCACGGATCACCGGCAATCGCCTCGAGCAACGGCCAGTGCTGGCGATAGTGCGGATGATCGATCACCCCGAACACATCCGCCGGCCAGCCCTGCAGGGTCACTGCCACCTGCCAGTTGGGCAGCACCGCGCTGACGTTCGGTTGTTGCTTGAGCCAAACGTACATTTCACGGGATTGCGCCGGATTGACCGGGTTGAGGTACAGCTCGGCACTGAGGCGTTGTTCGAGCCAGTCGTCGAAGGTCTGGCGAAACCCGGCGGTCATGCTGCCGGCGCCGATGTTGGCCGCCAGTGCGAGCAGCAACGCCATCAGTGCCAGACTCAGCGCCGGCAGTTGCTGGCGGCAATCGGCGAGAAACCACTGACCGAGTACCGAACGGCTGCGCCCGAGCAAAGGAGTAAGCACCGCACTGAGCAGCACCGGCAACGCCAGCGCGGCTCCCAGCAGCAGCCCGGCCATCAACACAAAACCGCTACCGAGACTGTTACCGAACAGCAACGCCAGCAGCGCAATCAAGCCCAGCAGCGCCGCCAGCCAACCCTGACGGCGCAACCAGCGCGCATGTTGCTGATGCCAGGCCTGCGGATCCGCCACCGCCAACAACGGCAAACGTGCCGCACGCAGCAGACTGCTGGCACCGGCCAGCAACGCACCGAACAGGCTCAAGCCAATACCGCTGAACCACCACCACGGGCTCAGGCGCAACTGCCCCGCCACTTCCGCGCCGTACAGACCGCGCAGGCTGGCGGCGACATCCGGCAGCAACACGCTCGCCAGCCAGTAACCGCTGATGACCCCGAACACCCCGCCAACCAGCGCCAGCACACCGAGTTCGACGATCAGACAGCCGATCAGCATCCGCGCACTGACCCCGCAGGCGCGCAACGTACGCAGCAGACCACGACGCTGTTCCAGCGCCAGACCGATGGCCGCGTGCACGATAAACAGCCCGACCAGAAACGAGAGAAAGCCCAAGGCATCCAGGTTGAGGTGAAAGCTCTCGGTCAGGCGCGCCAGATTGTTTTCCTCGGCGCTGCTCTTGAGCTGCAACCGGCCATTGAACGCGGCCGGCAGCTCGGCATGAAAATCCTTGGGCAATAACAAGCGCGACAGTTGCCCGGGCTGTTCGAGCACGGTTTGCGCGACTCCGATGTCCACCAGCAACACGCCCGGCGCCATGTCCTTTTGTGTGTGCAGCGGCGGCAGTGTCTGGCCGTTGACGGTCAGCGGCGTGGCGCCTTCGGTCAGGCCCAAGGCGTGCAGGGTTTCTGGGGAAACCCAGGTGCTGCCCGGCGGCGAAAAGAATTCGACGATGCGTTCGATCGGCATCGCCTGCCCGGCTACCGCAGCGTCCGCCGGCAGCGACACCGGTTCGATGCCCATCAGTTGCAGGCGCTGGTCCAGGTGATCCTTGAGCATCAGCCGCCCCTGCAGCAGCGGCGACACCGGCCAGCCTGCGCGGCGCAGATCAATGAACCACTGCTGGGTGAACATCGCACCGCTCGGTGTGACCAGACTGGCCTGGGGTTCGCCGCCGATCATCTGACTGGCCCGGGCGTAACTGTCGCGGGCCTGACTGTTCAGCGCCTCGACCCCGGTCAGCAGACTGGTGGCCAGCCACAATCCGGTCAGCACACTGAAAAACTGCACCGGATGCCGCCGCCAGTGACTGAGCAGCGCACGCAGGGTTTGCCAGAACACGTTCACGTCAGGCGGCCATTGGATAACACTACCCGCTGCGCCAGTCTCGCCGCCACGCGTGGGCTGTGCGTGACCATCAGCAGCGTGGTCGGCGTATCGTCCAGCAACTCGAGCAATAGGCGCAGCACTTCATCACTGGTGGCTTCGTCGAGGCTGCCGGTGGGTTCGTCAGCGAGCAGCAATTT
Source organism: Pseudomonas sp. NPDC088414 (assembly GCF_044753325.1). NCBI lineage: Bacteria > Pseudomonadati > Pseudomonadota > Gammaproteobacteria > Pseudomonadales > Pseudomonadaceae > Pseudomonas > Pseudomonas sp. NPDC088414. The sequence goes on along the minus strand of NZ_JBIVMY010000026.1, from coordinate 61,113 downwards.
CGGCCGCGACGCCAAGGCCCGGGCCAGTGCGACCCGCTGCTGCTGGCCGCCCGACAACTGTTCGGGATAACGCTTGAGCAATTCGCCCAGCCCCAATCGCTGCACCAGATGCGCCTGCCAGCGCGGTTCATGGCGCCCGGCCAGACGCGCCTGAAACGCCAGATTGTCCTCGACCCGCAGGCTGCCGATCAGGTTGAACTGCTGGAACACCAGACCGATTTCCGTGCGGCGCCAATTGGCCAGTTGCGCCTCGTTCATCTGCTCCAGCCGATGCTCGCCGCTGTGGATGCTGCCGCGATCGACCTTGTCGAGTCCGGCGATCAAATGCAGCAAGGTGCTTTTGCCACTGCCGGATTCGCCCATCAGCGCCAGACTGCTGCCGGGTTCGAGCGTCAGATCGACGCCTTGCAACACCGGGAGCGGGCCTTGGGGAGTGAGGTAACTTTTGAACACGCCTTGAACCTGAAGCATGCCGCCATCCGTTGGGTCAGTGTGGGGCAAGGATAGCGGATTGCGGCCTGAGCAGATCAGTGGTGTTTGAACTGGCCCCATCGCTTGCAGGCAAGCTCCCACAGGGATTGCGGTGGTTCACAAATACTGGACTCACCATCAAACACTGTGGGAGGCCTCTTCAGATCAGAGGTGTTTGAACTGGCCCCATCGCTGGCAAGCCAGCTCCCACAGGGATTGAGGTTGTCCACAAATACTGAGTACACCCTAAAACACTGTGGGAGCTGGCTTGCCAGCGATGAGGCCAGTGAAACCGGCACAAATCTCACTCCCCGGTCGCCACACTGGTCGCCGCCGCACCCGGTGTGACGATGGTCTTCAGATCAATGTGCTTCCACTCAGGCTTGGCGCCCAGCCGTGCATTGAAGCGGTAGTTGAAGGTGAAGTCGTCCGCCGTCGGCAGCGTCAACGGTTTGCCGTACAGCGCCTCGACTCCCGCCAGGTCGTAACCCATCAACTGCAGCAGCGTCGGAAAAATGTTGTAGTGGCTGGAGCGGTCCTTGTTCGTCGGCAGCGCTTGCGCCCAGTCCGGGCCGTGCAGCTGATCGCCCTGAATCACCACCAGCGGCACCAGCCCTTCTTCCTCCACCGGATCGCCGCCGCAGTGGGTATTGAGCCCGGGGTTGCCACGTTCATGCAGGTCCTGGCCGTGATCGGAGGTGTAGATCAGCAGCGCGTTGTGCAAATTGGCCTGGGCAAACACCCGGGCGAAGAACTCGCCGACGTTCCATAACACCGTGTTCTTGTAAGCGTTGCGGTACAGCACCCAGTCATCCGGCTGGCCGTTGAAACCGTCGCGCTTGCCGGTATCCGCCACTTCGGTGAACTGCCCGCGCGGCAGCGTCGGCCGATAGGCCATGAACGCGTCGGGGTATTTGTCGTGCACCGGGAAATGCGCGCCGACCTTGTTGATCACCACCAGCTCCGGCTGATCGTCGTTGAGCAGTTCGATCAGCTTGGCGGCGGCGGCCATGTCGCGATCACGCACGCTGGTCTGGTCAAACTGCACGAACTCGTCGATGTCCTTTTTCTCGGTGTCGGTCATCAGGTTCTGCAGATTGCCGGCAGTGCGCTGAGCGTCGATGTACACCGTGCGCAACCCGGCCTTTTTCGCGTACTGCCAGATCGACGGCAGCGTGCTGTTGATCCGCATGTAATCGGCACGGGTGCCGCCGTAGCGCAGGGTGACGTTGGTGTCGGCGCTGCAATTGGCAATCGACGCAGCGTAGCCGTAATTGAAGATGTCGACGCCCGGATGCGCCTGATTAAGGTTGCTGTGCACGCCGAACGGCGCGTTGATATCCAGATAATTGCCGGAGATGCTTTCGTCGATGATCAGCACGATATCGTGATTGACCGCCACCGCATTGCGCGCCAGCGTCACCGGCTCGCGCGGGCCGACCGTGTTGTGCAGCGCTTCATAGGCGAACAGGTTCAGATAGGCCAGCGGCGTGTACATGATCGGCAAACCGCGCGCGCCCTCGCCCGCCCGCAGGAACAGCACCGCGCTCAACAACAACACGCCACACACCGGCGCCGCCACCCGCACTGCATTGGGCACCGCCAGCGCATGGCGCGGCTTGAGCCCGACACCGAACAGTAATAAAAGCCCACTGAGCGCGCCATGAATGATCGCGTCGCGATACTGGTAGGCGGCCTCCTGGATGAAGCCGCCGGAGTACACCAGCGAGACAAAACTGCTGTAGCTCAGGTAATCCGCGGTGACCCGGGTATACACATCGAAAAACACCGCCGAGACAAACAGTGTTATTGCGAACAAGTGGCGAATGAGAGCCTGACGAATATAAGCCGTTAGATATAACGCTAAAGTAAGCGCCAAAAACATCGCGCCAAAAAGAAGTACAGCAAAACCGACACCGATAGCATTTAACCGGTCAATGTAATATTCGGAATAAAGCAGCAAATAAACAATTAAAAGTACTTCTTTGGCATATCTGAACATGGCGATACCGCTCGTGCAAAACGGCAGGGAGTCAAAGGTTTGTCGGTCAGAACCTGACACTAGCACCCAGCCATCAAAGCGCAAGAATTGACTGTTTTCTTCAGAAAGCGTCAAAAAACCGGTGACTCAAATCTGACACACACCGAACGCTGCAAGCCCTTAAATTAGCGGCTTACAACCGTTTATCGCTTATTTTAAATCTGAACAAATCTGCAGAAAAACAACAAATCCAATCGCAGCAATGACTTGATGGCCAATCGCCAAAAAACGCTCAAGTGTTATACACGTGCAACATGTCATTTTGCTGACACGCTTTCCAAACGCTGCGCTATACCCCTTTTACAGTCTTCTTCCGAACTTCTTCTTTTCGCTCTATCGAGGGTGCGCAGATGGACGTGAGCGTATTTGGCACCGGCTATGTCGGATTAATTCAAGCCGCCGCACTTGCAGATGTAGGGCATCGGGTTTTATGTGTCGATATTGACCCCAACAAGATCAAGCAACTGCAACAAGCTGTGCCACCTATAAGTGAGCCAGGTCTTTCCAGCACCCTTGAAGAAAACATCAAGGCCGGCCGCTTGCTCTTTAGCACCCAGGCCAGCGACGCGGTGGAGCATGCCGAGCTGATTTTCATCGCCGTGGGCACGCCGGCCGATGAAGACGGCTCCGCCGACCTGACCCATGTGCTCAATGTCGCCCGGCAGATCGCTTCGCACATGGAGGCTGATCGCACCCTGATCATCAAGTCCACGGTGCCGGTCGGTACGGCGGATCAGGTCGCCGCCAAGGCCACTGAAGAGTTGCAGCGCCGTGGCCGCAGCAGCCTCAAGGTCCGCGTGGTGTCCAACCCCGAATTCCTCAAGGAAGGCAGCGCCCTCGCCGATTGCATGCGCCCGGACCGGATCATCGTCGGCACTCGCGATGAAGCCGCCCGTGAGCAGATGAGCGAGTTGTACGCGCCGTTCTGCCGCAACCGCGAAAAACTGATGTTCATGGACAACCGCAGCGCCGAGCTGACCAAATACGCCGCCAACGCGATGCTCGCCACGCGCATCAGCTTCATGAACGAACTGGCCAACCTCACCGAACTGCTCGGCGCCGACATTGAAGCGGTGCGCAAAGGCATCGGCTCCGATCCGCGCATCGGCTATCACTTCATCTATCCCGGTTGCGGTTTTGGCGGCTCGTGCTTCCCCAAGGATCTGCGTGCCCTGCTGCACACCGCCGAACACAACGGCATGCCGCTGAAACTGTTGCGCAGCGTCACCGACGTCAACGACAGCCAGCGGCACATCCTCTTCGGCAAACTCAAGGCGCAATTTCCGAAGGGTCTGGCCGGCAAGTCGATCGCAATTTGGGGTTTGGCATTCAAACCCAATACCGATGACATGCGCGAAGCCCCCAGCCGCTACCTGATGGACGCGCTATGGGCCGAAGGCGCCAGCGTACAGGCCTACGATCCGGAAGCCATGTCCGAATGCCGGCGCCTGTACGGCTATCGCAACGACCTGCACCTGTGCGCCACCCGCGACGACACCCTGGAAGATGCCGATGCGCTGGTGATCTGCACCGAGTGGAAGAATTTTCGCGTGGTGGATTTCGAGCTGCTGGCGAGCAAGCTGCGCTCGAAGGTGATTGTCGACGGTCGCAACCTCTACAACCCGGAACACGTGGCCGCCGCCGGTCTGCATTACAGCGGCATCGGCCTGCGCCACATCGCTCCGGAAGGATTGCGCCCATGAAAATCCTGGTCACCGGCGCAGCCGGCTTCATTGGCGCCCATTGCGTGTTGCGGCTGATGCGCGACGGGCATGCGGTGGTCGGCCTGGATAACTTCAACGGCTACTACGACCCGCAGCTGAAACACGATCGGGTGCAATGGGTGCGTGATCAGGTCGGGCATTTCCCGTTGGCGCGGATTGATCTGGCCGATGCCGCCGCCATTGAAGCGCTGTTTGTCCGCGAGCAACCGCAGGTGGTGATCCACCTCGCGGCGCAGGCCGGGGTGCGTTACTCGCTGGAGAATCCGAAGGCCTACCTCGACAGTAACCTCTGCGGCTTCCTGAACATTCTCGAAGGCTGCCGGCACCATCCGGTGGAGCACTTGATTTACGCCTCGTCGAGCTCGGTGTATGGCGCCAACCAACACACGCCGTATTCGGTGCACGACGGGGTGAATCATCCGCTGTCGCTGTACGCCGCAACCAAAAAAGCCAACGAGCTGATGGCCCACAGTTACAGCCACCTGTTCGGCATTCCCAGCACCGGCCTGCGCTTTTTCACGGTTTACGGGCCATGGGGTCGGCCGGACATGTCGCCCATTCAGTTTGCCCGGGCGATCACCGAAGGCACGCCGCTGAAACTGTTCAACTACGGCGAGCACCAGCGCGACTTCACTTACATCGACGACATCGTCGAAAGCATCGCGCGCCTCACCGACCATCCGCCGCACAACCACCCGGAGTGGGATCGTGAACATCCCGACGCGGGCAGCAGCATGGCGCCGTGGTGCCTGTTCAACATTGGCGGCCACCACCCGGTGGAGCTGAAAACCTATCTGGCGCTGATGGAAAAACACCTCGGCCAGAAAGCCATTGTCGAGCTCTTGCCCCTGCAACCGGGCGATGTGCTCAACACCTGTGCCGAGACCGATGATCTGGCCCAGGCCACCGGGTTCCAGCCCCGGATCGAGCTGGATGAAGGACTGGGGCGGTTCATCGCCTGGTTTCGCGACTACTACCCCACTGCCTGTCGCCCACGCGCCGCTCGCGGCTGAACATCAGCGGAGGACCCCATGACTGGACATGAACAAGGTGTACCGATCAATCAGATGCGCCGCGACAAGCGCATGGATCCCGAGCACCGAATGCGCCTCGATAGCGCCATCCACCGGCAGGGCCGTGGCTGGCTGACCGGCCGCGACGGTGGCCGGCCATGGACGCTGTCGCGCACCAACCGGGTGCTGGCCTGCTTCGGTGCGTTGCTGATTCTGGTGGTGTTTTCGCCGCTGCTGCTGGGCCTGGCGCTGGCCATCAAATTCACCAGCCCGGGACCGGTGATGTTCGTGCAGAAACGCACCGGTTATCGCGGCCGCACCTTCGGCATGTACAAGTTCCGCACCATGGTCTGCAACGCCGAAGAATTGAAGGAATCGCTGCGCCACCTCAACAAGCACGGGGTCGACGCCATCGACTTCAAGATCGACAAGGATCCACGCATCACCGGCATCGGCGGTTTCCTGCGGCGTACCAGCCTCGATGAACTGCCCAACCTGTTCAACGTGGTCAGCGGGGACATGCGTCTGGTCGGCCCGCGGCCGACTTCGTTCAACGCCTACCGCTACAAGGACAACCACCTTGCGCGCCTGAGCATCTACCCCGGCATGACCGGCCTGTGGCAGATCTCCGGGCGCAGCAACATCGACTTCGACCAGCGCGTTGAGTTGGACCTCAGCTACATCGCCGAGCAGAGCCTCCTGCTTGATCTGAAGATCTTGTTGAAAACCCCCTTCACAGTATTCAGCGGCCACGGAGCAAGCTAATGGACGGTTCAACCAACAAAAGCCTGAGCATTGCCAACCCCAGCGAATCGAACCTGATTTCGACCGTACTGGATCTGGATCTGCGGATCCTGTTCCTGACCGCCGCCAACCCCGGCGCGGGCACCACCACCAGTGCCCTGGCGCTGGCCAGCCAACTGGCGCAGATGAGCAGCGGCCAGGTGTTGCTGGTCGATGCCAGCCAGTCGGCAGGCAACCTCACGCAGCAATTGAACCTGGGCAAGGAGCGCGGCCTGCGCGACCTGCTATTCAACCCGGACAACCCGCCGCTGTTGCAGGACTGCGTGGTGCAGGTCTCGAGCCTGCCTTTTCATGTGCTGCCCAATGGCCGGCCGATCCGCACCCTGGAACACCTGACCGCCGAGCGCCTGAGCCCGCTGCTCGACCGCTTGGGCACCCAGTACCGTTTCGTGGTGATCGACGGTGACGCGGTGTATTCCGCCGCCGACACGCTGGTGCTCGCCACTCAGGTCGATGGCGTGGTGTTCGTGGTGCGCGCCGAGGACACCCGCTGGGAAGTCGCCCAGGCCGCCGTGCAACGCCTGACCCAGGCCGGCGCGAAGGTGGTCGGCAGCGTGTTCAACCGGCGCAAGTACTACATGCCCAAGTGGCTCTACAAAAACCTGTAAGCAAACGCGAAGGATGACGCCATGAACGCCAAGATACTTGTTCTGCTGATGCTGCCGCTTGCAGGCTGCTCCAGCACTTCCGAAACCCAGAACATGCCGGTGAACATTCTCACCGCCACCCCGGCCAACGCCCAGGCCACCGACATGCCCAAGGTCGAACAGACCCTGCGTCCGCAAGACGTGCTGGATGTGATCTTCCACATCAGCACCAGCGGTTCGGACGCCTACCGCGTGCAGTCGGGTGACCAGATCGGCCTGAACTTCACCGCTGCCAGCCAGCTCAACGGCAACCAGTTGGTGTTGCCTGACGGCACGATCAACCTGCCGGGCGCCAACACCTCGGTGAAAATCGCCGGCCTGACCGCCGATGAGGCGCGCGATGAAATCCAGCGTGCCTATCAGCGCAAACAGCTGTTCCAGCCCAACCGCAATCAGCTGACCGTGCAGGTCATCAGCCCGCTGACCAATGAGCAGAACCTGAAAAGTGCGCTGAATCACCCCGCCACCGGCATGAGCCGCGAGATCACCGTGGGCAATGACGGTTATGCGAGTTTTCCGGAAATCGGTGCGGTGCCGCTGCAAGGCATGACCATCAATCAACTGGAAACCTTCCTCAACCAGAAGTACGCGCAATTGCCGGGGCGGATGAGCGTCGATGTGATGCTCAAGTCCACCGCCGGCAACGAGATCTACGTGCTCGGCGAAGTCGGCCAACCGGGTTCCTACCCGATCCGCCGTCCAGTGTCGGTGCTTGAAGCGCTGACCCTGGCGCGCGGCACCAACGTCAAGGCGCGGCTGGACTCGGTGGTGATCATGCGGCGCAACGGCAACCAGGTGCAGGCCGTGCACTACGACGTGGAAAAAGCCCTGTCGGGCGACGCGTCGCAGATCGCCTACCTGCAACCGGACGACATGCTGTTCGTGCCGAAAACCAAACTGGCGAGTGCCGGCGATCTGGCCAGGCAACTGGCCGACGTGGTGCTGTTCCAGGGCGTGGGCTTCAGCTTCGGCTACCGCGTCGACAACAAAGGCAGTAACAACAACTGACTCTCAGGTGACCGATCATGAATCCAAAGGAAAACTACCTGCATGAGTTCTTCAGGATCTTCTTCGCCAACAAGCAATTGGTGAAACGGGTCTTCCTGATCTTTGCAGTCATCGCGTTGCTGCTGCCGCTGGTGCTCAAACAGAGCTTCGATATCACCGCTCAGGTGATCGTGCAGTCGAAAAAACTCTCCCAGGGTGACGCCACCACGTCACTGACGGTCGATAACGCCACCTTCATTCCGCCGTCGCTGGCGGACATGGAAACCGAAAGCAACATCCTCCGGTCGCCGGCGCTGATCCGCCAGACCATCAGCGAGCTGCGCGACAAGGGCGAGTACAACCCGCCGGTGGGCGTGTTCGCCAAACTGGTGAGCGAACCGTTCCGGCGCTATGTCACGTCGCCGCTGCGGCAGTACCTGATCAACCCGCTGCGCAACATGCTCGGGCTGCAAACCGATCCGGTGCGTGACACCGTGCTCGACGGCCTCACGCAAGATGCGATCAACAGCCTGAAAATCGAGACCCTGCCCGGCTCCAACGTGATCTCGATCGTCTACAGCTTCCCCGATCCGCATCAGGGCACGACGTTCGTCGCCACCCTGCTGCAGAACTATCTGGGCAGCCGTCAGGCGCTGCAATCGATCGACCTGCCGCAATCCTTCTATGAAACCAAGAAGCACCTGTATCAGGTGCGTCTCGACGGGCTGGAAGGTAATCGACAAGCGCTGCTGGAAAGTGTTGCATCGTCCGATCCGAAGGAAGAAATCACCTTCCGCCTGAACGCGATCAATACCGAAGAGCAGGCCCTGAACCTGTACCAGGATCGTCTGCTACAGAGCCAGCGCTGGCTCGAATACCTGAAAACCGCGCTGACGGCCGCCAGCAGCAACAAGCTCAACGACTACACCTTCCCCTTCACCTTCACCACCACCGTCGATAACGTGGCGTTCGAGGATCGGGAAATCAAACAGCTGGGCGAACAACTGACCACCCAAGTCAGCCGCTACATGAATGACCTCGCGGTGTTCCAGCCCGGCAGCGAGCCGATGCTGCTGACCCGCGAGCAGATTGCCCGCACCCGCCAGCAGTTCCTCAAAGTGGTGAGCAACCGCATTCAGGAACGCACCAACGACCTGGCCGTGGTGCAACAGGTGATCGATCAGAAAACCGCGCGCATCGCCGAGTTCAAGAACCGCATCCACACCTTGCAGCAGACCCAGAGCAAGCTGCGGCAGATGGACACGGAAATCGACGCGCTGCACACGGCGTTCTCGACCTACGCCCAGCGCTTCGCCGAAAGCAGCACCGCCGGTTCGCTCAACGATGATCTGTCGAACGCCAAGGTGCTCAGCCCGCCGTTCGAGCCGACCGAACCGGCGTTCCCCAAACCGCTGCTGATCATTCCGTTCGGCTTGTTCACCGGTCTGCTGCTGGCGATTGCCCTGGTCTATGTGCGTGAGTTCTTCGATCACCGTTTCAAACACCCTGCGCAAATCACCCACGAACTGGGCCTGCCGGTGTTGCTGGTGATCAACGACGAGAACGTGCTGCCGAGCAATCCGCACAAGAACTGGACCGTGCCAAGCTTCGTGCACTGGGTGCGCAATTGAACACGCCCTCCACCCCGAATGCCGCGCTGCCGATCATTCACTTGCTCAGCAGCGGCGGCTTCTATGGGGCCGAGCGCATGCTGCTCGATCACTGCCTGGCGACACCGGGGCAGCACCAGGTGCTGTTTCTCGATGCGCCGCCGGCATTGATCGCGCGCTTTCGTGAGGCCGGGGTGGATTGCCGTGGCTGCTCCGGGCTCGGCGAGTTGTTGCGCCACCTGCGGGCCCGGCGCAGCGAACGGCCGCTGATCAACACGCACAATTTCAAAGGGCTGTTGTTCGGTTGGGTCGCGGCGACGCTGTTGCGTTTGCCGCTGGTCATTACCCAACACGGCTTCACCCCGCGCAGCCGCAAGCAGAAGTTCTACACCTGGTTGAGTCTGCAGTTGTGCCGCACGGCGTCGGTGGATCGGGTGGTGTGTGTGGCCGAGAGCATTGCCATGCTGCATCGTCAGGCCAGCGTGCAGGCGGACAAACTCCAGGTGATCCCCAACGGATTGCCCGCCGCCGACGCGCTGATCAGCACCACTGACAGCCAGCGCTGGCTCACCGGTTACGTCGGGCGCCTGAGCAGCGAGAAAGGCCCGGACCTGTTTCTTGATGCGCTGATTCCGCTGTGTCACCAGCATCCGCAACTGGACGCGGTGATGCTCGGCGACGGCCCGGAACGTGATGCGCTGCAGGCGCGGATCGACGCCGCAGGTTTGCAGCAACGAATTCGCCTGCCCGGTTACCAGACCGCCATGCAACCGTGGTGGCAGCGCCTGGATGCGCTGGTGATCAGCTCGCGCACCGAAGGCACGCCGATGATTCTGCTCGAAGCGATGCAGGCCGGCGTGCCGGTGGTGGCGTTCGCTGTCGGCGGCATTCCCGATGTGCTCGAGCACCGACATAACGGTCTGCTGGCGACACCCGCCGACAGCGCCGACCTCGCCCGTCAGCTCGACAACCTGCTGAGCGAGCCGAAGCTGGCCCGGCATTTGTGCGACAACGCAAAGCGTACGCAACAGGATCGCTACGACCTCAAGGCCCTGGCCGAACGCTGGTCGCAGCTGTACATCCGCACGGCACGGGAGGCACGCGCATGATTTTCCCGCTCTCGATCGTCACCCTGCTCGGCATGGTCTGCATCGGTCTGCTCGCCAGTCCTTATCCGTTTCTGGCGCCGGGCGCGGTCATTGGTCTGGTGGCTTTCACGGTGTTGTACCGCAAGCCGACCTGGGGCCTGCTGGGCATTGCCGCGCTGGTGCCGTTAGAAGGTTTCTTCAAGGACAGCGCGCTGTCCGGGAGCAAACTGATCGGCGCCTCGCTGGCGGTGATCCTGATGCTGCAACTGGCCATGCATCAGATTCCGTCCGAGCGTCTGCGCAGCAATATCTGGCGGTTTCTGCTGTGGTTTCTGGTGCTGTATTTCCTCAGTCTGCTCAACACCGATGACCTGGGCATGTCGCTGGGGCATCTGCGTGAACTAAGCGTCGGCCTGATCCTGTTTGTCATCACCCTGCTGATCGGCCGCGAACTGAACCTCGACCTGTTCGCCCGTCTGGTGACCCTGAGCGTCAGCGCCACCTGCGCCATGGCGATGTTCTCGACCAAATTCCAGGATCAGGGGCGTGCCGCCGGGCTGCTGGAAGACCCCAACGCCTTCGCCCTGCTGATCGCCTTCGCCATTCCGCTGGCGCTGCTGCTGGTGATTCGTGGGCCGAATCTGCTGCACCGCTTGTTCTGGGGCGCTTGCTGCCTGTTGCTGCTGGGCGGCATGACCAAGACAGAATCGCGCTCAGGGCTGGTGGTGGTGGCGTTGAGTCTGTTGATCGGCTGCTGGCACTACCGCACGCAACTGACCCGCATTCGTCCACGGCACCTGGGCTTTGCCATGCTCGGCGCAGCCATCGTGATTCCGCTGGCGATCTACGCGATGCCCGCCGGTTACCTCGCGCGCATCCAGTCCCTGAGCGTATTGAGCGCCGGGGCCAAGGGTCACGACGACGAATCCCTCGGCCGGCGCGCCTCGTACATCGTGGTCGGCGGGCAGATGATCCGCGAGAACCCGCTGCTCGGTTCCGGCCCCGGCACCTTCCCGCTGCACTACGCGACCACCGGCTACGCCAAGGCGTTTTCCGCCAATCGCAAGATCGGCGACCTGTACCGCCGCGCTCACAACACCTATCTGGAAATCTTCAGTGAACTGGGGATTCCCGCCGGCCTGCTGTTTGTCGGCATGCTCGGCCTCGGTCTGTACAACCTGATCCGCGCGCGCGCCGCGTGGATGCTGCGACGCGACTGGCAACAGGCGGACCTGATGACCCACCTCGGGGTGAGCTTCCTGTCGCTGACCCTGTTCCTGATGTTCCTCAGCGCACCGAACCAGAAATACGTTTGGATCATGCTCGCGCTAACCAGTGTGCTGCGCCTCAAGGCCGAGCAAGCGCCATCGACGGAGGCCCGGGCATGAACCGGATCAGTATCGTTATCCCGATGTACAACGAGGCCCGGCACATTGGCCGCACGCTGCTGGCCGCGCAAAAAGCCGCACATGCGGCCGATGTCGACTGCGAGTTGATCGTGGTCGACAACGGTTCGAACGACGACGGCCCGCACATCGCCCGCCAGTTCGGCGCGCAGGTGCTGGTGCTGCCAGGCCTGCTGATTGGTGCGCTGCGCAATCGCGGTGCGCTGCTGGCAAGCGGCGAGTGGATCGCGTTTATCGATGCCGACGTCGAAATGCCCGAAGACTGGCTCAAGCCATTGTTCGAACTGGAGGACAGCGCGCAAGCCGACGTGTTCGGCCTTGACCTGCACACACCCGCCGCCGCGCCGTGGTACGCCGCTGCCTGGCAACGGCGCACGCTGCGCCCGTCCAGCCAGAGCTCGCACCCGGTGGACTGGCTACCCAGCTCCAACCTGCTGATGCGCCGGCGCTGGTTCAAAAAGGTCGGCGGCTTCAACGAACACCTGCGCACCGGCGAGGACAAGGAGTTCACCCTGCGCCTGCACGAACAAGGCGCACGGCTGCTCTCGGTGAACAACAACGTGGCCCTGCACTGGGGCTACGAGATGAACTGGCGCGAGTGGATGGGCAAGGAAATGTGGCGTCAGGGCAGTCATCTGCAACTGCTGCGCACCCACGGTTTCAGCCTGCGGCTGTTGCGCTTTCCGCTGCTGTCGCTGATGGCCTGGCTGCTGGACCTGCTGGCGATATCCGCGCTGCTCAACGGTTTTCCGCATCACGCGGCAATCATGGTGTCGCTGACCCTGATTCCGGCGCTGGTGCTGAGCATTCGTCAGAGCTCACGCCATCACGACGTGGCCCTGACCCTGCAACTGTGGGGCCTGCACTGGCTGCGGCTGCACCTGGCCGGGGCCGCGTTCATTCTCAGTCTGTGTCATTGGAACGCCAGGAGGCCTGCCCGTGGCTGAATTCATTTTCTGGCTGTGCCTGCTGCTGCCGGTGTACGCCTATCTGGGTTACCCGCTGCTGCTGACCGTGCTGGCGCCGCTGTTCCCGGCCTGGCGCCACAGCCCGGCGCCGCCGCTGAACATCAGCATCGTGATCGCCGCGCACAACGAGGCGCGGCACATCGAGCACAAATTGCGCACGCTGCTGGCGCAGGATTATCAGCCGGCCACGCTGCAGATCATTCTCGCCAGCGACGGCTCCACTGATGACACCGTGGCCTGCGCGCACAAGGTGGTTGATTCGCGCATCACCGTGCTCGACCTGCCGCGCCAGGGCAAAGCCGCGACGCTGAATGCCGGCGTGGCGCTGGCGACTGGCGATATTCTGGTGTTCACCGATGCCGATAACCAATGGTCGCGGGAAACCCTCGGCTACCTGCTCGCCCCGCTGAGTGACCCGAATGTCGGCGCCTGCGCCGGGCACATGGTGATTCCGGTGACCGGCGGTGGCTTGAGCGTCGGCGACAGCCTGTACCGGCATTACGAAGGCTGGCTGCGTCGGGTGGAGAACCGCACCGGTTGCATGGTCTCGGCCGACGGCGCCCTGCTCGCCCTGCGCCGCGAGCTGTTCCAGAGCGTACCGGCGGAGGTCAACGACGACTTCTTTCTCAGCACCTGTGCACCGGTGGCCTTCAAGCGCATTGTGTACGTGCCCGAGGCGCAAGTGATCGACCACGGTGTCGACGAGGCGGACAAACAGTTCCGCCGCCGTCAACGCGTCACTGTCGGTGGCCTGCAAAGCCTCGCCCAGCGCAGTGAGCTGCTCAACCCGCTCAAACATGGCCTGTATTCGATCGCGCTGATCAGCCACAAACTGATCCGCCGCCTGGCGCCGATCCTCCTGCTGCCGTTGCTGCTGAGCAACTTCTGGCTGTGGAACGACCACGGTTTCTATCGACTGGCCCTGATCGCGCAACTGTTCGGCTACGCCGTCGCGATCGCCGGGCTGCTGGATTCACAACACCGGTTACCCAAACCGTTCCGCCTTGCGGCATTCCTGCTGGTGACGCTGGCAGGCATGAGCATCGGCCTGTGGCAGTTCCTGCGCGGCCACCGTTACGCCCAGTGGAACCCTGAACAAAACCGTTGAGAGGAGCGAAGCCATGGCGATCAAACAACTGATAAAACGCACCAGTGGCTGGCTTTACCTCAACTCGTCCGTGGGACGAAACCAGTTGCACGGTGCCGGAGTGATCCTGATGTTGCACCGGGTGCTGGCCAACGACCGCGCCGCCGACCTGCCGCACCGCAATGAGCTGTGTGTCGGGCCGAAAGCCTTCGAACACCTGCTGGTGTGGCTACGCCGGCACTTCGATTGCGTGCCGCTGATGGACATCCTGACGCCCACTTCCCTGCGCAGCGAACGCCCACGGGTGGCGCTGACCTTCGACGACGGCTGGCGCGACAACGCGGTCAATGCGTTCCCGCTGCTGCAAAAACACCAGGTGCCGGCGAGTATTTTTCTCTCCACCGATTTCATCGGCAGCCGTCAGCGCTTCTGGTGGGAAACCCTCGGCGAAACCCTGTGGGGCAGCCACGGCGAAAAGGCCCGCATGCACTTGATCGAATGCCTGCACGCGATTCATCACCCGGTGCCGGTGCTGGTCGACGACATCGACGTCGACCGGCGCAGCCTGTCGCTGCTGCATTACCTGCAAGGCCTGAAAACCCTTGAACCGGCGATGCTCGAACGCCTCACCGACGAATGTCCGCCCGAAGCGCAGCCCCAAGCGCTGGACTGGCATCAGGTGCGCGCGATGGAAGCTTCCGGGCTGGTGCGTTTCGGCCCGCACGGCGCCAGCCACGCGATCCTCACAGAACTGGACGATGTGCGCCTGAGCGAAGAGATCAGCCGCAGCCGTGATGCCTTGTACAACGGCTGCAACCGGCCGCTGCCGGTGTATTGCTACCCCAACGGCAACAACGACGAGCGCGTGCGCAAGCAGATTGCCGCGCACGATTACCCGTTCGCCCTGGGCACCGGCACCGGCATCTATCGCGGCGAAGGTGATCCGCTGAACCTGCCGCGCTTCGGCGTCAGCCAGCGTACCGCACGTAATCCGGAGCTGCTGTCGTGGCGCATCTTCCGTGGCAACCGCCCATGAGCCGTAGCCACTACCTCAGGCACTTGGCGCTGAGCATGGGCACCAAGCTGGCGATGATCGCCCTGCGCCTGCTGCGCAACGTGTTGCTGGCGCGGATCCTCGGGCCGAGTGAACGCGGGTTGTTTGCGCTGCTCAGCACCTTGCCCGACCTGATCAGCGCCGCCACCAGTGGCGGGTTGAACTCGGCCGTGGGTTATCAGGCTGCCAAGCAACGGCCGATGGGCCTGCTGCTGAGTCAGGTGCTGGTGTTCGGTTGCCTGCTCGCCGGTCTGCTGACCTTGCTGGTGGTGGCGCTGGTGCGTGAATTCGGCAGTGACCTGGATGTCACGGTGCAGCTCGGTCTGCTGGCCTGGCTGTTGCTGCTGGCGGTGCCGCTGACGGTGCTGAAAAGCGGCCTGCTGACCCTGCACAACGCCTCCGGCGGCGTGGTCGCGTTCAATGCCTTGCGCCTGACCGAATCACTGGCGCCGCTGCTGCTGTTTCTCGCGCTGTTCTGGATGTGGAAAAGCGCGGCGCTGGAAGCGGCGCTGATCAGCTGGCTGGCCGGGATCAGCCTGGTGGTGCTGGCCGGTTGGGTCTGGCTCAAACGGGCGCAACCGCTGCAGTTGCAGTGGGATCGCGCCAGCCAGAACGAACTGCTGCGCTACAGCGCGCGCAGCCATCCGGACCTGCTGTTCCAGCAAGTGATTCTGCGCTCGGACTACCTGTTCATCGGCGCCCTGCTCGGCAGCACCGCGCTGGGTCATTACGCGATGGCCAGCGCCGCCGCCGAGTTGCTGCTGATCGTGCCGGAAGCGGTGACCACGCCGCTGATGAAACGCCTGCTGCAACAGGACGAAGGCATGGACAAGGTCACCCCGCTGGCCCTGCGCCTGACCGCCACGGTGATGCTCGGCGCGTGCCTGAGCATGGCAGTGATCGGCAACTGGTTGATCGTCACCCTGTTCGGCATCGCCTACCAACCGGCGTATCCGGCGCTGCTCGCCTTGCTGCCGGGGCTGCTCGGCCTGTGCTACGCGAGCATCCTGCGGCTGGACCTGCTGGGAAAAAACCGCCCCGGCACGGTGTCGCTGCTGATGGGCCTCGGCGCCCTGCTCAATCTGGCGCTGAACCTGGTGTTGATTCCGGCCTACGGCATCGTCGGCGCAGCAGCGGCTTCGTCGATTGCCTATCTGGCCGTCACCGTGGCGATGCTGGTGTTGTACTGCCGTTTGAGCGGCGTGGCGTTCTGGCAAACCCTGATCATCCTGCCCAGCGACATCGCGCCGATGTGGCAGATGCTGCAACGGAAGGCCGCATGAAACGCCTGGTCCTGCTGCTCGGTCTCGGCCTGTCGCTGGACGCCTTTGCCGCGTCGATGCGCTGGGGCGAGATCCGCGACGGCAGCCTGTACCTGCAAACCGATCGCCCGGACAGCGTGACGGTGCGTTGGACCCCGGCGTGGCAGGCCGACGCCAACGAAGAGCATCTTTACCTGCTCGACGGCCAGGGTAAGTTGCAGGGCGAGCGCTTGATCAAGGCCAGCGAAACCCGTGGCACTCAGAGCTGGCCGTTACTGCCCGGCTCGGCCAGTTATCGTCTGGAAATTCCCGGCTACAGCTTCCGCAATTACCGGGTCGAACACGATGAGCACACGGTAGCGCTGTTCGAGCCGGCCAAGGTGCATTTCAGCGCGCAGACGCAGAACGGCGACGAGTTGTATTTCAAGGTGGCGCCGGGGGAACACGCGGTGCTCGCCGGCAAGTTCCATGGCGGAGTGAACGCTCTGCAAGCGCAACGGGTCGGCGACGATAAGCCGCTGACGCTAACGCTCAAACCCTATCGCGCCTATTGGCAGTTCGATCAACTGGCGTTGCCGGTCAGCGAGCGCGAACAGGTCTGGCGCCTGCGTCTGCAAGGCAGCGGCAAAGCGGCGTTCTGGCTCGACGGCACGGCCAATCGGTTTGCGCAAACTCCGCAGCAACTCAAACCTGTGCGCGAAGAGACCGGCCAGATCCACCTGACCCTGCACGACAAAATCCTCGGCCGCACGCCGGATCTGGGCATCGCCATGCCCTACGTGATGCCGCCCGCCGCCAGTCATGCGGTGCTGGATGCGCTGAAACCGACCGCCGCCAGCTACTACAGTTTTGTCGATGTCACGGCGAAAAATCCGCACTTCGAAGACGCGTTTCGTCTGGCTTATCAGGAGCGCTTCGGCATCCGTCAGGACATCACCCTGCTCGCCGGTAGCCAGCGTCAGGCTGACTTGCGCGCCGATGTGCAAAGCAATGGCGGCCTCGATGCATGGCTGGCCGGCACCCGCGCCCTCGGCGGCAAAGGCACGCACTACATCGGCTTTGCTGATGAGCCGAACCTCAACTATTCGAGCTTCGAACAATACCGGGCGATTTTCGCCAGCATGGCCAGACAGGTGCGCAGTGATCCGGCGAATGCCAGGGCCGGGGTGCGCATCGCCATGCCGGCCAGTTCACGGCTGGTCAACGGGCCGTTTGCCGACAACGCCGCAGACAAGCGCGGCATCGACTGGGCGCGACGTTTGCTCGGTGAATCCGCCGAGCAGATCGACGCACTGGCGTGGCACGAATGGATGATCCGCGACCTGCTCGCCACCCGGGTCTACCGCGACAGCGTGCGCCGCGCCGCCGAACTGGTTGGCCTCGATGGCCACGGCCAGCCGCGCAAAGCCTTGCTGCTGGATCAGACCAATATGTCCAGCGGCTCCAGCCTCAGCCCCTACGACCAGGAAACCCACTACGCCTCGCTGTGGTGGGCCTCGGTGGTGATCAACGCTTCGCAGGACGGCTTGCTGACGATGCTCAACTGGTTTCAGGCCGCCGACGAGCCGCAGTACCCCAAGGGCATGATCCGGGTTTTGGGCGCTGAGCGTTTCGAGCTGAAACCGGTGGGTCTGGCCCAGCAGTTCATCGCGCAGCACTGGCTGCATCAGGTGTTGTGGCTGGAGAACGATGCGTTTGAAGTCGACGTGCTGGCGATGGCCGACGACGACCAGCGTGGCCTGCTCGGGGTGAACAAAGGCACGCGGTTGCAGCGTGTCGACCTGAGCGGCGCCAGATGCCCGCTGAACAGCGGCGCGTTGCGTTACTTCGGCGCAGACAACCGCAGCCGCGACGCGCCGCTTGCCTGCCGCGACGGACGCGTCAGCTTCGAGTTGCCGGGGGAAACCCTGTTCGCGTTGAGCTGGAGCGCGTCATGAACCCCAATTTCAGACAATGCATGGCGAAAACAAAATTGTGGCGAGGGAGCTTGCTCCCGCCGGGCTGCGAAGCGGCCCCAATACTTGCAACCCCATTGGCGACTGCTGCGCAGCCGAGCGGGAGCAAGCTCCCTCGCCACAGTCGTTCGCCCTGCGATATCGCCGGAGTACAGAACATGGGTATCGTCAGCAAACTCAGCCAGCACATCAAACAAAAAGGCCTGCGCGCCACCCTCGCCAAGGCGTGGAAGCACTACGTGTTTTTCCATCAGGAATTGCTGTGGATGGAACGCGATCTGGTCAGTCCGGTACCACCGCACAGCCTCAAACCGTATCCGCCACTGCGGGTGGTGAAAATCACCGCCGACAACGCCAGCGCCTTCGCCCGCTACTTCGGCGATCGCGTCGGGACCATGGCCGAGCTGGCCAACGAAGGGCACACCGGGCACATGCACCTGGACGATCAGGGCGATGCTGTGGCGTTCATCTGGGGCAGCGCGCGGGACTATTTCGACCGGCATTACTACGGCTGCCTGTTCCCGGTGAAACCCGGCGAGTTCTTCGAATTCGGCGGCGAACTGACCCGTGCCTACTGGGGCAGCGAACTGTCGGTGGACCTGCAACTGGAACTGTGGAAAGCCATGGCCGCCCAGGGCTGCAACAAGGTGGTGGACGTCTGCGAATTCCACAACATCCCGGCGCTGAAACTACACCTGCGCATGGGATACACCGAGCAAGGCCGGATCATGAACGTCTACACCCTGTTCGGGCGCTGGCGCTTCTACCGCGAAACCCGCTACAGCGGTTCGCGCCTGGATGCGCTGCGCAAACCGTCCCGTCCACCTGTCACAGCCACGGCGGCCTGAGCCCATGACGGCGCGATTCGAATGGCGCACTTCACTGTGCGCGGCCGACTTCCCGGCAGCCGCCTATGAAGCGCTGCGCCTGCGGGTGACGGATCACACACCGTTCAACCACCTGGGCTGGTTGTGCGCGGCGGAACAGGCACTGGGCGCGGGTGAGCGCCTGCACATCCTGCTCGGTTGGGATGCGGACGAATTGCGCCTGTGCCTGCCACTGGTGGCGGGCCGCGAGCGTTTTGCCGGCGTGCCATTCCGCGTGCTGCATCACTTGGGCTATCCGTTGGCGGACCGGCTGGCGCTGCTGTCATTACTCAAGGGCGAAGACATGCGCGAAGCCTTGCGCCTGATCCGCCGACAACTGCCGCACGCCCTGCTGCAGCTCAACGAACTGTCCGAGCCGGCGGGTGAGGAAAGCGCCCTGACCGCATGGATGGCTCACAGCTCTGCTGGCGAACGCCGTCTCAGTTGCCGGGTGCCGGTGCATCTGATCAGCGACGCCGATCATCAGGAGGTCTCCGGCGACCCACGCTACAAGCTGCGGCGCGCACGCAAACGAATTGCCGCGTGTGGCGCCCAGGTGCGGCGCATCAGCCCCGACGCGCAGAGCATGGGTCCACTGTTGCAAGCGATCAGCGAAGTCGAAGCGGTGAGCTGGAAAGGCGACGAAGGCGTGGGGATCTTTGCCAGCGAGCGCAGTCGGCAATGGATCGAACGCGCCTTCACCGCCCTCGCCGGCCAGGGACTGGTGCGGGTGGTGACGCTGGAACTCAACGGGCGTTGTATCAGCTATCGCCTCGGCTTGCTGGAACAGGGCCGACTCTACGATTACAACCTTGCGTTCCTGCCGCAATACGCCGATCTGGGCAGCGGCCGGGTGCTGCTGGAGGAATGGATTCGCTGGGGACTGGACGAGCATTGGCGCTGGATCGATGCCTCGCGGGTGAGCCTGGAGAACTCCAGCCATCAGTTGCACGAACGCATGACCGGCCAACTCGAACACTGGCGCTGGAGTTTCTATTCCTGGCGCCCCAGCGGGATCCTGTTGGGGCTTGGCTTGCGGCTCTGGCAGCGAATCAAACCATCAGTGCAGCAATGGCGGGCGCGACGCGCGGCCAAACCTGCCCCTGTGTCCACACCTGTCGTCGTCACCACGGAGGGCGATCATGCCTCGCCAAGTCATAGTCAACGCTGACGATTTCGGTTTGAGCCCGAACGAAAACGCGACGATCTTCGCCGCGTTTCAGGCCGGGGTCATCAGCTCGGCCACGGCCATGGCCAACATGCCGGCCTTCGAAGCAGCCAGCGCGATGGCCCGGCATCCGTCGCTGCAAGGTCGGGTCGGGTTGCACTTCAACCTGACTTACGGGCGGCCGCTGAGCAGCTCGATCCTGCGCAGTCGCACCTTCTGCGATGGCCATGGCGTGTTCGATCTGAGCCTGCCACGGCACAGCTTTTTGCTCAGTCGCGAAGATCGTGACGCGGTGCGTGAAGAGTTGCAGGCGCAGTGGCAGCGCTGTGTCGAACATGGCGTGCGACCTAGCCATATCGACTCGCATCAGCACGTACACAACATCTGGCCGATCGGTGAAATCGTCGCGCGGTTTGCCGCTCAGCAAGGCGTGCCGATTCGTCTGGCGCGCAACCTGGGGCAGAACCTCAGCCTGCCGAAACGCGTGTTCAAAGGCTTGCTCAACTGGCGCTTGCAGCGTCTGGCCGGAGCCACGGCGGACTATGTGTGCACCCCGGTGGACCTGCGCAACGATCCCGCGCCGACCGACGGCGTGCTGGAAATCGTTGCCCACCCGAATGAGCTCGGGAGCGATTTCGGGGATGCCTATCTCAATCCCGGAGAGTCCCTGAGCCGCGTGCTAGAGCAGCGGCTGCCGGGCGTTCCACGGGTTTCCTATGCCGACCTGAACAAGGACTTTCTACGCGGTGCTGCGGCACTCGATTGATCTACATAACTTGCAATACTTTCGAAGATGGCGCTTCGAAACGGCGTTGCAGGTGTGATCTATACCCACAAAAGCAACATCCACCACACCGGGCTTCGGCCAGGGAGGGCAACATGAGTGTTATCGAAAAACTGCGCGAACGCATTCGTCAAAAGGGCCTCGGCCGACTCTTCGCCACCTTGTGGAAGCGCTACGTGTTCTTCCATTGGGAGCTGCTGTGGATGGAGCGCGATCTGGTCTCCCCGGTGCCACCGCACAAGCTGCGTCCGTACGAAGGTTTGCGCAAAGTCGATATCACCCAGCTCAACACTGGCGCCTTCGCCAAACACTTCGGCGACCGCGTCGAGACCATGGCCGAACTCGCCGCCGAAGGCCACACCGGGCACATGTATCTGGATGCCGACGGCCACGCGGTGGCATTCATCTGGGGCAGCATTCGCGACTACCACGACCGCCACTATTACGGCTGCTGGTTCCCGGTCAAACCCGGCGAGTTCTTCGAATTCGGCGGAGAAATGGCCCGGCCGTATTTCGGCACCAGCCTGTCGGTGGACGTGCAAGTCGCGCTGTGGGAAGCGATGGCCGCCCAAGGCTGCGACAAAGTCGTCGACGTCTGCGAAACCCACAACATCCCGGCGCTGAAGCTGCACATCCGCATGGGCTACCACGAACAGGGCCGCGTCACCCACGTCTACGGCCTGTTCGGCCACTGGCGCTTCTACCGCGAAACCCGCTACGACGGCTCACGCCTGGAACCCCTGCGCAAACCCGGGCGGCCAGTGGTGAGCGCGACGGCGCAGGCGTGATCAATCGTTAGAGGCATGGCGGCCATTTGGCCGCCATCGCGAGCAGGCTCACTCCCACAGTGGATTTGTGTACGACACCGATCAAGTGTAGGAGTGAGCCTGCTCGCGATGAGGCAGGTAGCTGTTCGCTATGTTTTGTGTGTAACACAGGACTTTGCCCACACCCGAAAAAGAATCGCCCTCCTGACCTAAAGGCTATGCCTGACTGTTGCCAATGGCGTGATCAAGTAAATTGGCGCAAAAACACAAGGGAGCAGAACGTTGAGCCACAAACTCATCAGCCTGGAGTTGCCGTCATTACTCGTAGATGTCGCGGCCATTCGTGAATATCTGAAACAAGTGCTAAGCGATGACGACGATGAAGAGTTGCTTCGAGCCATCGGCTATGTGGCAGAGGCTTGCTCGAACATTCAGAAGGGTCAAACGGGCAAAGTTGGTTCAGATTCTTTCAGCCAGACTTGAGACCTTATCGACGCCTTCGCTGGCAAGCCAGCTCCCACAGGGTGTTGTGCAAGTCCCAAAAAACTGTGGGAGTCTGGCTTGCCAGCGATGAGGCCCGTTGGATCGATGGAAAACTTCAGGCCTTGCTGGCGACCAGGGTGAAGCACAGCGGCATCTGCGCTGGCTGATTCAGGTACTGGTCGTACACCTCTTCCCGGTTCGAATGCGCATACTCCTTGAAGTGCGCGATGTTCAGGCCGGCGGCGATGGCACCGCTGAAAATGGCGCCGAGGGTGTGCACGAACCAGTAGGACTTGGCAGCCTGCTGCTCGACCTTGCCAACGTAGACGATCGGTTCTTCCTGCACGAATGGCTCGGCACGGAAGTAGGAGCTGGTGAGGCGGTACGGGTCTTCGGCGTCGGGGTCGACCATTTCCAGAAACGGATGGGTTTCGTAGATCACCAGTTTGCCGCCCGGTTTGAGGGTCAGCGCGACATGGCGAAAGAACTCGCCGATGTCGGGCATCCAGTTCAGCACGCCGATGGTGATCAGTGCCACGTCGAAGCGGTTGTGCAGTGCGGTCGGCAGGTGATGGATATCGCTTTCGATGAATTCGGCGTGGTGTGGCGAGCGCTGGTTCAACTCGCGGGCCTGTTCGAGAAACGCCTCCGATTGATCGACACCGACCACACTGCGCGCACCGAGGGCGTACAGCGACAGGCTTTCGCGGCCGTTGTTGCAACCGAGCTGAATCAGCGCTTTACCGTCGACGCCGACCTGTCCCAGCAGGCCGTGCAGAGTGTCGTCGAGGCAGGAAAAATCAGCCTGCGAAACGTCGTTCAACAGCGCTTGCCATTCCGCCGATTCACGATGATGGCGAGCAGAATCGTTCCACGCCTGTCGATTGCTGTCGATGGCGGTTTTATTGTCGGGCACTTCCATGGCGCACTCCGGGCGATGCTCGTGATTGAGCGGCCCCGAGTCTAGAACAGCCCGATCAGTACGGTTGTTGCGACTTTGTAAGCCACACCGCCGTTCCACCGTGGGAGCTAGCCTGCTAGCGATGGCGCCGGCACAACCAACATCGTCAGTGCCTGAACCACCGCTATCGCGAGCAGGCTCACTCCTACACGGGTTATGCGGGCAGTTCGACGTTATCCAGTGCCTTGTTCACCACATGCGCAATGCCAACCCGAATTGAAATACACCCAGTGTAGGAGCTGCGGCACGCTGCGATCTTTTGATCTTGCTTCAAAAAAACAAAGTCAAAAGATCGTCCGATCGCGGCCCGAGCCTGCCGCAGCTCCTACAGAGAGTGGGTGGTCGTCGGGTTCAGGCGTTCGCGCAGAAATTCGACCAGCGCCTGCACCGGCCGCGAGGCCTGGCGATGCTGCGGGTACACCGCCGACAGGGTCAGCGGTTCGGGGCGGTAGTCGTCGAGCACTGGCACCAGCCTCCCGTCCTTCAGCGCCGCGCCAACGATGAACGTCGGCAGATAGGTAATCCCCATGCCCTGCACCGCCGCATCACGCAGCAGCTCGCCATTGTTCACCCGCATGCGCCCGGTGACGTTGACCAGCAGCGGCTTGCCCTGCCCCGCGTTGAAGCGCCATTGCACCGAACGACCATGGCCGTACGGCAGACAGTCGTGGCTGTGCAGGTCTTCGGGATTGAGCGGCGTGCCGCGTTCGGCCAGATATGCCGGGCTGGCGCAGTACACCCGTTCGATGGCGGCGATGCGCCGCGCAATCAACGTCGAGTCTTCCAGCACACCAATGCGCAGCGCCAGGTCATAACCTTCGCCAAGCAGGTCCACCGGGCGGTCGCTCAAATCCACCTCCACGGTGACATCACGATAGCGCTGCAGAAACAGCGGCAGCAGACACCCCAGATGCGCCACGGCGAACGACAGCGGTGCACTGACGCGAATGGTCCCGCGCGGCTCGGCGGTCTGCCCGGCGATGCCCTGCTCGACCTGTTCGACTTCGCCCAGCAGTCGCAGCGCCGACTCGTAGTAGCTCTGGCCCAGTGGCGTGACGTCGAGGCGTCGCGTGGAACGGTTCAACAGCCGCACACCGAGGCGCTCTTCAAGCTGCATCAAACGGCGGCTGACGAACTGCTTGGACAGGCCCAACTGATCGGCCGCGGCAGTGAAACTGCCGGAATCCATGACCTGGCAAAAAATACGCATGTCTTCGAACGGGTTCATTGTCACTCTCTGGTAGACAGTCAAACGCTTTATAGCCGCTTTTTCACTTTTCGACAGCTCATTAATCTGTGTTCACGGTTTGAAAACAGCCCGACATAACACCAATAACTTTCGAAAATGGAATTGAGCATGAACATCAAAAAAACCCTGACCGCATCCCTCCTCGCCCTGTCCATCGGCAACGCTTTCGCCGCTGGCAGCCCTGGTGTCGAACACCAGACCCAGGCGTTCCTCGAAGCCCTCGCCGCCGGCGGCGGCAAACCGCTGGAACAACTGAGCCCGAAGGATGCTCGTGCGGTGCTGACCGGTGCGCAAGCGTCGGTACAAGTCGACCTGTCCGGAGTTGAAGTCAGCGACAAGGCAATCAAGGTCGATGGCCAGACGATCAACCTCAAAGTGGTGCGGCCGGCCAAGGTCAAAGGCGAATTGCCGGTGTTCATGTTTTTCCATGGTGGCGGTTGGGTGTTGGGCGATTACCCGACCCACCAACGCTTGATTCGCGATCTGGTGGTCGGTTCTGGAGCGGTCGCGGTGTACGTCGATTACACGCCGTCGCCGGAAGCGCAGTATCCGACAGCGATCAATCAGGCTTACGCCGCGACCCAATGGGTCGCGAAAAACGGCAAGCAGATCGGGGTCGACGGCAAGCGTCTGGCGGTGGCCGGCAACAGCGTCGGCGGCAACATGGCGGCGGTCGTGGCGCTGATGGCCAAAGAAAAGCAGAGCCCGGCCCTGCGCTTCCAGCTGCTGATGTGGCCGGTGACCAACGCGCAGTTCGACGATGCGTCGTACCAGCAGTTTGCCGAGGGCCATTTCCTCACCAAAGGCATGATGCAGTGGTTCTGGGACAACTACACCACCAACCCGGCCGATCGCGCGCAGATCCACGCCTCGCCACTGAACGCCAGCAGCGAACAGCTCAAGGGCCTGCCCGCCGCGTTGATACAAACCGCCGAATTCGACGTGTTGCGCGACGAAGGTGAAGGCTACGCACGGCATCTGGATGCAGCTGGTGTGCCGGTGACGTCGGTGCGTTACAACGGGATGATTCATGACTTTGGCCTGCTTAACCCGCTGAGTCAGATTCCGGAAGTGAAAGCGGCCGTGCGGCAGGCCGCGGCGGAGCTGAAGACGCATCTGAACTGAGGCCCCCTCACTCGCCACACCTGACGGTGTGGCGAGTTTTTTGCCCAACCACATTCTGTGGCGAGGGAGCTTGCTCCCGCTGGGCTGCGCAGCGGCCCCAAGTTTTTGTGAGCGCTGCGCACTCAAGCGGGAGCAAGCTCCCTCGCCACGACAGCGCTCATCATCGTGGAGCACATCATGTCCATCCTCCTCACCCACCCACTGTCCTGGAGCGCCGCCCTGCTGCTGCTCGATGCACTGCTCTGGCACCTCGCCCCGTTCAGGCATCGCGCACCGGGAGTCGGCATTCGCCTGGCGCTGTTTCTGGCGTTCAGCGCATTGATCATAAACGCCGAGATCAGCCCGTTGCAGGCGCCGCTGTTCGCCGATGACCGGGTGATGCAACTGGGCGCAACGGCGCTGGGGATTGTCTGGTGGGTGTACGCTGCGCGGGTGCTCACCGAGGTGATCGGCCTGATCCTGATGCGGCGCATCGGCCACAGCGGTCGGCTGTTGCAGGACGTGATCGGCGCGCTGGTGTTTCTGGCGGCGATCGTCGCGGCCGCCGGCTATGTGCTGGAACTGCCGGTCAAAGGTTTGCTGGCGACTTCCGGGGTGGTGGCGATCGTCGTTGGTCTGGCGTTGCAAAGCACCTTGAGCGACGTTTTCTCGGGGATCGTGCTCAACACCACCAAGCCGTATCAGGTCGACGATTTCGTGGTGATCGACGGTGTCGAGGGCAAGGTCATCGACATCGACTGGCGCGCCACGCACTTGCTGACCAGCACCGGCACCCTGGCCGTGGTGCCGAACTCGGTGGCGGCCAAGGCGAAAATCGTCAATCTCAGTCGCCCGACCAACCTGCACGGGGTTTCGATCAGCATCAAGGTGCCCAATCACATTCGCCCGCGGCGGGTGCTCGACGCCCTCGACCGCACCTTGCAGGGCAGCAGCAGCCTGCTGCTCAATCCGCCGCCCAAAGCCGTGTTGAAAGAGGCCGGTGAAGAGATGTCCGAATACGTTGCCAGCGGCTTCATCAGTGAACTGGGCAAGAAAGGCGAAGTGCGCAATCAACTGTTCGACCTCGCCCACCGGCATCTCGAAGCGGCAGGTATTTCCCGGCACCCTGATGGCGTGATCGAACCCTCGACCCGCGCCCGGGCGTTGCTCGATGAAGTGAAAATCTTCCGCTCGCTGAGTCATGAGGAACGTGATCGCCTCGCCGAATCGATGGTCGCGCAGCGGTACGCGGCCGGTCAGGTGGTGCTGGATCTGGATGAAGTGCCCGACAGTCTGTTTGTCATCGCCACTGGCGTGGTCAGTGCAACCGTGCCCGATGGCAGCGGACAGACCGAGGCCGGGCGCATGGGGCCGAGCGAGGTCATGGGCGAACAGAGCATCCTCGCCGATACGCCGTCGCAAGCGACGTTCACCGCACTGACATCAAGCATCATCTACCGCCTCGACAAAGCCCTGACCCGTCAGTGCATGGAACAGCGCAGCGAAGTCGGCCAGGCGTTGAACAAATTGCAAGCCGTGCGACAGCAGAACAGCCGACTGGCGTTGATGGCCAAACCGGTGGCGGTGCGCAAGGGTGGTTTTCTGGGTTGGCTGCAAAAACGCTAGCCCTGTCAAACAGGTGAACGCCAAACCTTGTGGCGAGGGAGCTTGCTCCCGCTTGAGTGCGCAGCGCTCACAAGATTTCGGGGACTGCTGCGCAGCCCAGCGGGAGCAAGCTCCCTCGCCACAGAGGGTGGTGGATTGCGCCACTTTTTACTGCACATGAAAATGCCCGCAATCAAGCGGGCACTTTCAGTTCAAGCAATTACTTGGCCGTGAACTTGGTGTAGCTGTTGATCAGGTTACGATAGTTCGGCAGGCGTTCGGACAGCAGATGCGCCAGGCCTTCCATGTCGTTGCGCCAGTCGCCTTGCAGCTCGCACGCCACCGAGAACCAGTTCAGCAAGTGCGCGCCGGCAGCCGACATCCGCGCCCACGCCGCTTGTTGCACGGTGGTGTTGAAGGTGCCGGAAGAATCGGTCACCACGAACACTTCGAAACCTTCGGCGATGGCCGACAGGGTCGGGAATGCCACGCAAACGTCCGTCACCACACCGGCGATGATCAGTTGTTTGCGGCCGGTGGCCTTGATCGCTTTGACGAAGTCTTCGTTGTCCCAGGCATTGATCTGGCCCGGGCGCTGAATGAACGGCGCGTCCGGAAACTGCTCGCGCAGCTCAGGCACGATCGGGCCGTTGGGGCCGGCGTCGAAGCTGGTGGTGAGGATGGTCGGCAGCTTGAAGAACTTGGCGATGTCGCCCAGCGCCAGCACGTTGTTCTTGAACTCGTTGGGGGTGAAGTCCTGCACCAGCGAGATCAGACCGGTCTGGTGATCGACCAGCAGCACGACCGCATCATCTTTGTTCAGACGCTTGTAGGGAACGCTCATGGGAAACTCCTTGGGATGGATGTTGCAGGAAGCGCCGTGCCGGTTGGCCGGCGCTTTTTTGTAGGGATCAGAAAGCGAAACAGGAACAGCCGAACGCGCCCCAGAAACCGGCGAAGTCGCTGACCGGTGCGTTCGACAGTCGGGCCTTTTCATGGCTGTGCGCGTGCACCGCGCAGGCACCGACGCACTGGTGCACCTGCGCCTGCAAAGGCGAGTTCGGGCGCCAGTGGCCCGGCACTTTGACCACCGGCGACCAGTCCGGCAGCACGGGGATCGAGCGTGGACCGAGGTCTTCGAAATCGCCGGCGGCGTAGACGATCTTGCCGCCGACCACGGTCAGCACCGACTCGATCCACTTGATCGCTTCTTCCTCGACATGGAAGAAGTCCGCACTCAGCGCCGCCAGATCCGCCAGTTGCCCGACCTTGATCTGGCCCTTGTTGTCCTGTTCCGACGAGAACCAGGCGCTGCCGTGGGTGAACAGTTCCAGTGCGGTAGTGCGTGGCAGACCTTCTTCGTACAAGGCCAGACCACCAACGGTGCGGCCGCTGACCATCCAGTACAGCGAAGTCCACGGGTTGTAGCTGGACACCCGCGTGGCGTCGGTACCGGCGCCCACCGGCACGCCTTCGGCAAGCATGCGTTTGATCGGCGGCGTGGCTTCGGCGGCTTTCGCGCCGTAACGGTCGACGAAGTATTCACCTTGGAACGCCATGCGATCCTGAATCGCGATACCGCCACCCAGCGCCCTCACCCGTTCGATGTTCTGCGGGGTGATGGTTTCGGCGTGGTCGAAGAACCACGGCAGACCGTTGAACGGAATGTCGCGATTGACCTTCTCGAACACGTCGAGCATGCGGCTGATCGACTCGTTGTACGTGGCGTGCAAACGGAACGGCCAGCGCTGCTCGACCAGATGGCGCACCACCGGTTCCAGCTCCTGCTCCATGGTCTGCGGCAGGTCCGGGCGCGGTTCGAGGAAGTCTTCGAAGTCGGCGGCGGAGAACACCAGCATCTCGCCGGCGCCGTTGTGCCGCAGGTAATCGTCGCCCTGGTGCAACTTGACGCTGCCGGTCCAGTTCTGAAAGTCGGCCAGCTCTTCTTTGGGCTTCTGGGTGAACAGGTTGTAGGCGATGCGCACGGTCAACTGGTCGTCCTTGGCCAGTTGCTCGATCACCTGATAGTCGTCGGGATAATTCTGGAAACCACCGCCGGCATCGATCGCGCTGGTCAGGCCGAGGCGATTGAGTTCGCGCATGAACTGGCGGGTCGAGTTGACCTGATATTCCAGCGGCAGCTTCGGCCCCTTGGCCAGCGTCGAGTACAGAATCATCGCGTTGGGTTTTGCCACCAGCATGCCGGTCGGGTTGCCGTTGGCATCACGCACGATCTCGCCGCCCGGCGGGTTCGGCGTGTCGCGGGTGTAACCGGCGACGCGCAGTGCGGCGCGGTTGAGCAGCGCACGGTCGTACAGGTGCAGAACGAACACCGGGGTGTCCGGCGCCGCCTGGTTGAGTTCTTCAAGGGTCGGCATGCGTTTTTCGGCGAACTGGAATTCGTTCCAGCCACCGACCACACGCACCCATTGCGGAGTCGGCGTGCGATCGGCCTGTTCCTTGAGCATGCGCAGTGCATCGGCCAGCGACGGCACGCCTTCCCAACGCAGTTCGAGGTTGTAGTTGAGGCCGCCACGGATCAGGTGCAGGTGCGAGTCGTTGAGGCCGGGGATCACGCAGCGCCCGTGCAGGTCGATCACTTGCGTGGCTGCACCGCGCAGGGCCATGGCCTGGGTGTCGTTACCGACGACGACAAAGCGCCCGTCCTTGATCGCCACGGCACTGGCCAGCGGCTTGCTGCGGTCTACGGTATGAAATTGGCCATTGAACAGAATCAGATCGGCGTTCATCGCAGTTCCTTTCGAGTAGATGAATGGGTGTCAGCGTGACGGCTGTTTGGCGGGGTCGACGTGAGCATGGGCCTGACCGGCTTCCAGCCACGGCGCGAACAACCGGGTCACGCGGGGCATGAACACGTACACCACCGACAGGACGATGGTCAGGGTGATCAGGAACGTGGCAACCACGTAGTTGGCAAGCAGCGGGTGCAGCTTGAGCAGCGGCCCCCAGATCAGCGGCACCAGCAGCGTGTGCGGCAGAATCACCAACAGTGTGATCACCGCTTGCTTCCAGCGCGGCGGCGGCTTCGCGGCATCGGCCAGCGGCGCGAACCAGAATTCGTTGACCGGTGCGACTTCAGTCTGGTCGCCATCGGCGAGCATCGGCGCCGCCTCATCCACCAGCGCCTGACGCTGCGGCGATTCCAGCCACAGCTGCATGGCCTCGGTGGAGCAAAAGCGCAGGACGCAGGTGTAGGTGTCGAGACCGGCCAGCTTGCCGCGCACCACGTCGACCCCGAGGTGGCCGTCGCGCTGCCCGGCGACCCGGACGATGTTGCGCAACCATGCTTCGTAAGGCTGTTCAAACCCGGCCTTGACCCGGTGCTTGACGATCAGGGTCACGGTTTCACCGACCCCCGGTGCTTTTGGACTCAGGGCTTCAGGCATAACGCAGCACTCCGGGCAGACGAACATTGAGCGCCAGGCGTCCCGGCCCGGCGATGAACACAGTGGCGAACAGGATCAACAGCAACCAGCCGAACTGCCCCTCGGCCACACTCCATTGCGGATGCACGACCAGCAGCGCCACCAGCAGAACAAAGAGAATAGGCAAGCAGGCCAATCGCGCCAGCACCCCGGCGACGATCAGTAGCGGACAGAGGACTTCAGCGAAAATCGCCAGGCATAAGGTCAGGTGCGCGCCGAGGTGGAACGGGTCTTCGATCTGCTGCAATTGCGCGTTGAAGTCCAGCAGCTTGGGCAAACCGTGGACCCACAGCAGGAACAGCCCGCCGCTGACCCGCAGAAACAGCAGACCGACATCCTGTGCCTGTTCATCGTGTTGTGATGCGCTCATGACCCTACCCTCTAATCCTTATCGGGTTGAATCATGCTCCTTGCAGGCGCAGGAAAATTGCATGGATGTGCTGTAGGAGCTGCCGCAGGCTGCGATCTTTTGATCTTCAACAACAAAATCAAAAGATCGCAGCCTTCGGCAGCTCCTACACGGAGAAGATGTCAGGCGGATGGGATATCCAGCGGCGCCGCCATGAACTGGCTGATTCGCGAGCGCAGCCAGCGCTCGGCCGGGTCGTTGTCATGCACCCCGCTCCAGGCCATCGACAGCTGGGCGGCGTCGATCGGGAACGGTGGATCTTCAGCGCGCAACGCGCAGCCTTCGACCAGCGCACACGCGGCATAGTCCGGCACGGTGGCAATCATTTCAGTGCCGGCGAGCAGCGCACGCAAACCGCTGAACTGCGGCACGCCGAGCACCACGCGCCGACGCCGGCCAACCTTGGCCAGATCCAGGTCGATGTTGCCGCTCAGGTCGCCGGAGAACGACACCATCGCGTGCGGGCGCTCGCAGTATTCGTCCAGCGTCAGCGGCCCGGGGCGATCATCACCTCGCAGCACTTTGCAGGGAATGTCGCGCAGTTTTTTGCGCTTGGCGTTGGCCGGCAGATCGGTGGTGTAACTGAC
Organism: Pseudomonas sp. NPDC088414; assembly: GCF_044753325.1. Taxonomy (NCBI): domain Bacteria; kingdom Pseudomonadati; phylum Pseudomonadota; class Gammaproteobacteria; order Pseudomonadales; family Pseudomonadaceae; genus Pseudomonas; species Pseudomonas sp. NPDC088414. The sequence continues at coordinate 29,567 of NZ_JBIVMY010000026.1, read as the reverse complement.
GCCGACCGAGATTTCCCCGGACGCCAGCAGCGCCGGCATCAGCAGATAGTTGGCGCGCCGTACCACCACAACGATGCCCGGCGCCTCTTGCTGGAGCTGTCGCAGCAGCGGCGGAAACAGACCGAATTCGGCGTCGTCCGACAGGCCGATGCGGAACACGTCGCAACTGCTCGCCGGGTCGAATTCCTTGGCCCGGCTGACCGCGCCGGAGATCACATCCATCGCCGGTTGCAGCTCCTGCAGAATCGCCAGCGCGCGGGCGGTCGGTTCCATGCTGCGGCCGTTGCGCAGCAGCAACGGATCATCGAACAGGTCGCGCAACCGCCCCAGCGCGGCGCTGACTGCCGGTTGGCCCATGAACAGTTTTTCGGCGACGCGGGTCAGGTTCTTTTCGAACATCAGCGCTTCGAAAATCACCAGCAGGTTCATGTCGACGCGACGCAGATCGTTACGGTTCATAGGCTGCAATTCCTTCTAAGACCAGTCGCAAGTGCTGAGCACTTTACCCGATCAACGGCGGTTTGCATCCGGGTCAGGCCTGCGAATTAACAACGATTAACTCGTCAGCCTGCCTCTCCCGTCTTAACAATGAAGGCCTCTGCGCAGCGTTGTTTTTGCCCCCACGACACGGACTTTGGCCATGGCTCTTTTACAGCAATCAGTCGCCCTCGCCCCTGCCAGCGAAACCCGCAAGCCGCTCACCGGCGGCCTCAGCCCGCAACGGGAGCGGCAGGTCAAACAACTGATCCACGAACGCCTCGGAGAAAGCCTGGAAGTGGCCGAGCTGGCACGCGCCTGCTCGCTGTCACGCAGCCATTTCTCCCGGGCGTTCAAGGCCAGCACCGGGCAGGCGCCCCAGGACTGGATCCGCGAACAGCGCATCGCCCGCGCCAAGCTGCTGATCCGCCACACCGGCCTGAGCCTGACGCAGATCAGCCTGGAATGCGGCTTCTGCGATCAGGCACATTTCTGTCACATGTTTACTCGCAGCGAAGGGATCAATCCATTCGCCTGGCGCTGTCAGGTCATGCGTGAAAACAAGGACACCCGGACCCGGTCCATGACCTTTTGAGCGTTACGCAGGCGCCTGGCGTTGCACTGATGGCCAAACCTGAGGAATATGCTGCGATACCTTGCACCCGACGATCTGCATCTTCACGCAGCGTCCATTTGCCAGGATTGCCGCATCACCGCAGGAGTGTGCTGTTGAGTCTTTCCCCGAATCAGGCCATCGGCTTCGGCCCCTATCGGATCTACACCGGGCAGCGGCTGGTCATGGAAGGTGACCAGCCGCTGCGTCTGGGTCGGCGCGCCATGGATATTCTGCTGATGTTGCTGGCGCATGCCGGGGAAGTGGTGAGCAAGCAACAACTGCTCGCCGGTGTATGGCCGGACAGTGTCGTCGAGGACATCAATCTGCGGGTGCACATGGCCGCCCTGCGCAAGGCGCTGGGCGACGGTCAGGCCGGCCAGCGCTATATCGTCACCGTGGCCCAGCGCGGCTACAGTTTCGTTGCCCCGCTGACGGTGCAAGCCAACGGACAGCGGCCGCTGGAGGCGGCTCCCGGTCGCCACAACTTGCCGCTGCGCCACACCCGGATGATCGGTCGCCAGCCGCTGGTCGACAGCTTGATGCAGCAACTGCCACGACAGCGCTGCATCACTCTGGTCGGCCCCGGTGGAATCGGCAAGACCACCGTCGCCCTGCGCGTCGCCGAGCAGTTGCTCGGACGCTATCGCGACGGCATCCGTCTGCTGGATCTGGCGCCACTCAACGACCCGGCGCTGATCGGTTCGCAACTGGCTACCCTGCTGGATCTGGCAGTGCACGACGGCGATCCGCTGGCAGGGGTGAGCAACCATTTGCGCGAGCGCCAGATGCTGCTGGTAATCGACAACTGCGAACACCTGATCGATGCCGTGGCACTGCTCGTCGAGAGCCTCCTGCGCGGGGCGCCGCAGGTGCACATCCTGGCCACCAGCCGCGAAAGCCTGCGCGCTGAAGGCGAGTTCGTGCAGCGTCTGGAATCCCTCGACTGCCCGCCTGCGACGAGTGTTCTCGATCGCGAACAGGCGATGGCTTTTGCCGCCCTGCAACTGTTTGTCGAACGGGCGATGGTCGCCCATGAACACTTTGAATTGAGCGACGCCGACTTACCGCTGGTCATGGAGATCTGCCGGCGTCTGGACGGTATTCCGCTGGCCCTGGAACTGGCGGCAGCACAGGTCGAAAGCCTCGGCCTGAGCGGCTTGCTGCAGCAATGGCAGGATCAGCTGCACCCACTGGCGGCGGGCAATCACCAGCGCCATGCACGACACCAGACGCTACACGCCACGCTGGACTGGAGTTTCAACCTGCTCACCCCTTGCGAGCAGACTTGCCTGCGCCGCCTCGGGGTGTTTCGCGGCAGCTTCAGCCTGACATCGGCCGCGGCGGTGATCGTCGGTCAGCACATCGACCCCACCCAGGTACTCGCGTCGGTCACGCAACTGGTGGCTAAATCGCTGCTGAATGTGGATGTCGGCGATGAAGAAGTGTTTTATCGCCTGCTCGACACTACCCGCCACTACGCACTGGAAAAACTCGAACACAGCGGCGAACGTGAAACATTTCGCGAACGTCATGCCGAGCGTTGTCTGGCCCTGATGGAGCAGGCGCGGACCGAGTGGGAAAGCACCCCGACCGTGCAGTGGATCGAGCGCTATGCCCGAAGTCTGGAAGATCTGCGCGCCGCCCTCGACTGGAGCTTGCACGGCAACGGCTCGCGCCATCTCGGCATCCGCCTGACGGCGGCGTCGGCCGCGCTGTGGCAAGAGCTGTCATTGCTCAAGGAATATGGCGCTCATGTACGCCAGGCGTTGACCTTGCTTGAAAGCGCCGAACAACCCTGCCCGCGCCTGGAGATTGCTCTGCAACTGGCACTCGGCAGCGCCTGCTACCACACCTGGGGCGGTTCGCCGGAGACCATCAAGGCGTTCACCCAGGCCAATGCACTGGCGCAACAGCACCACGATGTCGCCGGGCAATTGCGCGCTATTTCCGGGCATTTGGCGGTCAATCTCAGTTGCGGGCATTACCAGGCGGCATTGCTGCAAAGCGAACAGTTCGACCGTCTCGGCGGCCACGGCGACCCACTGCTGTCATTGAGCATTCACCGCTTGCGCGTCCTCGCCCTGCACTTCGCCGGCGACCAGCCGCAAGCTCGGGTCAGTGCCGAGCAAGTGATCCAGCGCATGGCCCATAGTGGCTACCGCAACCGCTTTACCCACGGTTTCGGCGTGCAGTACGACCAGAGCGTGGCTTCGCTGACCATTCTCGCCCGTGTTTTATGGCTGCAGGGCTTTGCGGAACAGGCATGGCGCACCGCTCGGCAAGCGCTGGACATCGCCGTGCAGATCAACCACGGCACTTCGATCTGCTACACCCTGGCGCTGGCCAGCTGTCTGATCGCCCATTACAACGGCGATACCAAGACTGCCCGTGAACTGTTGCAGCTGTTGCTGGAGCAGGCCCAGAAGCACTCAGTGCTGCTGTTCTATCGCTGGGGACGGCACTATGCGCAGGTGATCGATGAGCGCCTGGCCCAGCCCGACGCTCCGGCGGATAACGGGCTGATCAAGGAGCTGATGGTCACGCTCGACGCTCGCCATATCGATGACGCGTTGCTGGAGCGGGCGCGCAGTGGCGCGGCAGGTTGGAGCACGGCCGAGGTGTTGCGGGCCGAGGCTGAGCGGTTATTGGCGGATGAGGCGAATGTGGCGGATTGTCCGCAGGGACGCCTCAGCGAGCAGGCAGAACATCTCCTGCAAAACGCTCTCGCGATCGCCCGCTCTCAAGGCGCGCTGGCCTGGGAGCTACGCAGCGCCACATCTTTGGCCCAACTGTGGCAGCGTCAATCACGCCACCGCGAAGCACTGGAGCTGCTGACCCCGATCTATCAGCGCTTCACCGAAGGTTACGCCACCCCCGACCTGCGCAACGTGCGCTTATTGCTCGAGGCGTTGCGTGACCAGTTGTCCGCCCGCGCCTGATCGATTGCGCCCGTTGTACCGGACAAGGCGCTGCAGGTTATCCACCCGTTCAACGCTGGTTTCCCACTGTTCGCGGACATAACAGCGAAGGGTGTTGAGCATGCGGTAGCGCAGCGAATCGCCCCCCCGCTCGATCGTCAACCATGACTTGGTGGCCAGGCGTTCGATCACCGCCTGCAGATGCACGCCGTCAATGACCCGCAGCGCGGCTTCCTCGGTGAAGGCCATCTTGAATACCGACAGGCGCTGCAATACCCGGCGTTCACAGGGGCGCAGATCCTGATAGCTCCAGTCCAGCGCTGCGCTCATGGATTGATGCCGGGGCAGCGCGGTGCGTCGGCCATGACTGAGCAGGCGCAGGCCGTTGTCCAGCTGCGCTTGCAGCCCCACCAGCGCCAGCGCATCGATCTGCGCCGCCGCCAGTTCGATGGCCAGCGGTAAACCGTCCAGCCGCCGACAGATCGCGCACACGGTGTGCAGATCCTGCTCGCGCAGGCTGAAATCGTGCTGCCGGGCACGCGCGCGGCTGATCAGCAATTGCACCGCCGAATAGCCCATGAGCTCGTCGATACTGGTTGGCACCGATGCCTTGGGGAAGGTCAATGACGCAATCGGTTGCAGGGTCTCGAGATTGGCCTGCAGCGGTTCGCGGCTGGTGACCAGTAGCGCCAGTCGCGGCGCCGCCAGCAGCAACCGCTCCACCAGCGCCCGGCACGATTCACGACGCCGCTCGCCGTTATCCAGCACCAGCAAGGCATGACGCGAGGCTAACGTCTCGAACGAGGTGTCGAGGGTGTGCAGCAGGTAGTCGAGCAACGACGGCGCATCCTCGGCAATGGACAGGTCGATGTACCAGACACCGTCGCGGTAATGCTGCAACAGCAACTCGGCCACCCGCAGCGCCACCGTGGATTTGCCGATGCCGGCCGGGCCCGTCAACGTCATCAGGCGACACAGCGGCAATTGCCGCACCAGACTGCCGACCAGCGAATCGCGGCCGATGACCGGGGTCAAGCGTGCGGGCAGGTTGTGTTGCGGCGCCTGCTGGGTTTCGAACACCACTTGCGCGACGCTGTCGCCGTGCACCGGGGCGATAAAGCTATAACCACACTGCGGCACGTTGACGATATAGCACTGGCCGTTCTCACCATCGCCCAACGCCCGGCGCAACGCGGCGATGTGCACCCGCAAGTTGATCTCTTCAACCACACTGTCCGGCCACACCCAGGCAATCAACTGCTCCTTGCGCACCACGCGACCGGCGTGTTCGACCAGCACCTGCAAAATATCGAGGGCGCGCCCGCCCATGCGCAACTGTCGATCCCCGTCGAGGATCAACCGTTGGCGCAGATGAAAGGCGTATGGCCCAAAATACAACACCGATGCAGCGGGTAAGTCGTTGTGGCTGTGCATGCCGTTTTCCAGCGCCAGCGCGCGCGGGCAGCATGCCCTCGGCGTCCAGCACTTCTCCCTTCCAAGCGTTGCCGTTTATCTTGGCAGCTGCAGGTGACGGCACAACCTCCGTACGGGGCGCAACACGGACATCCGGATGCACCGCACGGACACAACCGCTCTAGCTGAACTGCTGGCGGTATTGTGCCGGGGTCAGACCGAGCTTTTCAGCGAACAGAAAACGCATGTGGCGCACACTGCCGAAACCACTTTTGTAGGCCACGGTCTTCAACGGCAGTTCGGTGGTTTCCAGCAGATTACGCGCGCAGTCAATGCGGGCGTTTTGCAGAAACTCCATCGGCGTCATGTTCACATCCCGCGCGAACAGCCGCGCAAAGTGCCGGGTGCTCATGTTCGCCAGCCCCGCCATGCGCTCGACCGTAAACGCTTCGTCGAGGTGTTCCAAGACATGGTTCTGCACCCGGGTGATCGCGGTTTCCTGTGGTGCCACCGCGGCCATCAACGGACTGAACTGCGCTTGCCCGCCCTGCCGTTTCATCACCACCAGCAGCACCTTGGCCACGTCCTGGGCGACTTTTTTCCCGTGATCCCGGGCAACCACGGCCAACGCCAGATCGATGCCGGCGGTCACGCCTCCCGAAGTGATCAGATTGCGGTCTTCGGTGTAGATCTGATCGGTCTCCACCCGCGCCTCGGGGAACGCCTTGATCAGCCGCTCGGTGTAGTTCCAGTGCGTGGTCACGCGATAACCGTCGAGCAGCCCGGCATGCCCGAGCACAAAAGCCCCGGTGCAGATCGAACCGTAGCAACCAGCCTGCCCCACCGAGCGTTGCAACCAGGCGAGCAGCGCCGGATGTTTTTCGTTATAGGCGCCCGGTCCACCCGGTACCAGCAGCAGGTCGAAGGCCTGGGCCGGGTCGTCGATATGAGAGTCGGTCTGTACCTGTACGCCATTGGAAGCCCGCAGCATCCCGCGTTCGGTACCCAAGGTGATCAGTTGGTAGTGATCTTCGGCTTTCAAGTAGCGATTGGCGACCGAAAACACCTCCATGGGGCCGGCCATGTCGAGCAGAAGAAAGTCGGGAAACAGCACCATTGCCACGGTTTTCATAGGTGAACATCACTGAAATCAAGGAAAAGGAAGCAGGCCTCGCATTATGGCCAAGTGCGTAAAGAGCGGCGAAAAGAATGCGTGATCGACTCCGCAAAACTGTCAACCTGAGCAGGACAGTATTTCAATTTCCACCTACTTATTGCCCCAAACGATTAACAGTAACCTTCTCCTCACTCGGACGAATCAACGTCCTGCAAGGAGAATTCATCATGCTGACCCTTCGCAAAGCTTCCGACCGCGGCCTCGCCAATCATGGCTGGTTGAAATCCTTCCACACCTTTTCCTTTGCCAGCTACCGCGACCCGCGTGAACAGGGTTTTTCCGACCTGCTGGTGATCAACGATGACCGCGTGGCGGCCGGCAAGGGTTTCGGCCAGCATCCGCACCGTGACATGGAGATCTTTTCCTATGTGCTTGAAGGCGCGCTGGAGCATAAAGACACCTTGGGCACCGGTTCGGTGATCCGCCCCGGTGACGTGCAACTGATGAGCGCCGGCAGTGGCGTGGCCCACAGCGAATTCAACCATTCGGCCACCCGGCCGGTGCACTTTCTGCAGATCTGGATCGTGCCGGAAGTGGCCGGCGCCAAGCCGCGCTACCAGCAAGAGCACTTCAGCGCGCAGAAAAAACGCGGTCGCCTGCAACTGATCATCTCGCCGGACGGCGCTGATGGCTCGCTGAAAGTACGTCAGGACGCGCGTGTCTACGCCGGCCTGTTCGACGGCCAGGAAAGCGCGACGCTGAAACTGCCGGCCAGTCGTTATGCCTACGTGCATGTGGCGCGTGGCAGCGTAGAGCTCAACGGCGTGCAACTGCAGGAAGGTGACGGCGTGCGGATTCGTGAAGAACAGGCACTGACCCTGAGCAATGGCGTGGATGCCGAAGTGCTGGTGTTCGATCTGCGGCCGCAGGAGTTGCCGCAAATGCCATGAGGCAGGGTTTTATCATCTGCAAAAACGGCCTTCATATGAAGGCCGTTTTTTATTGTGGTGGTGGCGGCGTTGGCAACTCCGGCGATTTGGGTGTGTGGGCATCCTTGCCCGCCTGGACCGCCGCTAGGGTGGTTTGTATAGCTACGTACATGTTGGCTTGATTGGCGTAATAGGCCCCAACGACGATGGTGACTATTCCAAGTAACTGGACGGCCGTTGCTGCCCAGACGTTGGCCTTGACGGTGGCGCCCTGCCTTGCTGCTTCCTGCGCGCCGTCGGCGATTCTGCGCATCTCTTGCGTAATCAAGTCGTAGCGTTTGTCTCGTTCGACTTGAGTTTTGTCCCGTTCTCCCTGAACAGATAAAAACCCGTCAATTTTCATTGATACCGCGTCCAGTCGAGCATCCATTCGTGTCTCGATGGTCTCGATCCTGGCATTGAATTCTTCTCGACTGATGGCGCCCATGACTTGCGTACTCTGACCGTTACCCGTTATGTCACTGCTTTGAAAGTGACTGAATTCCCTGGCTTCCAATTCGACACCTTTATCGGGCTACCGATACCGTCCGTGGTATGTCACTCCAGTGCAAGCGTGCGGCCTCGCACCAGCCTTTGGCAACGATAGCCCCCGGTCCTTCGGCCTACAAGCCAGCGAATTCTGCGTCCGGCGTAGGCCATTTCGTCAGACCTTGTGAGTTCGCCTAGAAAACGCGCCTTACTCGTTTTCCGACGCAAACACTTCGACGATCTGCTCGATCACCGCCCTCACCCGCGCCGTATGGCGCAGATCCGCATGGGTCACCAACCACACTTCGTACGGTTGCGGGCGGGTACGCTGTGGCCAGAGCCTGACCAGACCGTCGCGCTCGCCCATGTACACCGGAATTTCTCCTACACCAATACCCGCAGCAATCGAGCGCCGCATCAACAGGCTGGAACCGAGGCTGGCGACGATTCGCCCGCGACTGATCGGCTCCCCCACCAGGTTCAGGTCCCGATTGCTCTGCAGATACGGTTGATAAACCACCAGGTCATGCCCGGCGAAAGCACTGCCGGGCTCGGGTTCGCCATTGGCGTCGACGTAAGCCTTTGAAGCGAATAACCCGGTTGGCCAGCGCGCGATGCGCCGGGCGATCAGGTCCGGATTGTCGGGCCGGGTGTTGCGTACGGCGATATCCGCCTCGCGCTTGGCCAGACTGAGGATCTGCGTGGAAGCGTCCAGTTGCACGCGCACGTCCGGATGCAGTTCGTGCAGGCGGGCGATGGCCGGGATCAGGAAATCGATGGCCAGCGAATCGGTGGTGCTGACCCGCACCGTGCCGGTCAGGCGATCATCCAGGCCCTGAATCTGCCGCTCAAGCTCAAGCGCCGAGTGTTCCATTTTCTCCACCGACCTGAGCGCCGCTTCGCCTACCGCAGTCAGGGCGTAGCCCTCGGACGTGCGCAGGAACAGCGTCGCGCCGAGGGACTTTTCCAGCGCAGTGATCCGCCGCCCGACGGTGGCTTGATCCACATTCAATACTCGCGCGGCCCCGCGCAGTGTCGACTCGCGACAGACGGCGAGAAACACCCGTGCGTCATCCCAATTCATCTGATCTCCTGCCGATGCAAATTTGCATCACTATGCCGCCAAATCGCTGCGTTAAAGCGGCAACGATAGCCGATATCCTCACCACTGTTCTCATGCCTTGAATGCTTTTGCAGGGAATCATTGCCCCCCCTTTGAACTCCCACCTACAGACCTCCTACGCAACAGGACCGGATATGACACTGCCCAGCGAAATGACCCGTATCGAAATCATTCAACCCGGTGGCCCCGAAGTCTTGCAGGCCAAACACGTGCCCCTGCCCGTCGCTGCAGCCGGGGAAGTGCTGATCCGCGTGCATGCCGCCGGGATCAACCGTCCCGATGCCCTGCAGCGGGCCGGCAAGTATCCGATGAAGCCGGGCATGAATCCGATCCCCGGTCTGGAAGTGGCCGGCGAAGTGGTGGCGCTGGGTGCCGGTGTCAGTCAGTTTGCGCTGGGGGACAAGGTCTGCGCGCTGACCAATGGTGGCGGTTACGCCGAATACTGCAACGTCCCGGCCGGGCAAACCTTGCCGATCCCCGAAGGACTGGATTGGGTGCAGGCCGCCGCTATCCCGGAAACGTTCTTTACCGTTTGGGCCAACCTGTTTGGCCTCGGCCACGCCCAGCGTGGTCAGCGCGTGCTGATCCACGGCGGCACCAGCGGCATCGGCACCACCGCGCTGATGCTCTGCCGCGAATTCGGCATCGAAGCCTTTGCCACCGCCGGCAGCGTCGATAAATGTGCGGCAATCAGCAAACTGGGTGGGCAGCCAATCAATTATCGCGAGCAGGATTTCGCCACGGTCATCGCCGAAAAAACGGCTGGCCAAGGGGTGAACGCGATCCTCGACATCATGGGCGCCTCGTACCTCAACGGTAATGTCAGCGCGCTGGCGATGGATGGCCGATTGGTGATGCTGGGTTTTCTCGGTGGCGGCAAAGCCAACGACATCGACCTGCTGGCGATCATGGCCAAGCGCGCGGTGATCACTGGTTCGCTGCTGCGTGCGCGAACCGCTGAGGAAAAGGCCGAGATTGCCGGGCAATTGCGCGAACATGTGTGGCCGGCGCTGGCCGCCGGACGCTGCCTGCCGATCATCGACAAGGTTTACTCGCTGAACGACGCGGCCCAGGCACATGCACGCATGGAAGGTGGCGACCACATCGGCAAAATCGTCCTGCGCGTGGATTGAGCTGCAGCATTTTGAAATCGTTGCGAGTAGACGGTGGTCGAAAAAATCACGCGCAGACCGAGCCTTCTGGTAAAAAGCCTTCTTTGTCTGCGCTGTGGTGAACCGTTTAATGTTCCTGTCCTTCATGACTCGTTTGCGCCGCCGCCGTCTGGCGTTCGCCTGCATGGCTGCGCTGATCATTGGCGTGCCGACGAGTTGTGCGGTGCTCGAACACACCGAGCGCAAACTGCTGTTTCGCATCGAACCGGGCACGGCCGGCTGGTATCACGGCTTGCCGGGCAGCGTGCAGGAACTCGACTTGCAGCCCAAGAGTTTCAAGGCCGGGCAGAATATTCATGCCTGGTGGTGGCCCGCAGAACGGCCGAACGCTCCAGCGATTCTCTATCTGCACGGCGTGCGCTGGAACCTCACCGGGCAGCTGTTCCGCATCGAGCAGTTGCGCGCGGCCGGCTACTCGGTACTGGCCATCGACTACCGTGGTTTCGGCCAGAGCAAGGGTGACCTGCCTTCGGAAAGCAGCGTGTACGAAGACGCCCGTGTGGCGTGGGAACGCTTCAAACTGCTGCAGCCCGACCCGAGCAAACGCCTGATCTACGGTCATTCCCTGGGCGGTGCCGTGGCGATTGATCTGGCCGCCGAACTCGGCCAGGACGCTGCTCGGGACCATACCCCGCTGCCGGTCAAAGGCCTGGTGATCGAGTCGACGTTCACCTCTCTCGCCGACGTGGCCGCCGCCGTGGCCAATACTTCGCTGCCGGTGCGCTGGCTGCTGTCGCAGAAATTCGACTCCATCGACAAGATCGCCGAAATTCACATGCCACTGCTGGTGGTGCACGGCATGGCCGACGCGTTCGTGCCGCCGCGCTTCAGCGAGCAGCTGTTCAACGCCGCCCAACCACCGAAACGACTGCTGCTGGTGCCAGGCGCCACTCATAACAACAGCATGGCGCTGGGCGGGCAGAATTATCGCAAGGCGATCGACGCGCTGATGCAATCAAAACCCGCGCCGCGCGTGGCCGGCCCCGCACTGGTACGCAACGCGCAGAACTCCTAGCGATAGCCGCGAGCCTGCAGATCGAACAGTTTGGCGTAGTGTCCGTTGGCGGTGATCAGGCTGTCGTGAGCGCCCTGCTCGAGTATCCGTCCGCCTTCCAGCACCATGATCTGATCGGCGTTGCGCACACTGGAAAAACGATGGGAAATCAGCAGGGTCATGCGCCCTTCGGTGTGCTGGCTGAAATGCTCGAACACTGCCGCTTCCGCTGCCGGATCCAGCGCCGAGGTCGGTTCGTCGAGAATCAGGATGTCGGCATCGCGGCGCATGTAAGCCCGGGACAAGGCAATCTTCTGCCATTGCCCGCCCGATAACTCCTGACCGCCAGCAAACCAGCGGCCCAGCTGCGTGGCATAGCCACGGTCGAGGCTTTCAATGAACGGCGCGGCCATGCCTTCCGCCGCTGCGGCCTGCCAGCGCGATTCATCGTTGAACGCCGAGGTATCGCCCACGCCAATATTTTCGCCCACGGTGAACTGGTAGCGAATGTAGTCCTGAAAAATCACCCCGATACGCCGCCGCAACGTGTTCTCATCCCAATCCTGCAAATCGCTGCCATCAAGCAGGATGCGTCCCTGGTCGGGCCGATACAGGCGCGTCAGCAATTTGATCAGCGTGGTCTTGCCTGAGCCGTTTTCCCCCACCAGCGCCACACTCTTGCCCGGCACCAGGTGCAGGTCGATGCCTTCCAGTGCAGAACGGCTGGCCCCCGGATAACGGAAACCGACGTTTTCAAAGCGCAGGCCATCGCCCGGTTGCGCGCCGACGGTGAGATGGCCGGAATCGGCCAGCACCGGTTCGGCCAGATATTCGTACAGATTCGACAGATACAGACCGTCTTCGTACAGGCCGCTGATCGCACTCAGACTGCTGCCGACCGCGCTCTGCCCCTGCTTGAACAACACCAGGTACATGGTCATCTGGCCGAGACTGATATTGCCATGCACTGCATCGATCACCACCCAGGCATACGCCAGGTAGAACGCTCCGGTGCCGAGCAGTCCGAGGCCGAACCCCCAGCCATCGCGACGCAATGTGAGGCGCCGATCCTCGGCGTAGAGCTTGGCAAAAGTGTCCCGATAGCGCTGCAGCAGCAACGGCGCAAAGCCGAACAGCTTGACCTCTTTGATATAGGCCTCGTGGGACAGCAAGGTTTCGATGTAATTTTGCTGCCGACTCTCCGGGGCCCGGCGAGTGAACAAGCGGAAAGCGTCGCCGGAGAAATGCGCCTCGGCAAAGAACACCGGCAACGCGCCGATCACCAGCAACAGCAGTGCCCACGGCGAAAAATGCACCAGCAGCACACCGAAGCTGATCAGCATGATCAGGTTCTGGATCAGCCCCAGCGACTTCATCACCAACGCCAGCGGCCGGGTCGAGGCTTCGCGGCGTACGCGCACCAGCTTATCGTAGAACTCGGAATTCTCGAATTGCACCAGCGACAGCGTCTGCGCCTTTTGCAGAATCAGCGTGTTGACCTTTTGCCCCAATTGCACTCGCAACAGTGATTGTTGCACCGACAGCGCCCGTTGCGTACCGGATAACAGCGCCAGTACCCCCGCTTCCATCAACACGTAACGCAACACCGGCCACAGCGCTGCATCGCCCTGCTGCGCGTGCAACTGCATCGCTGTCACCACCGCATCGACAATGCGCTGACCCAACCACGCGGCGAGCGCCGGCAGAACCCCCGCAATCAAGGTCGCCAGCACCAGGCCCAGAAACAACCCGCGTGATGTTGCCCAGACCAACAGCAAGGCGCGCCGGGCCTGATCAAACAAAGCGTGGAAGCGGGAAATCAAAGGCATGCCAGATTAAGCTCGAAAGGTCATACAGGTGCCATGGTACTCCGCAGGTTTTATCCGTGCTGAAGCGCGGCGTTTTCAGAAGAAAAACATCTGGAAAACTCTGGCCGTTGCGACGTCCAATGCTTTGCTATGGTTTAACCGCCTTTCGCGGAACCTGGCGAACATCGCCTCTCTCCGCGCCTACTGTCAGGAACGCCGCCATGCGAATCAATCCTTACCTTATCTTCAACGGCAACTGCCGCGAGGCTTTCACCTTTTACGAACAAGCCTTGCAGGGCAAACTCGAAGCAATCATGACCTTCGGCGAAACACCCGCCGCCGAACACGTACCGAAAGAGCATCATCATCTGGTGATCCACACCTGCCTGAAAGTCGGCGACCAGATGATCATGGCCTCGGACACCACGCCCGACCGGCCAACCGGCGGCATGAGCGGTTGTTCAATATCGCTTAACGTCGACAGCGTTGCCGAAGCCGAGCGGGTATTCAATGCGCTGGCCAAGGACGGTCGCGTCGACATGCCGCTGGAAGCGACGTTCTGGGCCGCCCGCTTCGGCATGCTGGTCGATCGCTTTGGCGTGTCGTGGATGGTCAATTGCGAGACAGACAAGTAGCGCTGACGGTTCGTCAGGCATGAAAAAGCCCAACCGCTTCAGGCTGGGCTTTTTGATTTATCGCTGGGCCAGCTCATGCCGCACGCATTGTTCGTAATAGGTCTGCTTGACCGCCGCCGGCTTGAGCTTCGACGAGCTGTTGTAGGTCTGCTCGGTAATCCCCATCGCCGTCATGCGCATCCACGGCTGCTGGAACTTGCGTACCTGCAACTGCTTGCGCGCGCCATACAACGAAATCCCCGACAGTTTCGACTGCTGCGCCCCGGCAGCGATGTCCGAGCCCCAGGTACAGGCGAACCGGTGACTCTTGCTCAACTCCCTCGCTTCAGTGGCCGAAGCGAAGGCAGCCAGGGAAAGCGTTGCAACGGTTATGACAATCGTCCGCATATAGCCAACCTAACCTTTTGAAAAAAGGCGATTTTGCCCGGTAAGGAAAAACCTGGGGGCCAGCAATTTGCCGCATTTGCGCAGAGACAACCGTTCGTCCAACCGCCAGCACCTTGGCGCGACTGACGCCTCCAATGCGGTACACCCCTCAGCGCAAGGCCAAAAAAATGAACAAGAAGATTGCAACCCTGACGTTTGCATGCCTGATGCTGGCTGGCTCTGGCTTGACTCTGGCAAGCGAGAAAGCAGGATCAGCCGCGCCGCCCACGGCCATTCCGGGCGTGAATCAATCCAGCAACAAATCCGAATCCAACGAAGAAAAAGCCAACAAGAAAGGTGAAGAAGCCTCGGGTTCGAATTCGGGTGCAGAATCGAAAGAAACCGAGAAAGACGCGGCAACTTCCAGCGACTCGGAAGATATTCAGAGCAAGCCGAAACAGTAACCACTGGATTGAACGGCAATGAACGCCGATCATGCTGGGGATTGCCAATACCCTCAGATGAATGACCGTATGCCCAGTAAAGAAGCGCAACCCCAGACATCAGCGACCGCCGCTGACATCGAACGCTCAATCCAGGCCCTGAACAAAATGGCGGAACGTTTATGGGGCGATGGCCGAGAGGCAGAAGCGAAGGCGCTTCTGGATGCACTGGATGCATTGAACCGGGCGCTGGACCGGATCAGGATTGGTGAGAGTCGCAGGGTTCTGCATTGAGGCGTGCTGCGCGCATTCTCCAATCGTACCAGAATTGGATTCCCTCGACGTCCAGAGACAGTCCGCTGAACGGATGGATGCTGTCGAGCATTTTGCGGTGTCAATGTTGTAACTGCTCCGACTTGAGAGGGTGCTACCGGCATGGTCAAATGAGTAATGGCCTTTTGCTACGGTAATCTCACTTGAAACAGTATCGCGGAATAATCATATTTTTTTCGGCAATGACTTTGCTCTTTATCCTGGTACAGGTATGGCACGCAAAATCTGGCCCGGAAGAGAAAAAGCAGGAGCGGGAGCGCCAACTCAAGGGGCTCGCGCTCATCATGAGTGTCCAGTCCGGAAAAGTATCTGACGATTCAATTCGTGCCGATTCTGTGACCTACAGCGATGAAGTCATGCGTATCTCTTACACACTCACAAAAGTTACGAAAGACGAAATCGATTCTGATGAATTCACCAAAGACGCAAGAGCGCTTGCAGCTACTGCCTTCTGTAATGAAAAAGGTTTGGGACAGTTCGTGAAATCGGGTCTTGCCATTGACCTCCTCTACAAAGATTCAACCAGCTCACCGGTAGTCGAGTTTCAGATAGGCAAATCCGACTGCCTCTGAAGCCCCTCCCTGAAGCCCGCCTCTCTCGCGGGCTTTTTTCTGCGTGTCGTACCGCAGTGAGTCCGCGCAACTAGTCATCAATTTCCCGACCTATCCCGAATGCACTCGCCTCCGCGCCCAACGGCAACCAGCGGAGCGAACGAGTGCATCCGAGTTTTGTTGCATCAATACCCCCGCCCCGAACGGGTAAAGAGCTGTCATGGAATGCCTCGGCCAGGGCGTCCTGGGGGATCCCTTTCGGAGTTATCCGCGAACACGCATGCGAGGCTGAATGGCCAGGAGCGTTTCGGACGTCGCCTCGTACTTCAATGAAAACGTCCAGCCTTTTAAACCCTTGGTGCGTACAGTTCCAGGCGCTGAGACCCGCCTGGGTTAGCAGGGTCAGGTCGGACTCTCGCACCAACGAGCTGATGCTGACGTTGCAAATGGCCAAGCTGGCGAGAAATCCGAGTTCTTTGGCATTACGCAGGGCGGCCAGGGTGTCGGCTGTTTCGCCAGACTGGGATATCGACACGAACAGTGTGTCAGGCTGAACCGCAACTTTGCGGTAGCGGAATTCGGTAATAAGCGCCCATGGCGAATCGCTGCGCAACTCGATGTTCAGCGAGGTCTCGTTCTCCACGGACGGCATGCCCGGGATGTAGGCCTGATCCACCGAGCCCGGGCGCCAGCCCCACTTCACGTTCGGGATGTTGTAGTTGCCGCTGGCATCGCGGATCGGCGTGTTGTCCAGGTAGATGTCGTAATCGGTTGGGACACTATCAAACTCGCCCTCGCCCACGGCGATCAGCAGCTTTAGGCTGTCGCTGGCTTCTACCGGCGACTTCGGCTTGCTGCTGCCGCCCTCTCGCCGTAGATCTCGATCTGTTGCGCTGCGCCCATGCTTTCCTCCAGGCATAAAAAAACCGCCTCGCGGGCGGTTGGTTTACTGCTGTTCTGCTTACACTTTGTCTTCAGCCAGGATCGAGGCCGAGATGATCATCCCCCCCATCGACGCTCGCCGATGCAGATCGGTACCGGTTTGCCGCTCGCTGTTGTGGTTTTGGCGCTGCCAAAGGTGTAGGACGGTGAGTTTTCAGGAGATGCGCTTTGCGACAAACCCTTTACCTGCGGACTCAGCATCTGAATTACGCCACCCGCAGTTGAGGCGATACCCCCGCGATCAATGCCGCGCCTTGAGCCGTAGTAGATCCGTAGGCGAAAAACCCACGGCGATAAGCACAATGCTCAAAACAGCGTCGAGAAGTTTACGGTTGAGGTCGCCGGGGTGTTCAAGCCCGACCTGAGGCGTCAGATCAAAGAACACGGTTTCAACAACCAGCAGGAGGCGTATCAGAACCTGTTGCGGAATGTGATCGCCGCGGAGTTCGGAACTGCGGCATTGATGCTCAGGAGTGTCACGACACCTTTTATTATTGTTGGAAAGGTGTCGCAGGAGTTCCGCAACGAAAGCTTGCGAATCCTGCACGACTCACCCGGTGAGCCAGAGGACGAAATTATTTGCCCGCAATTGCTTTGAACTGATCCCAAGCACCTGCCAGCTCTTTTCGAGCGTCGGCGACATGAGGCTGATCCAGCTCCACGAACTGGCTGTAGCGCTGAATAATCTCACGAGACTCTTGTTGCAATGTGCCTTGATCGATACCAAGTTTTTTGGCTGCAGCAAACGTTGCGACAAGCGCCTGCTCCAACGCAATTTCACGATTAGTAGCCATGTCCCCCTCCATCGGCCTCATGCCGAAGGGAAAACATAACCGAATTGACACGATAGTGCCATCAAACTGTGCCAGCACGGTCACACAAGGAGGTGCATGGCACCAGTTGAAGGTAGCTGCGTGAGACGAATCACCAAGCGTGCCCACCACCGAGGCCGACAGACCTGGCTGGACTTGTCCGACCAGCGGAATTGAAGAGGTAGGCCATGGCCAAGAGCAATGCGGAACGGTCAGAGAAAGCCGCAGCGAAGAGGAAATCAGGCTGCAGCCTTCCCGGCACGTGAAAAATAACTGGAATGTCAGCCAAGCCCAATCTTGTGAGCAGCGCTTCAATGGACCTCTGTGATAACTCTTGATTTGGTGTTGGCCTCAAATGAATAGCCTTAATCGCTTTTATATCAGACTTCTTTTTAACGAAAGACGGTCAGAGGATCGCCGGCCACGCCAGCGCGCTCATGACGAAGAGCTTCCAGAAAGACCACGCAGAAATCGTCTGGTCAGAGGCAATCCCTGACCTGAATATCAGCGAAATCACCGGGTAGTTTTGCGCAAGTTTTGCGCGGATTTTGTGCAAGCACAAAAAAGCCGATCTGGATGATCGGCTTAAGTGTCTGATTTTATTCAGGAAATATGGTCGGGACGGAGTGATTCGAACACTCGACCCCTAGCACCCCATCTTCTTTTTTATACTTCTTGAAAGCTTCCAAAATTTCACTCTGGATTTTTCTAAGCAAGTATTAACTTGAGCTCCAGCGGTGTTCTGCTCTACGAAAGTCTAGGAACGTCCATCAAGAGCCGGCATTTTTGTGGGGGGAAAAGTAGGGGTAGTCCGTTTTATGGCTAAAATCACCATCAGTGAAAGACTGCATGTACGCATTCGTAAGCGTCACCGTTGCGGAACTGTTCGAAAAAGTATGGCAAATGCCCATGGTCAAGTTAGCCCACGACATTGGTGTTTCCGACGTCGCCGTCGCCAAAGCTTGCTGCAAACCCGGCATCCCTCTCCTTGGCCTGGCCGTGGCCCTCTGGGGCCAAATCGGAAAAACAACTGCAACGCAAACCCAAACCCAAACTTCCTCAGGTCGAAGGCAATGTCCGATTCCAGGTGCTCGACCGTGACACCTCGCTCGCCACGACTGGCACTGATTTGAACTCACCTATAGTCCGGGGAACGTTTGAAGCCCCCTATCAATTAACCGAGCCTCACGCGCTAGTGAGTCAATGGCTAAAGAGCGCAAAAACGTCGAAGCTCATGGACGGCTACCTCGATTAGCCGAGATAACAGAGCCCCCCAACACAGGAGTCGCCAGGCATGCGGTCTAGGACCTCTGACATTGACTTCGAACGACCATAACTCCCCTCACCTACCCCTGGGAGCAGCACTAAATTCTCTACCAGCCACCATCTGCGCACATCCTCATTAATCATTGGCATACCGCTTAGGTACTGGTGCATCTACATCTTCCACGGGCTGATATAGCTTTTTACCAATTCTGACCACATAACCTTTCTGCTTGAAAGTGGCGAAGGCGCTCGCAACAATTGAACGCCACTCTGCTAGCGAAATCTGCTCCAATTCCCTGTAGCGATAGTAAATCTCATCCGCGAGAACATCTACCGACATAGTTGTCTTAGGCAAGCAGACTGCGATCCTGGATTGTGCAAACACGAACGCGGTCGCATACAGGTTTCGTCCGGAAGGTAATTGGACCAAGAGGATATTGCTTCGAACTTTATTTTTATTCGCGCGCATCAGTGCTGCTACTGCTGCCACCTCTAAAGGAAGATGGGGTCGCAACTGTAGAGTCTGATGTGTCGGCAGCCTCGAGGTGATCACTGCATCATACAAAGAAATTTGGTCGATGATATCCTGATCGGGCGGCAACAACCTGCTCTCCACCGTATAGCAAAGTGCACACTTGATTTTCGCAGTATCACTGTGCGGAGTAAGGGAACCGCATGCCTTGCACTCTTCCATAGCCAGAGAATAATGACCACACGATTCAATCTCTCCATTTAACTCGGGCACAACCATGTAAAATTTAGTGAGCGTATCTCCATACCATATAAATATAGGATGAGAGATAGTTCGGGACAGATAATTAACCCATAGTACGAGTTGAGTTTCGTGCGCTTTAAATTCAACCAGCATCGCCCCCCAATCCCCAGCCCACATTACATCCAAGCTCTTCATGCCCAAGGGTCTAATAGAAGTGCAACGCGCCACCATATTCCTAATGCGAAGCGGGACTTGGGCTTTTTTCAAAATCGCTGCACTTTCAGGCTTCCCCTGCAACCGCGATTGAAAATCCAGACGGCCTTTCCATTGACGATTATGAGCATTGTAAATAGCTACAAACTTCGTCGTTGCGCGGGAGTAGGCGCTGAAAAGCTCGGCTGTATCTAATGCTTCAGCGCCCAAAACAATAACAACGGCAGCTTCTAAACCACGAAATTTCGCTATATTTTCAGTAGCTAGTTTCTCAGCTTTCAAAAAATCAAAATACTGCCTATCAATTATCGACCCTGTCAAAACGACGATATTCTCAGAACCAACGCCACCCGCGACTAGTTCAGACTTAATACGTAGAAGCTCCTCACAGGGGGTCAACGTGATGATTTCAAGCGCAGTTTCCGGTTCAGCTACTCGTGGTGAGGACAACTGGATCTTGGGAGGAACTACCTCTGAAAGAATTTCGGTAACTGCTTTCGGCATGCGTAAGATGATCGAAAGCGGAAAAGCAGCTACTCCTAAAATCTCCGTCAAGCCGTCTAAGGTCACGCCGTTGCGTTCGAATTTGAATACTTGAGTTTCGTCGCAGAAAAATGCTTTTGGCTTCCCATCAAACCAACTTACAAGCGTCTTGCACCAAGATTCTGCTAAGGCTTGCGATTCATCTACGACAAGGGCGTCATACTCTCCTAGCAATCCCTTGTTAATAGCGATATCGAGATCTTCTAAACACTTGACCTTATACCACTCCTCCCCCTCCGATAAATGATTCAGCGCATTTGCTGCTTGACGGCAGAGACCGTGCCAAGTCATCACTGTGCAGGTTCGATAGCCTTCAAGCTGCGCACGAATATGCTCAGTGAGCCGTGCATTGAATGAGAGGACCAATACCCGCTTGCCCTCCACCGAGAGTTTCCTCGCAGCCTCGATAGCTATCAAGGTTTTCCCAGTACCTGGCCAGCCCGTGATCAGTGAGTCCTTGTTCCTCAGCACAGAACGGACGACCAAACTTTGCTCGCTTGTTAACTGAAGCCAAACTTTATTGTCATAGCGAATTCGACTCGCCCACCGAGGCTGACCATCAATTTTTGGCGCAAGGTAGTCGATCAGCTCTTGGGTTCTGGAAGGACCCAAATCAGAATTTCGAAGTGCTCTCTTCCAATACTTCATGAGGTCTATGATTTTCTGAGCGACGTCAGGGTACGCCTCAAAATCTATATAGAGCGACTGAGGCGGATTGGATTGGGTATCGTACATTCCTGGGATATTAGATCGATCAAAATCCGAATCAGGAAAAACAAACCCGTATCCGATTTTCAGGCCTAGTGCCGGGTCAGCACCAAGCCACGACGCGAATCCATGGACATTTTTTTTGGTTTGACTGAGCGGGTCTATCTTGTAGCCATTGCGGACATGTACAAAGAAAGAATTCTCGATTCGATAAACACCACTCTTAACCTCAAGGGCTAAGACCCCATCTTCTGGATGGACTATCAGAAAATCAATCTCTCCTGTCGGCCTCGCTCGTTTGTCGAGCTTGCTTACTGCGGAGCACAACCATGGCAGGCTATGGATTACGGTGTATTCGTCAGGTAGCTGGGATTTGAGGACTGAGTACAGGTGACGCTCACCGTAGCTTTCAGTGTGGTGTGGTCCATGCTCCGGAATCATCCTTGCCATCTACAACGCTCGCTTTTTCTAATCTATGACACTTGGACGCGGCGATGATAGCACTTTGAAGTTTAGACACGCGCCAGTAGAGCTGCCAATGGAATCGACCACATCGCCCGGACAGCACCGACAGCCCTTCGCCAAGACGGTCAGTTTAAGGCAAAGAGGTGTCTACGAAACCTGGGGCGATTCATAACCAGCGCTTACTCCGCTCCTCATTCAGAGGAGACGACGTTGGTGATCCGCTCCACCGCCGATGCTTCCAAGAGATAGAGCTGGTTGATCAGCATGAACTCGCGCACGGCTTCCTGGGGATTGCAGAGGATTTCACGGTGAGCCCGGGGATTACGGTAGGCAAGAAAAACCGCCACGAACAGTCCCGCTTTTCCTGCCTGCTCGCCGCCGTCCAGATCGTTCCAGTGGAGCAGGGACTTGTCGCCCTCAAAAGCTTTCTTGAACAGATGAGTGCCACTCTTGTCGTAAATGCCTACTCTATCTCTGACAATGTCTTCTAATCGACGAAAGGCGGTATTAATCGCTGAGTCCGGACTCTCAAGGAGGCTGATCGCCAACTCTACAAGTCTCTCGTCGAGAAGCCCTAAATTGATAGCAGCAGGAAAGCATTGCTGAACATCACGGACGTCAGTTTCTTGCGGCAAATTTGGTTGTCGTAGGATGTAGTCGTAGAATCTAGTTGGACGAATAGGGCGAGATTTTTCCAGTCTTTCCAAATCAGATGAAAGTAGGCATCCAGCCTCAATCCGATGCTTCATCGCTCGATCGATGTCGTACTCTTCAATCTCTACTCTATGCAGTTGTAGGATCTTCAGAGCGGTGGAAAGCCCACTCGGCCCCTCTCCTGAATACCCCGACGTGAAGCCTGTCTTTATAAGCACCTGTCGCGCAGGGAATATACTTAGTAAAAAACTATGCTCACCAATGCTTCCATCGAACCAAGATAAAATCCAGGCTGACTTGATCTGCTCGCCAGAGTTGATGATATTCACGATGGCGTCGATGGAGTTCTGAGTAATTCCAGAACTACCGTGATACTCAATCCCGGCAACTTTGCTGATATCTACCGTTTTCCTCATTTCCACTCCCTGACAATTGGAATTTAGCTTATTGTAGTGTCGGACCGAACTGAATGGTTCCCTGTAAATAGTCAGGTGAGATATGAGAGTACCGCATCATCATCGGCAACGAGGCGTTACCCGCAAACATTCTATACGTCTCGAATTGCTCACCTTTAATGATGAAGTGGCTATCTGCATAGCGTCACCGTCCTTCAATATGACATCTACTTTCCCGAAGATTTTTGCCCACAATATAGGACGTCAGCAGAGGCTGAATCACTGGCCGGATAAACCCAAGCCAGCGTTCAAAATAACTTGACCACTGTATCCATTACCTTGCGCGGCGTGCCCCTCAGAAGTCAGGGTTAGTACGCTCTTCTCATATTCTCATCGCAAGTTCATCGTACCGACAGAAAGCATTGGCGAGTTGCATCTGGCGGGGTGTTCGGCATTGAGCCTCAAACAATGTAGGCGACGCAACGAGTACACAAACACATTTCGCACGTGATGTAGCGACATTCAGTCGGTTTAGGCTGTAGAGAAACTCCATTCCACGCGGTGCATCGACGTAGCTTGATGTTGTCATCGAGTAAATAACGATCGGTGCTTCCTGTCCTTGGAATTTGTCGACCGTTCCGATCCGAGCTCCCGAAATGCGATCCTGTAGCTCGAACACCTGCGCATTATAGGGAGCAATGATTAGTATATCTTGAAGCGATATCAGTCGCTCAACACCATGCCTGTCGATCCAGGTCGTGCCTGACGCAAGGATTTCCTCCACGAGCGTTCGAACGCAATCAGCCTCTTCCGGCGAGGAACTCTGATTGCCTTCAGAAAGGACTGCAACATAGCGGAGGCCTGAACCATTGAGGCGTCCGGGTGAGCGAATTGCTTGAACCTCCAATCCTGGGCGAGGATGAAGACGCCCCTCGTAGAATAGTTCGGACGTATAGGAGCAAATATCCGGATGAAGACGCCATGTCTCCGCAAGAAAAAGACCTCGGTCAGGCGCAATCGTCTGCTCTTCACCAAGAATATGATGCAGAGCTGAAACATCAGTGCCTTCTGGATGACTACCCTGCATCGGCTGATCGAGTTGTTGCGGATCGCCTAGCAACACAACGCTATTCGCCGCTTGTGATACCGCAATTACATTCGCAAGCGCCATTTGCGCCGCTTCATCAATAAACAGTACATCTACGGAGTGTGCTGCATCAGGCAACGCCCACAGCCAAGCAGTCCCTCCTGCCACATTTGCTCTGCTGCCGATGGCGCTTAGCAAATCAGCATTACTTTTTACAAACCGCAATCGCTGCTGATCTGGTTCCATCTCCGAAGGTTTTTGAAAGCAGCAAACTTCAATTCCCATTTCTTCAGAAGCCTTCACAACTCCATCGAGAAGATTGCGGATGACCTTGTGGCTATTGGCAGTTACTCCAACAGTCTTCCCGGTTTGTACGAGAGAACAGATCATGCGTGAGCCTGTGTGCGTCTTGCCGGCACCTGGCGGCCCTTGGATTGGAAGCAGTCCACTTTCGATATGTGCCGCAACACGGAGTGCGGCATCTAGGGCAGGCTCACCATCATGCTGGATCGGTTGATTGCCTATACGAGGGGGCAGACGCATCAGAAGATCACGAGCGGCCTGAAAGGGTCCGCCTCCCTCCATCCCATGAGCAACGACATGTTCGCCGATGCGAACAAGCGCATTGGCGAGGACAGTAGTATTAATAACTGTGTGGGAAAAAACTGCCTCAGGATGAATATTTGCACTGTCCCCTCTTTTCTTAATATCGACCCAACGTTCATCCAGAGAAATTGCGTCGACGCTGCCTAGCTTCCTGCCTCCTAAAGTGTGCAAATCCTCACTGCCGCGCATCTCCGTTTCTTGAGGAGGGAAGCTGTAGCGATGAATGGGGGCCTTAGCGGTTCCCCCATTCACACCCACAAATGTTAGACCTGAAAGTCCAGCTCGCTCGTCGAGCAAATCTTCTGCCATAAGGTCGGAAAGGCGAAAATACTCCCACCAAAGCGCCTTCTGTTCTCTGCGGTGCCAGTCGAGCGAATGCGCGAGAATCCATCGAGCATGCTCCTCGGCCGTGCGCTCCGCCGCATCAGTAGGAACCCCGTCCGTCAACCGTTCGATAAGCCCATTGATCTTCTCTTGCCATTCACCAAGGGCCTCGCTTGGCACGCTCTCAGGCACTTCCGGTCGGAGAATGATATTGCCAACATCGATCAAATTGGTGCGCCGTATTTCTAACCAGTCCCGAAGGCGCCATGTAGATACGCAGTCATCTCGGTTGTATCCAGTCACAACATAACGATCAGCATCACTGATGAATGCTAAATCTCCCAGCTCAAGACATGCTTGAACCTTAGCAAGGGCCATGTTTGCTTCTGAAAGCGCTGTATCTCGGATGAAACCATATAAGGGCTCAAGCTTTTTGATCGAGTAACTTTCCACGCTCGCTCGTAGCCCATTTCGTATCACGCTGTAAAGGTCAACAAAGCGTTTAGAGCGCAAAAGAGCATCAATCTCTTCCTCACGACTTGCATGCCGCCCCATCAACCGTTTTAGAGCAGCCGGCTCATAGGGTGCGAAATGGTAAATGTGCAGATCCGGGTATTGCTCCTGTCGAGCGATGACGAAGTCGATGAAACGCTCGAAATTCAGTTTTTCCTCCTCACGAGATAGCGCCCAGTCAACCGTGTAAGCGATGCCATTGTTACCATCAATAAAAGTATAACCAAACAGGTACTCAAGGCCGCCTTCCCCAGCAAATGGATCGCCCTCCAGATCGAAGAAGATATCCCCGACTGAGGGTTCGGGTAGGCTCGCTAAACCGAATCCTTCCGTCACAGGTAAAAGTTCGTGAAGCACGTTCCCTGTGTCGCGTCCCTCGACCTGAATGCGCGCCTGCTCTCGTACCCGCTCGTACGAATGTACTGCCCCGCGCGAGGGCCTCCATGGAAGCGGAACCGGCATAGCTGCTAGATCCGTCATAGTTTCTATGCCGTGCCGCCTTAACTCATCGATATGTACTTTGGTGATTCCGGCCACAAGCGAGAGATGGTCATCCTCTCGACGTTTACGGTCGCAACGACTCTGCCAACGACAGATGTCGCAATGCTCCTTCGGTTCAGGATAGATCACCTCCCCCGCGTGCTCGATAGCAGCTACAAGGCTGCTTTTGACTCGTCGGAAGTACGCTGCGTAATCATCCATTCGATACATCTGTGGCTCATACCCGGACCATGGGGCAACTACATAGCTATGTGTCGGGCAACCCCCTTGGATGGTGCCGACTAGATCAGCGTACAAGCAAAGCTGCAAGACAGTTCCACCTTTCGTCTCACGAGCAAGCTTGGTATCGATCACCTCATAAGACCATGCTCCAAGATCGCTCTCGGCCTCTATTCGCCTGAGGACATCCGTGCGCCCCACCCAACCATTCGCGCGAAACGCGCCTTGTACTATGATCTCATCCCCAGCGAACATGGCGCTCCTTGTGCGCTCAACCGATTCGTCATCAACTCCGATACCGTCAATGAATGTCACGGATAGACCTTGGGATCGTAGGTGCTCGACAAAGCCTTGTTCATGTCGCGCGCCACGCTCCCAAAGAATCTGCAGCAATGGGTCCCAGATAGCAGGGCGTTCTAGCTCGCCATTCGCCACAGCTAAGTCAAGACTCGTTAAGTGCCGGCAGTTAAGATGCCCAACCAAGTCAGAAGCACTAAGAAAAATCGAATCGCCTTGCCTTTGCATTTGATTCTGACCTCATCAAAAGTCCATTCAGATGCTCTGTCGTCCAAATGCCAGCTCTAGTGACTTTTAGGATTAGCCAAAGCGATGCCCGCTCGTCGAGTGTAGTCAATAGTGGAAGATTCACTGTGGACAGAAAAACAGGCACTCAAACATACCCCGTCGTGCGCTACCTTAGAGCTTCATCCAGACCACACCTACAGGGAAGGTCGCGTGTACTCAATCACTCAGAGGGACATTTCATGCCCTACGATTTAGAAAATCGTCTAGTCATCGGCGTTGCATCTAGCGCCGTATTCGACCTCTCCGAGTCGGACGCAGTATTCAGAAGTCAAGGTGAGCAACACTATCGAAAATTTCAAGAAGAAAACCTGACAACTCCTTTGCCAAAGGGTATTGCGTTCTCATTCGTCAGGCGCTTGCTATCACTTAATGACCTGAGCACAGATCCCGAAAATGATCCCTTGGTGGAGGTGGTTCTACTATCCAGAAATGATCCCGACACAGGACTGCGCGTGATGAAAACCATCGAGCATTACGGTCTGGGCATCACTCGCGCTATTTTCATGCAGGGGCGTTCGCCCTATGAGTTCATTCCCGCGTTGAACATAGCCTTGTTTCTGTCTGCCAACAAAGAGGACGTAGATGCCGCGATCAAGGCTCGCTACCCTGCTGGTCAAGTGCTGGACTCAACGATCGTCGACGACGAACAGGACAACTCACTGCGTATTGCATTCGACTTCGATGGGGTATTGGCGGGTGACGAGTCCGAGGCGGTGATGCAAAGCCAAGGTCTTACGAACTTTCATGCCCATGAGGTTAAAAACGTGATGCAACCACACAATCCTGGCCCTTTGCAGGAGTTTCTCGTGCGGATGGGGAAGATTCAGGCTGCAGAAGAGCAACGCAAAAGAGCCGATCCCAGTTACGAAAATCGCTTCCGTGTTTCTATCGTCACAGCGCGCAATGCGCCTTCACATGAACGGGCTTTAAATACGCTAAAAAGCTGGGGCGTGATGGCCAATGACGCGTTTTTTCTGGGTGGTATCGAAAAAAGGAAGGTATTGGGTGTGCTAAGACCGCATATTTTCTTCGATGACCAGTCGGGCCATCTACGTTCAGCCAGCACAGTAGTGCCATCTGTACATATTCCGTTTGGAGTCACTAACGAGGTTTAAAGCTCATTGCTCGTTGATCCATTGGTCTTGCCCTTAGGCTGCTGGCTAGCACAAGGAGGATTTTCCTTCTCCAGGCTGCTGGTGCCGTGCGGGCGTTTGTTTTGATCAAGTAACGGTTTTTAAAGGCTTATAACGCTGATTGCGGCCAAGGCACGGGCCACACTTCTTTCACTGAGGGTTAGTTATCTGGCTCTCAGCACCTGATCCTGGGTTCGAGCGGTCGGCCCAAGTGAACAACGCCATTTCTACGTCTGCCACTCGCCAGCCTGTCTCTGTTGGCGCCGCCAGAAGATTACATCCCAGCCGGGCGATCTTCGCCTCATCGAGTTGCGTAACCAGGTCAGCGCAGAAGGCCTGGAATGCAACGTAGCCTCGGACCATCGAATTTTCATTACTGTCGTAAATTTTTTTAAGCAATCCGGCTTTAAGCATTGCTTCGCGTATACGCCCATCAAGGCTAGCGTGCACATCCGGCCGCAAGAACCGCAGCAGCTTCGATGCGTAGGTCAACCCGCACCCGGGGATCTGAAGCGCCGCAGTGATCGCGGCCTTTGGACTACCGATATTGGCAACTACTGGTTCGAAGATACTCAGCAGTGAAACGTTGCCCAGACCGACCTCAAATCTCATTCGGGGATCGTTCTTTCCGGCCCCCCAGGCGAGAAGCTCACGGACATAGTCCGTCGGAGCCTCAGTAATTATCGGCTGTTTAACAAGCCAACTGCCACGATCTTCTAACGACTTTATCCATGGGAAGGCGGGATATATGTCGCCCGGATACCCTCGCGCCTTGTGGTTCACGTTCGACCAGTTGTAGGCACGAAAGAAGGCAGGAAACTCATTAATATTTATGACGGACAAAATGCTTACTTAGCGCTGTCCTGCGCCGGCAAATTCTTGCTAAAAGGTAAAGTTACTCATCGACGACACCACAAGACGCCTGAGTAAGGGAATCGGTATCAATGAGACTTTGATTGGACCTTGCCATCCACCAGTGTCACCGTCATGTAGACATACACTTCAGTACCCCAAGTGTAGACCTGAACCCTCCCCGTACTTGCGGCTTCTTTACCGGGTATTTTCACGATTTCTAGTACCTCGTCATACGTCATTCCCGGTTGTATCGCTTGGTACTGCCGCTCACTGATATTAGGGCGTTGTGCCCTGATTGTTTCAGCGCTAGGGAACCCAGTCTGCGACTGGTAGTTAACGGTATTGCCGTTCCCAGAAATGACTGGACTATTTGCCCCGCTGCTACTCTGCGACACGGCGGTTCCTGGTAATACCAGCGCAGCTACTGACGCCAAAGCGCCTAAAATCCCCGCATACAAACCTATTTTTTTCATACTCACCATACGACGCTCTAAGAAAGTAAATAAATAAGGAACGTTGCCCGCAGGCACCCGAGAAGCGACGCCATGGGACGTATGAAACCTAAACGCGGATCCACTCGCCAGGATTATCTGGTAATCCGAGAACAGAAGTATCCAGCAACTCAAATGTTTTGGGGTGCAGCACCGAGCTAGTTGCATCACTTGTCAGATCATTCATCGCATGGGTAATGCTTCGATAGCTGCCCAGGCTCTCATCATCAAACACTGGGTGAAATCGCCCGTCAGTCGAGTGGGCAATGTAGAAGGTGCCAACCTGCGTCGGATACCTCAAAAGAGCTCGCATCAATTTGCCTCCCTGCATCGAGGCCAAAATGCCGTCGATCGTTAATGAGCAATGTAGAAAAAGCCACTATAAAGCCATCAAGCCTATTTCAATCCAATTAGCGCGATCAGGCAAGGGCTGGAGCAAGCCGTTCTGATAGAAGATTCCAGCAAGAGCCAGTCGTTTTGTAGGGGGAAAAGCGCTATAGAATAAAAAGGGGTCGCGAGAAAAATCTCGCAACCCCTTGAATTATATGGTCGGGACGGAGTGATTCGAACACTCGACCCCTAGCACCCCATGCTAGCGCGCTACCGGACTGCGCTACGCCCCGACTGGTTTGAAACCGCCCTTCGTCTCGAAGAGCGCTCAAGAATATATCGCAAGCTTTTGAAAACTGGAAGTATTCAAACGCAGCTTTTTATTTCTTGAGCACCACCAGTACATCTTCAAGCTCAGCGATCATCTGGCGGATCATTTGCTTGTATTGGGTGGTGTCGTCTTTGGCTTCATCGCCGGACAAACGCAAGCGTGCGCCGCCGATGGTGAACCCCTGATCGTAAAGGAGCGCGCGGATCTGCCGGATCATCAGCACGTCCTGGCGCTGATAATACCGGCGGTTTCCGCGGCGTTTGACGGGGTTGAGTTGAGGAAACTCCTGCTCCCAATAGCGCAGCACGTGCGGTTTTACCGCACACAGCTCGCTGACTTCACCAATGGTGAAATAGCGTTTGCCCGGGATGACGGGTAGTTCGTCGTTATGACTTGGTTCCAGCATAAGCCTCAACTCGGGCCTTCAACTTCTGCCCTGGACGAAAGGTGACCACA